>JBDLII010000095.1:0-8987 GCA_039714995.1 Pseudomonadota bacterium
CTAGCCTGTTGGTGTTGGTTGCAAAAACCATCGGGCAATACACATACTGGTTACTGTTTTCTGATCAGCTGCACAAAAGCCATGTCGTAGCGGTTCTTCTTATCAGAGGGCTGATCGTCGCGGGCGACCTCCCGCCACTGTGACAGGTTGAACTCGGGAAATGTGGCGTCGCCATTGATGTCGGCATCAACGAGGGTCATGTAGAGCCGGTCGGCAAGCGGCAGCGCCAGCTTGTAGAGGGTGGCGCCGCCGACGATCATCACTTCGTCGACGTCGCCGGCGAGTTTAATGGCCAGGTCGAGACTCGCGGCGGTTTCGGCGCCCCTGGCCTGATAGTCCGGCTGGCGGGTGACGACGATGTGGCGGCGGTTGGGCAGTAGTCCGGGCAGTGATTCCCAGGTCTTGCGCCCCATGATGATGGGTTTGCCGGTCGTCAGTTGCTTGAAGTGCTGCAGGTCGGCAGGCAGATGCCAGGGGAGCTTGTTCTCTCTGCCGATGACGCGATTGCGCGCCATGGCCCAGATCAGGGAGATATGGGGCTTGTGTGACACTAAAAGAACAAGCCCTCGATCGGCGAAGAGGCTGAGGCAAACCGTTTTGCCGTCATGCGCCCGGCGAGAAACGCCTCCCGCCCTGCTTCGATCCCTTTTTTCATCGCCGAAGCCATCAGCACGGGATCCTTTGCCGCTGCAATGGCGGTATTCATCAGTACGCCGTCGCAGCCCAGCTCCATTGCCATGGCTGCATCGGAGGCTGTTCCCACGCCGGCGTCGACGAGGATGGGCACAGTGGCATTCTCTACGATGGTGCGGATGTTCAGCGGGTTGCGGATGCCCAGGCCGGAGCCGATGGGAGCGGCCAGCGGCATCACGGCAACACAGCCGATCTCCTCGAGCCGTTTGGCAATGATGGGGTCGTCATTGGTGTAGACCATGATGTCGAAGCCATCCTTGACCAGCTCTTCCGCCGCCAGCAGGGTGGCCATCACATCCGGAAACAGCGTTTTCTCGTCACCGAGCACCTCCAGCTTGACCAGGTTGTGGCCGTCGAGCAGTTCACGCGCCAGCCTGCAGGTACGTACAGCTGCCTTTTGGTCATAGCAGCCGGCCGTGTTGGGCAGGATGGTATAGCGGTCGGGAGGCAGCACCTCGAGAATGTTGGGCTCATCGCTGTTCTGTCCCATGTTGGTGCGGCGCACGGCGATGGTGATGATCTCCGCGCCGCTCGCTTCGATGGCTGCCCTGGTCTCATCCATGTCCCTGTACTTGCCGGTGCCGACCAGCAGGCGGGAGCTGAAGGTGCGTCCGGCAACGCTGAAGGTGTCGTTTGAATTCATAATAGGTGGTAACTCTGTTT
Organism: Pseudomonadota bacterium; assembly: GCA_039714995.1. Taxonomy (GTDB): domain Bacteria; phylum Pseudomonadota; class Gammaproteobacteria; order Chromatiales; family Chromatiaceae; genus Sva-25. The sequence continues at coordinate 1,357 of JBDLII010000095.1, forward strand.
GTAAATCTTCAATAATTTCCTGCATTGTAACTTCTCAAAAGGCCCGTGCATCATCGCGGCCAGAAGATCGCTCCTACATCCGGCGCAACATGCAGTTGTAGGAGCGGTCTTCTGGCCGCGATTGAACTGCGATTGCGTTGTTTTCACATGCACGGGGTTATTGAGAAGTTACCCTGCATTGCGGTAATCGATTGTGACCGCTGAATAATTCCCTATCAGCCACCACCAATGGCATTGACGATCTCCATGTGATCACCACCCTTGAGATGGTAGTCGTCGAAGGTGGAGCGCGGCACCAGCTCCTCATTGACCTCTACGGCCAGGCGCTGATCAGCCAGCTTCAGTTCCACGATCAGGTCGGCGACCGTGGCGCCTGCGTCAATCGTGCGCTGTTCGCCATTGAGAAAAATATGCATGGGTCTCTGCTACTGCCTGCTGGTTGATGGTAGGATTTGAAAGGTATTTTAACAATAGTTTTAACTGCGGGGTAGGGTATGGCGCTGTGGAGTGAAGATATTATCTCAGTCGACGAGGCGCGGACACTGGACGGTCTCTTCACTGTGCGGGTGCATCGCTCGCCGGATGCCGAAGCCTTCAGCTTTTTCGATCGCAACAGGGAATCCTGGATCACCTACACCTGGCGCGAGATGGAGCAGCATATCGCCCGCTGGCAGACGAGCCTGCGAAACGAGGGGCTCGCCAGTGGAGACCGCGTAGGTGTGCTGCTACGCAACTGCCCGCAGTGGGTGATGTTCGAGCAGGCCGCGCTCTCGCTGGGACTCGTTGTTGTGCCGCTCTATACAGATGACCGGCCCGATAATATCGCCTATATTATCGATGATGCAGATATCCGCCTGATCCTGGTGCAGGATGCCAGACGCTGGAAACGCCTGGCGCCAATCATCGTCGAGAACTCACCGGATGAGCAAGGGCCGCTGCAGCGCGTGCTGCTGCTCGATGAAGGGGATGAAGCAGCCAGGTGCGAACGCCATGATGATATCGTCAAGCGTGTCAGCAGCTGGCTGACGTCGGAGCATCAACGGTATCAGCCGCGCCGGGGAGATGGCCTGCAGTTGGCGACGATCGTCTATACCTCAGGCACCACGGGGCGCCCGAAGGGAGTGATGCTGAACCATCTGAATATCCTCAGCAACGCGCATGCAGGGCTGACCATGCTGGACTGCTATCGCCAGGATCACTTTCTCTCGTTTCTGCCGCTGTCACACATGTTTGAACGTACGGCCGGCTACTACGTACCGGTGATGGCCGGCGCCAGGGTGAGCTATGCCAGATCCGTCGCCCAGCTTGCTGAAGATTTCAAGGGCCGCCAACCAACACTGATCGTTGCTGTTCCGCGGGTGTTCGAAAAGGTGCTGGGCAAATTGAACGAGCGCCTGAACAATGGCCCGCGTGTCAAGCGCCTGCTCTTCGATAAAGCCGTGAACACCGGCTGGAGTCATTTTTTGAGACGCCAGGGGAGAGGCCGCTGGAAACCCTCTCTACTGCTGCACGGCACGCTTGATCACCTGGTCGGAAAGCCGGTTCGCGAGGGATTTGGCGGCAACCTGCGCAGCGTTCTGATTGGCGGAGCGGCGCTGTCTGCCGAGGTGTCCAAAGTCTTCTCCGGCCTGGGGATTAACGTGATCCAGGGATATGGTCTCACCGAGACCAGCCCGATCCTCTCTGCCAACAGCGACAGGGACAACAAGCCCGACAGTGTCGGCCAGCCGCTGCGCGGCATCGCGGTAAAGATCGGCGAGAATAGTGAACTGTTGGCGAAAAGCCCGGGGGTCATGCTGGGGTACTGGAACAATCATGCCGCAACCAAGCAGGTGATCGACGCCGAAGGTTGGTTCCACACCGGTGACCAGGCGCGAATCTCTGACAGCGGACATATCTACATCACCGGCAGAATCAAGGATATCCTGGTGCTCTCCAACGGCGAGAAGATCCCACCGGCCGATATGGAGGGAGCCATCAGTATGGACGACATGATCGACCAGGTGCTGGTCGTTGGCGAGGGGCGTTCCTATCTCACCGCCCTGGTCGTTGTCGATGAAACCTGCTGGAATGCTACTGCAGCGGGAAAGCCCTATACTGTTGAGTTCCTGAATAGTGAAGAGGTCGCCAAGGATGTGCTGTCGCGCATCCGCAAGCAGCTCAAGGATTTCCCCGGCTATGCCAAGATTCGCAAGGCAACCCTGCTTACCGAACCCTGGACGCTGGAAAACGGGCTGCTGACGCCGACTCTCAAGGTGAAGAAACCGAAAGTGCTGGAGCGCTACGCTGCCGAGATCGACAGGATGTATGCCGAAGGTCCGGGTTGAATCAGGACAATACGGCGACGCTCTTGGCCTGTGCGTACAGTTGCTTTCCCGGTTTCAGGTCAAGCACCGCAGCCGATTTGCGCGTGACCCTGGCCAGCAGCGGGACATCGCCGGCCATCAGGCGCACCATCATCTGCGCACTGCCGACAGGTGTGATCGCATCGATAATTGCCGGAAAGATATTCAGGATGCTGGTGCCTGATTGGCGCTCCAGCGTGAGACTGACATCGCGGGCTGTGACCCGGACCCTGACCGGGTGGCCGATGGGCAGGTCATGGCGCGTCACGGTAAAGCGGCCTCCTGAAAACTCCAGCAGGGTCAGATCAAATTGCTCATCATGTCCGGCAACAACTGCCTCGATCAGCGCCTCCGCATCCTCGCCGTGGGCAAGGGGAAGGTCCAGGCGGGTCAACATCTCGCCGATTAGACCTGATGCCTTGACCTGGCCCGTTTCAAGCAGCACCAGGTTGTCCGCCAGGCGTGCCACCTCGTCAGGCGAGTGGCTGACATAGATGACGGGAATATCCAGCTCATCGTGCAGCGACTCGAGATAGGGCATGATCTCCTTTTTGCGCGTCAGGTCCAGCGCCGCCAGCGGTTCATCCATCAGCAGCAGCCTGGGACTGACCGCCAGCGCCCGTGCTATGGCCACTCTCTGGCGTTCACCGCCTGAGAGCTGATCGGCCCGGTGCCTGAGCAGAGGCCCGATTCCCAACAGTTCGATAGCCCGCTCCATCGATACCCTGCGCTGGGCGGCAGGCACCCGTTTGACGCCGTATTCAAGATTGCGCTGCACGTTCAGGTGTGGAAACAGGCTGGCCTCCTGGAACACATAGCCCAGCGGGCGCTTGTGGGGCGGCATGCAGTACGCTCCCTGCTGCCACAGCGCATGATCGACGCGCAGAAATCCGTCCCGGCAGGACTCCAGTCCGGCAATGGCGCGCAGCAGGGTGGTTTTGCCGCAGCCCGAGGGGCCGAATACTGCTGTCACGCCCCTGGCGGGAATCTCCAGTGCGACATCCAGGACAAAATCCTCCCTCTCGATGCGAAATTGCGCCTCAATTGTCATAGGAACCAACAGGGAAGCGGCGATTGAGGGCGTATACGGTCAGCAGCATCAGGAATGCTGCCGCCAGCAGTCCGCCGGAGAGCCAGTGGGCATGCGCGTATTCGAGCGCTTCGACGTGATCATAGATGGCGATCGACAGCACCTGGGTTTGGCCGGGAATATTGCCGCCGATCATCAGTACGACGCCGAATTCGCCGACCGTATGGGCAAATCCAAGCACCGTGGCGGTGAGGAAGCCGGGGCGGGCCAGTGGCACGACGATAGTAAAAAAACGATCCAGCGGCGAGGCTCGCAGCGTTGCTGCGACCTCCAGCGGGCGTTGACCGATGGCGGCAAACGCGCCCTGCAACGGTTGAACGACAAAGGGCATCGAGTACAGCACCGAGCCGATCACCAGCCCGGTGAAGGTAAAGACGGGTGGTTGCCCGCCCAGCCACTCGATGAAGCCGCCCACCGGACCGCGCGGCCCCAGCGTCACCAGCAGATAGAAGCCCAGTACTGTGGGGGGCAGGACCAGCGGCAGCGCCACGACGGCTTCCAGCAGAAACTTGAAGCGCCACCGGCTGCGCGCCAGCCACCAAGCGAGCGGCGTGCCCAGCAGCAGCAGGATCAGTGTGGTCACTGTAGCCAGCTTGAGCGTGATGACCAGTGCGGCAAGATCGGATTCATTCATGCGGGCGTCGCATCATCATCAAGGTGTCAGGTAGCCATATCCCCGTATGATCGCAAGCGCTTCGTCGTCTTTGACGAATGCGAGCAGATCACTTGCGGCAGCACTCCCGCTCAGCAGCACCGCCTGTTGTGCGATGGGGTGGTAGAGTCTCCGCGGTACTTCCCACACAGAACCCGCGATGGCGCGGCCGGGGCGCTTCACCTGGGAGAGGGCGACCAGCCCCAACTCTGCGTTGCCGCTTGTGACGAACTGGTAGGTCTGGCCGGCATTTTCACCGCGCACAATGCGGCTTTGCAGGCTGTTCCAGATGCCACGGCTCTCGAGGAACTGCTGTGCAGCCTTGCCGTAGGGAGCGAGTTTTGGATTGGCGATGGCGAGATGGCGGAACTCTCCCAGTTCCAGTACCTTGCCCTCTGTGTCGACCAGGCCTGCATCCGGGCTCCACAGGACAAGTTTGCCGATGGCGTAGGTGAAGCGGCTACCTGGCTGAACCACCCCCTCCTTTTCCAGCAGTTCCGGCCGTCTGGCATCGGCGGCAAAAAAGGCATCGAAGGGCGCGCCATTTCTGATTTGCGCGTAGTGTTTGCCGGTGGAGCCAAAGCTGAGTGAGACCTTGTGGCCGCTGGAGGCCTCAAAGCGTTCTGCAATTCGCTTCATCGTGTCGCTGAAGTTGCTGGCGACCGCAACCTGAATCTCATCGGCGATTGCGTGTCCACTCACGCAAAGCATCACGCAAAGCGCAATCAGCGGGAAACAGAGCGCAGCTGCTTTTATGCTGCCCTGTTTGCGGTTTGCCTGTAACCCGTTAGGCACTCTCAGCCTCCCCGCCAATTTCAAGTGCGTATAAAAAAAGGCAGGACCTGTCGGTCCTGCCCTTGTGCGTCTCAACCCGAGAGTCGAGGCTGGCCTGCCATGCATGCATCGCAGGCCATCGTGCTCCACCAATCAGAGCGGAACGATATTTTCGGCCTGCGGGCCTTTCTGGCCCTGGGTGACAGTGAATTCAACCTTCTGGCCTTCGAGCAGGGTTTTGAAACCCGAACCGGAGATGTTGCTGAAGTGAGCAAAAACGTCAGGACCATTCTCCTGTTCGATAAAGCCAAAGCCTTTTGCTTCGTTGAACCATTTAACGGTGCCGGTGGTAGTAGACATAGAAATATCCTATTGATTTACGAGTAATTGAAGCCTTTTGCAAGGCGATGTTGCTGAAGTGTGGTGCTATTACTTATGAAAACAGGACGAGGTGCTACACGACGAGACATCGAAATGGTGTATATAAATAGTAGACGTACTTTCAAGCAATTCGAATTATATATGGAATTATCCTGTAGTCAACGATTATCGGCAACATCTTAATGACACTGTATAGTCAATACAGATGCTTTTTCATTGCGATCTTGTCCTGGTGCTCCTTCAACGTAATAATTTAGGATTCAGTTGGCTTGTCAGCGTTCATGGCAAGACGCGTCTCGCCAGCAATGGCTTACCCCCTTGCCAAGAGGCGCAACGCAGTCCATGGACGCTGACAAGCTCACCCACCGGGCGCTCCTGTGGTGTCCCGCAGCCGCGTTACAGCACTTGGCAAGGGGGTAGGCCATTCCCTGCGTGCTGTGCCTTGCTGCGAAACACCACAGGAGCGCTGCATCCCAAATTATTACGTTGAAGGAGCACTGGATGTATCATCCGCCTGCCGTGATGGTTATAATCGCCATCTTCAGCGGGTGTAGTTCAATGGTAGAACTGGAGCTTCCCAAGCTTCAAACGTGGGTTCGATTCCCATCACCCGCTCCAGAATTCAGGATGAAGAATGTCTCTCACGCGTTGCCAATGGGCCGGTGCATCACCAGCGGAGCAACACTACCACGATACCGAATGGGGAGTGCCGCTGCATGATGACCGCAAGCTGTTTGAATTCCTGATACTGGAAGGAGCCCAGGCGGGGCTCAGCTGGTCGACCATCCTCAACAAGCGGGAAGGCTACCGCGAGGCATTCGACAACTTCGACGCAGCCAGGATCGCTTGCTATGACGAAAAAAAGATCGCACAGCTGCTGGCCAATCCCGCCATCGTCAGAAACCGCCTGAAAGTGAACGCGGCTGTCGCCAATGCACGCATCTTCCTCGAGATCATGCAGCAGCCGGGCGGCTTCGATGCATGGATATGGCGATTCGTTGAGGGCCGACCGCTGCAGAATCACTTTCGCAGGCTGGAAGATATTCCGGCCGCTACCCTGCAGTCGGAACAGATGAGCCGGGAGATGAAAAAACGCGGCTTCAAATTCGTCGGCGCCACCATCTGCTATGCCTTCATGCAGGCGACCGGGATGGTGAATGATCACACCACCGACTGTTTTCGTTACCGGCAGGTCAAGGATTTACTGTAACAGCGCCTGGTGCTCGCTCTGCTCCAGTCTGGCGCCAAAGGTGGCAACAATTTTCGCGGCAGCCCGGCTGGCGAGTTCGCCCGCCTGGCGGTCGCTCATTCCATGGGTCATGGCGTAGAGAAAGGCGCCTGCAAACATGTCGCCCGCACCATTGGTGTCGATAGCCTGCGCGGAAACGGCATCGATGTCGATGCGTCCTTCGCCATTGACGACCAGAGCGCCTTTGCTTCCCAGGGTGATGACCAGTTTATCGGCGTACCGGGTAAGTGCTTCGATCGCTTCATCGAGGCTCTCCATCCCGGTATAGGTCTGCGCCTCCTCCTGGTTGCAGAAGAGAAGATCGACGCCGTCACCGAGTATCTCGTCGACGCCGTCACGGAAATAGGTCACCATCGAGGGGTCGGAGAAGGTCATTGCCGTCTTGACCCCGTGTTCTGCAGCGATCTCGCGCGCCTTGCAGACGGCTGCTCGCGACAGGTCGGATGTCACCAGGTAGCCCTCGATATAGAGGTACTCTGATGCCTTGAGGTCCTCGAAGTGGAGTTCGTTGACTGAGAAGTCAGAGGTGATGCCGAGAAAGGTGTTCATGGTGCGTTCTGCATCCGGGGTCACCATCACCATGCACTTGCCGGTCATGCCCTCTTTTTTGACCTGGTCGAGGCGGGTCTTGACGCCGGCAGCGTGCAGGTCATGCATGTAGAACTGTCCCTGTTCGTCGTCGCCCACCTTGCAGGCGTAGAACGTCTTGCCGCCAAACTGGCTGATTGCAACCATGGTGTTTGCCGCAGAGCCGCCACCGGCGCGCTTTTTGAGGCCGAACGTCTGTTTCAGATTATCCAGCAGCTGCAGATGCTGGTCGTCATCGATCAGCGTCATCATGCGTTTTTCGATCTGCTGCTGCTCGAGGAATTCATCGCTGACTTCAAACTCTTTGTCGACCAGCGCATTGCCGATGCCGTAGACGTGGTATTTCATTGGTGTTTGATCTGACAAGGTAAAGCAGTGAATTCTATCGCAAACGTAGAGCGGTGTCAGGTGACCTCTCAATAATTCGGTGCATCATCGCGGTCAGAAGACCGCTCCTACATCCAGTGATGAGTGTAGGAGCGGTCTTCTGACCGCGAAGCAAAAGTTCGTAGGATGTGGTGAGCTTGCGAAGCTTCCGCGTTGCGGGTGTTT
>JBDLII010000096.1:0-8947 GCA_039714995.1 Pseudomonadota bacterium
TGATCTCCTGCTGGCTTGGCCAGATATCCTTCAGGTAGACCGGGTTGCCGTCGCTGTCTTTGGCCAGCGGGTCGTTGTAGGGATCGATATCCATGCGCCCGGCGATGGCGTAGGCGACCACCAGCGGCGGCGACGCCAGGTAGCTCATGCGCACCTCGGCATGCACGCGCCCCTCGAAGTTGCGATTGCCGGAGATCACCGAGGCGACGCTGAGATCACCCTCGGCAATCGCCTTCGAGACAGGCTCCGGCAGCGGACCGGAGTTGCCGATGCAGACGGTGCAGCCGTAGCCGACGTTGTAGAATCCCAGCTGCTTCAGCGGTTCCATCAGGCCCGACTTCTCGAGATATTCGGTGACAACCATGGAGCCGGGACCGAGGGAGGTCTTGACCCAGGGCTTGACGCGGACGCCGCGCTCGACGGCCTTTTTGGCCACCAGTCCGGCGCCCAGCATCACCGAGGGATTGGAAGTGTTGGTGCAGGAGGTGATGGCGGCGATGACGACCGAGCCATCATCAAGCTCGACCTCTTCGCCGTCGATGGTGGCGGTGACCGCCTTGCTGCTGATATTGCGCTCCTGCTTGAGTTCTGCCAGTGACCTGGCGAACTCCTGTTTGCTCTCCGAGAGCAGCACGCGGTCCTGTGGCCTTCTGGGGCCGGCCAGCGACGGTACGATCGTCGAGAGGTCCAGCTCCAGGGTCTCCGAGTAGGTCGCCTCGGGAGTCTCATCCGTATGGAACATCCCCTGGGCCTTGGCATAGGCCTCGACCAGCGCGACCTGTTCATCGGAGCGCCCTGTCAGGCGCAGATAGTCAAGGGTTTCCGCATCGATCGGGAAGAGTCCGCAGGTTGCGCCGTACTCCGGCGCCATGTTGGCGATGGTGGCGCGGTCGCCCATCGGCAGGCTGCCGATCGCGGGGCCGTAGAACTCGACAAACTTGCCGACGACGCCATGCCGGCGCAGCATCTCGACGATGGTCAGCACCAGGTCAGTGGCCGTCGTCCCTTCGGGCAGCTGGCCCGTCAGTTTGAAGCCGACGGCCCTGGGGATCAGCATCGACACGGGCTGTCCCAGCATCGAAGCCTCCGCCTCGATGCCGCCGACGCCCCAGCCGAGCACGCCGACGCCGTTGACCATGGTGGTGTGGGAGTCGGTGCCAACGAGCGTGTCGGGGTAGGCCTGCAGCACGCCGTCGTTCTCCTGGCCCATGATGACGCGCGCGAGAAACTCCACGTTGACCTGGTGGACGATGCCGGTATCGGGCGGCACCACCTTGAAGTTGGAAAACGCCTGCTGCCCCCACTTCAGGAACTGGTAGCGCTCGCGGTTGCGGGAGAACTCCAGCTCGGCGTTTTTCGCGAAGGCGCTGTCATCACCGAAGTAGTCCACCTGCACGGAGTGGTCGATGACCAGTTCGGCCGGCTGCAGCGGGTTGATCTTTTGCGGGTCGCCGCCCAGCGCCTGCATGGCGTCGCGCATTGCCGCCAGGTCGACCACGGCGGGCACGCCGGTAAAATCCTGCATCAGCACGCGCGCAGGGCGGTACTGGATCTCCGTGGAGGACTCCTCCGAGGGATCCCGGTTGACGATGGCCTCGATGTCACTCTTGTTGACCGTCACGCCGTCTTCATGGCGCAGCAGGTTTTCCAGCAGAATCTTCAGCGAGAAGGGGAGCCGTTCACTGCCTGCAACGGCATCGACTTTGTAGATTTCATAACTGTTGCCCGCAACATCGAGCGTGGATCTGGCGTTGAAGCTGTTCATGGGAGTGTGACGTGTCAGTAGAAAAATTGAAGAGGGAGACTATACCATAGTGCAGGTGTTGAACGGCAGGCTGCCGGCGTCGTCTTTCGACGAGAGGTGAGCCGGTAGAAGTGGGCTTGTTACTGTTTTTCTGTTTCATCGTGGGCGACTGAAACAAAGTGCGCATTATCCAGCTGTGCTTCTCCGCACCAGCGGTAGGCCGTCAGTTTGCCGCGGTTGGCAACGCTGTAGTCGAGGCAGGCGGCATTGGGCGTGAGTCTTGCCGGGGGGCCGGAAAACCAGTAGTGGCCGAAGAATACCGGCGGCGCGTCAGCAGGATACTCTGATGCAGTAACTCTGTCAGGCAGGGACTGGTTTGGAATCTGCGGCAGCGCCTGCCGATGCACGACGGCGATGTCCCGGTAGGTGCGCGCGCCTGACTCCCACCAGCGGGTGCGGATGCGCTGCCGGCTTGCGCCATCCTTGTCCCTGAAACTGCTGCCCTCCGGCAGTGCGACCTCGAGCCCCTTTAGCAGGGTCTCGACAGCCTCGAATTGCGGTGTCTCCTCGGCGACGGCCTGCAGCAGCAAGGCGTCGTTCAACTGGTTGTAATTTGTCAGCAGGGGGTCAAGCAGGCGCAGCGAGGCTTCGTGCCAGCAGGCGTGAATGATGCGAATACCATCCAGGTCAAGAAACAGCGGCAGTCCGCGAAACCAGTCGATCAGCTCGGCGGTGGATACGGCTGCAAGGGGATACTCATCAAGAAATGCCTGATGCTGCCGGCTGTTTTTTGCCGTGTGCCTGCGCAGGGGGGTTCCGCTTTGCGGGTGGGCCGTGTGATAACAGATCGCGTTGAACTCATGGTTTCCCATCACGCCGAGCGCCGCCCCGGCGTCGATCATCGGGCGCACGATAGCGATGACGCCCCGTTGTGCGGGGCCGCGATCGATGAAATCACCAACAAAAACAGCTTTTCTTTCCGGATGGGAGTAGTAGCCGCGGCGTTCCCGGTAGCCCAGTTTTTTCAGCAGGGCGATCAGGGGCAGGGCATGCCCGTGAACATCGCCAATGATGTCGTATCCCTTCACGGCACACCCTCCTGTATGTACATGTGTGCATCCCGTTGCGCTGCCTCGTCGAAGAGGGAATATTACCACTTCTGCCACAGAAAAAGAGCCGGGGATAGAGACACAGGGATGCTTGATTGGTAAAATAGCGCGTTTTACCAAGACACTAATTTCGGAGTTGCTGAATGGTCCAGTCTCTACTCACCGTCTGCATCGGCAATATCTGCCGCAGCCCGATTGCGGAGGGTCTGTTTCGCAATTATGCAGAGGAACAGGGGGTGGATATGCAGGTCGCATCAGCTGGGCTCGGCGCCCTGGTTAATCATCCGGCCGATCCCTTTTCGGTTGAATTGATGGATGAAATCGGTATCGACATCAGTGCGCACCGCGCGCGGCAGATTACGCCGCAGATCGTTGCCGAATCCGAGCTGATCATCACCATGGAGTCGTGGCAGCAGCGCAAGGTGGAGGAGCAGTTTCCTTTCGCCAGGGGGCGGGTTTTTGCCATCGGCAAGTGGTCGAATCTTGAAATCGCCGATCCCTACAAAAAGCCCCGCGAAGCCTTCGAGGAGGCGTTCAGCGGCATCCAGACAGCCTATGCCGACTGGCTTGAATATCTGTAATCTTTCAATGTGACTGGAACTCCCTCACCCCAGCCCTCTCCCGCGGGGAGAGGGGGTCACTCTTCGTAGAGTGGTGCTTCTCCTTCAGGGCGCTGCTTGAAACGCCTGTGAAGCCAGAAGTAATCTTCCGGCTGGCGTCTGATCCAGCCTTCGAAGATGTTGTTGATGCGAATGGCGTCTTCCCGTTCGTCGCCCGACGGGAAATTCTCCAGCGGCGGTGACAACTCCAGATCATAGCCCTTGCCGTCGCGGCGGCGCAGGCACAAAAAAGGAATGACGGCGGCGCCGGTGATGCGCGCCAGTGCGGATGTGGCGGTGTTGGTGGCGGTCTCCATGCCGAAAAAGGGGACGAACAGCGGTGTGTCGCTTCTCATGTTCTGATCCGGCGCATACCAGATGGTATGCCCCTGCTTGAGGCTGCGCACCATCGCCCGCACATTGTTTTTATGGATGGTCTGCCGGGAGTGACGCTCGCGGTTGACATGCAGCAGATGCTGGGTAAAGGGCCTCTCGCTGGGGCGGTAGACGGTATCGATGGGCACATGGTGCGAGATCAGGCGGCCACTCATCTCGACGGAGGTAAAGTGCGCCGACAGCAGGATGACGCCCTTGCCCCCGGCCATCGCCTGCTGCAGGTGCTCCAGTCCCTGGAAATGCGCCAGGGGTTCCAGCCGGCGTCTGCTGGCCCACCAGGCCAGCCCGACGTCGATGACCCCCTGGCCCATGGCGTGGACATGCTCCTTTGCGAGTTGCTCCCGCTCTGCAGCGGAAAGCTCCGGAAAACAGAGTTGTAGATTTGTGGTCAACACCTTGCGCCGTTTCCGGGGGAGGAAGCGGTAGACGACGACTCCCAGCCCCTTGCCGATTTGCATCAGCACGGGACGGGGCAGCAGCAGCATCAGGCGCAGCACGCCAAGAACGATCCACAGGGGCCAGGTAATCGGTCGCAGATGTTCAGGAATCGCCATGGTGGATAATTCTACTTGAATTCACTTTCGCGGCCAGAAAAAGATGAAATAATCGACCCCAACTCTTGCAACTTGACGTGGATTTGTTAATGTTGATCAAATTTATCGTAATCTCTCAACAAATCTGTGTCTTGATTGATTCTGTGCAGGGTTGGGGTCCGCCTTCCAGGGACGCGTGAATACGTCCATGTAAGCTCTGCTAAAACATCCCTGTTTTAGACAGCCCTGAAAGGCATACCTCAACCCTGCCTACTTCACGGAATTAATGAGGTGTTACAATTCATCTCTCTCACGATTAACGGGCAGCTGATGTTCCTGATCACACACAATCATTCGCTCAAAACAGGCACCCGATGGCACTGATGCGCCGTCGCTGATTCTCTCTGTTTTAATATTATTGTGTGGAGCCTGTTATGACCCCCGAAAAATTTTCATCCCTGGCAGCTGAAGGGTACAACCGTATCCCTGTTGTCCGGGAAGTGCTGGCGGACCTTGATACGCCGCTGAGCGTCTACCTGAAACTGGCTGACGGTCCCTACTCCTACCTGTTCGAATCCGTTCACGGCGGTGAGAAGTGGGGGCGCTACTCCATTATCGGACTGCCGGGGCGCTTGCGCCTCGAGGTGCGCGGTGACCTGGTAACGCTGTTCGATGGCGGCACTGTGGCCGAATCCTTTCAATCGGATGATCCGCTCGCTGAGGTCAATGCTTTTCAGCAGCGTTTTCAGGCTGCCGAGATCGAAGGCCTGCCGCGCTTCTCCGGCGGCCTGGTGGGCTACTTCTCCTACGACACCATTCGCTATATCGAATCAAGGCTGAAGCATTCACCCAACCCCGACCCATTGCAAACACCTGATATTCTGCTGATGGTGTCGGATGAACTGGTGGTGTTCGACAACCTCTCCGGGCGCATGTTCATCATCGTGCATGCGGACCCGACGACAGGAGATACCCTGGAGCAGGCGCAGCAGCGCATCGGGGAGCTGGTCGGCAGGATGCAGACGGGCGCGCCGCGTGAGTCGGTCAGCGAGCCGCGCAAGGTCGTTGAAGCGGATTTTACCTCGGGGTTCAGCGAAGAGGGATTCAAGCAGGCGGTGGAGAAGGTCAAGGAGTACATCCTCGATGGCGACTGTATGCAGGTGGTGATCTCCCAGCGCCTGAGCATTCCCTACCATGCTCAGCCGCTCGATCTCTATCGCGCTCTCAGGGGCATGAACCCCTCGCCCTACATGTATTTCCTGAACCTGGAGGATTTTCATATCGTCGGCTCTTCACCGGAGATCCTGACGCGTCTGGAAGATGGCGAGGTGACCGTGCGGCCGATTGCCGGGACCCGCCGCCGCGGTCATAGCGAAGAGGAGGACCTCGAACTCGAGATCGAGCTGCTGGCCGATCCGAAGGAGCTCGCCGAACACCTGATGCTGATCGATCTCGGCCGTAACGACGTCGGCCGTGTGGCGAAAATCGGCAGCGTCAATCTGACCGAGAAAATGACCATCGAACGCTATTCCCATGTGATGCATATCGTCTCCAACGTGGTTGCCGATCTGCATGAGGGGATGAACGCCATCGATGTCATTCGCGCCACATTTCCGGCCGGGACGGTCTCGGGCGCACCGAAGATCCGCGCCATGGAGATCATCGACGAACTGGAGCCGGTCAAGCGCGGCATCTACTCCGGCGCCGTCGGCTACCTGGCATGGAATGGCAACATGGATACGGCAATCGCCATCCGCACCGCCGTGATCAAGAACAGGGTGCTGCATATCCAGGCGGGCGCCGGCATCGTGGCCGATTCGGTTCCCGAACTGGAGTGGAAGGAGACCATGAACAAGGGGCGCGCCATATTTCGCGCCGTGGCGATGGCCGAGGCCGGCCTGAATCGCATGGAGGAGGAGTGATCATGCTGTTGATGATTGATAACTACGACTCCTTCACGTTCAACCTGGTGCAGTATTTCGGTGAACTGGGCGCCGATGTCGTGGTGCGGCGTAACGACGAGATCACTGTCGCTGAGATTGCCGCGCTGGCGCCCTCCCACCTGGTGGTCTCGCCCGGACCCTGCACCCCGGCTGAAGCGGGCATCTCGGTGGAGGCGATCAGGACTTTTGCCGGCAAGCTCCCGATCCTGGGCGTCTGCCTTGGGCATCAGTCGATCGGCGTCGCCTTCGGCGGCAACATCGTGCGCGCCGGCCAGGTCATGCATGGCAAGACATCGCCTGTTTTTCATGCCGACGGCGGCGTTTTCTCCGGCCTGGAGAATCCGCTCGAGGCGACCCGCTACCACTCGCTGGTGATCGAGCAGGCGACCCTGCCGGATGTGCTCGAGGTGACGGCCTGGACAGCAGATGAACAGGGAAACCGTGATGAGATCATGGGCGTACGCCACAAGCAGCTGCCGATCCAGGGTGTGCAGTTTCATCCCGAGTCGATACTGACGCGCCAGGGACATGATCTGCTGCGGAATTTTCTGGAGCAATAGAAAACAGTTTGCAGTTTGTAGTCTGTAGGCTGGTTAAGCGACAGCGCATCCGGCAATTCGCCAAAATCATGGTGGATGCGCTGACGCTTATCCCCCCTACACGTTGTAAAACCTAAAACCTGACGAGATTGTCCTGTGGAGATTAAAGAAGCAATTCAGCGGCTGGTCGATCGCACCGACCTGCTCGATAATGAGATGACCGACGTGATGCGCACGATCATGACCGGCGGTGCGACGCCGGCCCAGATCGGCGGGTTTCTGATCGGTTTGCGCATGAAAGGGGAGACCGTGACCGAGATCACGGCCGCGGTGAGGGTGATGCGTGAACTGGCCGGGAAGGTGTCGGCGCCTCTGCAGCATCTTGTCGATACCTGCGGCACCGGCGGTGACGCCTCCGGGACCTTCAACATCTCCACGGCCAGCGCCTTTGTCACCGCCGCCGCGGGCGCCAGGGTCGCCAAGCACGGCAATCGCTCGATCTCCTCCAAATCCGGCAGCGCCGACGTCCTCGAGGCGGCAGGCGTCAACCTGAATTTGACTCCAGCCCAGGTGAGCGAGTGTCTGCAACAGATAGGGATCGGCTTCATGTTTGCCCCTGCGCACCACAGCGCGATGAAACACGCCATCGGTCCACGCCGGGAGATGGGTGTGCGCACCATCTTCAACGTTCTCGGTCCGCTGACGAATCCGGCCGGCGCTCTTAACCAGGTGATCGGGGTGTTCTCCGCTGAACTGCTCGAACCGCTCGCCGAGGTGCTGAAAAATCTTGGCAGCCGTCATGTCATGGTGGTGCACGCGCGGGATGGACTCGATGAGATCAGCATCGCCGCCACTACCGACATCGTCGAATTGAAGGATGGGGAGATCACCAGAAGCGAGATTTCACCCGGGGATTTTGGTATGCATTACGACTCGCTGGAGCCGATCAGGGCGGAGGGTGCCGAGCAAAGCCTTGAGATGATCCGGGAAGTGTTTGCCGGCAAGGCAGGGCCTGCGCATGACATCGTCGTGCTGAATGCCGGCGCCGCGATCTATGCGTCAGGGATCGCCTCCACGCTCGCAGAGGGGGTCGATGCAGCTTCCTCGGCCATCGACAGCGGCGCCGCCAGGGAGAAGCTGGAGCAGCTGATCGCCTATACGCAGCGGTTTGCCTAAGGAGAGTCTGCTTTATCCGTCATTGCGAGGAGCGAAGCGACGAAGCAATCTCCAACCCATTGCCAAAAGCATGAGATTGCCGCGCTTGGCCTACATGGATGTAGGTCAGGGGCGTGAGCAGGAAGCGGAAGCTTCGCTCGCAATGACGAGATGGCTTCGGATACTGCGCCCATTCATGGGCTCCGCCCTACACGCTGGATACCAACATGAGCGATACCCCTGACATCCTGAATAGAATCAACGCCCGCAAACGCGAAGAGGTGGCGGAGCGCAGCAGCACGATGCCACTGGAGAAACTCAAAGAGCTTCTGCAGACAGGGGATGCGCCGCGCGGTTTTGCTGCCGCCATCGCTGCAAAAATCGCCGCCGGCGATGCCGCCGTGATCGCCGAGATCAAGAAGGCCTCTCCCTCGAAGGGCGTGCTGCGCGAGGATTTTCAGCCGGCGGCCATCGCCGCCAGCTACCAGTCCGGCGGCGCCGCCTGCCTCTCGGTGCTGACCGACAGCGATTTTTTCCAGGGCAGCGAAGCCTATCTGAAGGAGGCGCGCGCCGCCTGCTCGCTGCCGGTCATACGCAAGGACTTCATCATCGATGACTACCAGGTCTATGAAGCCAGGGCCATGGGAGCCGACTG
Organism: Pseudomonadota bacterium; assembly: GCA_039714995.1. Taxonomy (GTDB): domain Bacteria; phylum Pseudomonadota; class Gammaproteobacteria; order Chromatiales; family Chromatiaceae; genus Sva-25. The sequence goes on from JBDLII010000096.1 coordinate 8,674, forward strand.
CATCCTGCTGATCGCCGCCTCCCTGGATGATCGGCGGTTGCATCAGCTGAACGCACTGGCCCATCAACTGGGTATGGATGTGCTGGTCGAAGTGCATAACGCTGCCGAGCTCGATCGCACCCTGCGGCTCTCCAACCGTCTGATCGGCATCAACAACCGCAATCTGCGCACCTTCGACGTCTCTCTCGACACAACGCTGGAGCTGCTCGGGCAAATACCGGATGACCGCATCATCGTCACCGAAAGCGGCATTCACGTCGCTGACGATGTAACA
>JBDLII010000097.1:0-8597 GCA_039714995.1 Pseudomonadota bacterium
TATCTGTGTTCATCTGTGGTTAAAGAAGGTCGGGTAACTATATCGTGTGATTGTTCAGCGGATAGCCACGCTCCCGGTAGTAGCGGTAGTGGTCACGGCCAGCCTGGCGGCAGGCCGGGTCCTGGTCGACGATTTCGACGAGGCGTTCAAAACGGCTGAAGAAGGGCGGGATGTCGGCTGCCAGGTTGATCAACACATCGCATTCGTCGGCGGCATCGCCGCTCCAGCCGATGATCACCGGGGTCGTCTCCGGGTTGGCCCGCGGCAGCAGTTCATGGGGGACAAAGCTCTGGTCACGGAAGGTCCACAGCAGTTTGTCCATATGCCCGGCCTCCTGTTCTGAGTTGGTCTGGATCATGACCCGGTGTTGTTGCCGCCAGGCCTTCTCTGTGATCTTGCAGCCGAGAATGAAACGCTCCTGGCGAGCAGATTCATCCAGGATGTAGAAATCGATCCGGGTCAAGGAGAGACTCCCGCCTTGCCCAGCAGGTAGTTGACCAGCAGTGGCACCGGGCGGCCGGTCGCGCCCTTGTGCTCACCGGATTTCCATGCCGTGCCGGCAATATCGAGATGCGCCCAGCGGAACTTTTCGGTGAAGCGGGCGAGGAAGCAGGCGGCGGTGATGGTCCCGGCTGAAGCTCCCCCGATATTGGCGATATCGGCAAAGTTGCTCTTCAGCTGCCTGTCGTACTCCTTCCCCATCGGCAGCTGCCACGCCCGGTCATTCGCCTGGTTGCCGGCCTCCAGCAGTGCGTCAGCCAGTTTCTGATCATTTGCCAGCAGGCCTGAGGTGTGATGTCCCAGCGCCACGATGCAGGCTCCTGTCAGGGTGGCGATATCGATCACCGCGGCCGGGTTGTAGCGCTCCGCATAGGCGAGGGCATCGCACAGGATCAGGCGTCCCTCGGCATCGGTGTTCAGCACTTCGATGGTAAGACCGGCCATCGAGGTGACGATATCGCCCGGCTTGTTGGCGTCGCCGTCGGGGAGGTTCTCCGACGAGGGAATGATGCCGACGACGTTGAGCGGCAGTTTCAGCTCCGCACAGGCCTGCATGGCGCCGAACACACTGGCGCCGCCGCACATGTCGTACTTCATCTCATCCATCTTGGCGGAGGGTTTCAGCGAGATCCCGCCGGCATCGAAGGTGAGCCCCTTGCCGACCAGCACCACCGGCTGCTGCCCCTTTTTGCCGCCCTTGTGCTCCATGATGATCAGTTTTGCCGGCTGCCGGCTGCCACGAGAGACCGACAGCAGCGCTCCCATGCCGAGTTTCTCCATCTCCTTCTCGTCGAGGATGCTGCAACTGAATCTGGTGTGCTGTTTCGCCAGCTGCTGTGCGTTTTCGGCAAGATGGGACGGTGTACAGAGATTGCCGGGAAGATTGGAGAGGTCCCGCGCCAGCTTCATGCCGTCTGCAATCGCCTTGCCATGATCGATGGCCAGGTGCGCATGCCTGCCATCGATGTCGGCAGCGGCCAGGGTCATCCTGTCGATCTGCTGCGTCTCGTCTCTCTTGCTCTTGCAGTCATCAAAGCGGTAGAGGGCGCTCTCTGCACTGATCACCGCCTGGCGTATCATCGCGTAGTGCATGCCGGCGTCCGTCTCTGCGAATGGCAGCGCGAGGACTGCGTTCGAGCAGTGCTCCTGACGCAGACGCTTGATGACGGCATCGACCACCTCGCCGATTCCCTTGGCGGTGATCTCCTGCTTGTTGCCGACGCCAACCAGCATCACGCGCAGCGTTTTGATTCCCGGCAGGTTGTGAAACACCAGCGTTGAGCCTGACTTTCCCTTGAAGCTGCTCTTTTTCGCCAGCTGGTGCAGCTGACCGTCGCTGGCGTCGTTGACTTGCGCGGCAACTGCGGTGAGGCGGTTGTTTTTCAGCATCGGTATCACCAGGCAGTCGCCCGGGAGTTTGACGGGTGAACTGCTTTTTATCTCTATTTTCATGTTGAATACCTGCTGCTGGAAGCGATTCTGTTAGTATCATGCAACTGTACCAAATTCTTCCAGCGAATATGCAGGCATGTTGAACCTGACCATCCTTGACCGTTATATCAGCTCTGAAATACTGCGCATATTCGCCGTTATTCTGACCATCCTGGTGCTGGTGCTGATCGGTGGAACCCTGGTGCAGATGTTCAGGCTGGCCGCCGGCGGCTCCATTCCACCCGAGTCGATCATCACGCTGGCGAGTCTTGAAGCACTGCGCCTCAGCGGGCGCCTGATTCCCGCCGCTTTTTTCTTTGCCACGGTGATGGCGCTGGGGCGCATGTACCAGGACCAGGAGATGACTGTGCTGCAATCCAGCGGCGTCGGTCCGCTGCGCATCATCCGCATCGTCTCTTTTGCCGCCCTGCCGATGGTGCTGATCTCCGCCTGGCTGGTGTTATGGCTCTATCCGATTGCGGGGCGGGTCTCCGATGAACTGAAAATGCAGCATCAGGATGCCGTGCTGCTATCGGCGATCGGCGCCGGGCGATTTTACGAGGCCAGGGGGGGGGAGCTGATCTTTTACGCCGAATCCGTCGATACCAGATCAGGGATCCTGGGGAATATCTTCATACAGATTCAACTGGATGACGAGCTTGCGCTGATCACTTCCGACACGGGGCGCCATTTTCTGAATGAAGCCACCAACCGTCGTCAGGTAGTGCTGGAAAATGGCAATGAATATCTCGGCTTTCCCGGTTCCGAAACCTTCTCGACGATGCATTTTGACGAGTATGCGATCGAGATCAATGCCACCCGGGGGGGAGAGGCGAGATTCGACTACAGCAACATCGATACGCTCGAGCTGCTCTCCTACGATGACATCAAGGCGAAGGCGGATCTACAGTCACGCCTGGTATTTCCACTCTCGGTCATGGCATTTGCACTACTGGCGATTCCACTGAGCCGCGGCAGTCCGCGGGCCAGTCCCTACGTCCGCATCATCTTCTCCGTACTGACCTTTCTGGTGTTCATGGTGCTGACCAAATCCGCCGAGAAGTGGATGGTCAAGGGGATGACTCCCGAATGGATTGGCGTATGGTGGATCATCCTCTCGATTCTAGCCGCCACCCTGGCCGTGTTTGCCTGGGACCGCCTGCGCTTCAGACGCAGCGGGAGGTCGCATGCTGCGCCTTGACTGGTATCTGCTGCGAGTCATCACAGTCTGGTTTCTGATCATATTGACCGTGCTGGTCTCCTTTCGCGCCATCGCATTCCTGGTGCAGGAGACCGGTTATATCGGACGGGGCGATTATCAATTGGCGCATGTCCTGCTCGTGACCCTGATGCGTGTGCCGGGCTTCAGCTATGAAATTTTCCCCGCCGCTATGCTGTTCGGCGGCTTGATGGGACTTGGAGGGATGGCGCGCAACCAGGAGTTGATGGCGTTGCGCACGGCAGGCGTATCGATCAGCCAACTGGTGCATTCCCTGGCCAAGACAGGCCTGATTCTCGCCCTCGGCGGGGTGCTTGTCGGCGAGACGGTGGCGCCGCCCCTGGAGCAGGAGAGCGAAGTGAGACGCGCGGAGTGGCTACATCAACAGACGATTCTGCAGTCCAAATATGGCGTCTGGATCAGGGATGCAAATACCTTTGTCAACATCAGGCGCATCGATCCGGATCGGAAACTATCGGATATCGCCGTTTATACCTTTACCGACGATGGCGTTCTGGAAGTGATGCAGAAAGCCACCGGGGCAAAACATGATGGCAGGCAGTGGATCCTGGAGAATGTCAGTGAACTGCGCCTGGGCGAGCATGGCAACACCCTGGCCGAACTCTCTCAAAGCGAGTTGGGGCTCGATCTGAAGATGGGGCTGCTGCTGAATCTTGGCGTCGAACCGGCGTTCCTGTCGATGACCGAGTTGTTCAACTATATCTCGTTCCTGCATGACAACGAGCAGCGCAGCCCGGAGTACGAAGTGGTCTTCTGGTCAAAAATGGTCACCCCGGTGCTGAGCATGCTGCTGTTGCTGCTCTCACTGCCCTTTGTGGTCAGGGATATCCGCAATGCCGATATGGGCAAACATCTGATGACGGGAGCCATCACCGGCGTACTCTTCTTCCTGATCAGCAAAACGGCGGGATTTGCAGGCGTCATCTACGACTTTTCGCCCCTCTTTGTCGCCTGGATACCGGTGATGTGCGTCGCCGCCGCAACTGCCTGGATGTATCACCGTCTGCGCTGACGCATATCCTGGCAGACGCAACTCTGCTATGATACGCCGCTTTTACGGACGTGTACGCATCAGCCGGCAGACATCTCATGAGATTTGAGCAGCGCAAAGTCCTGGTGACCGGAGCCACCGGCTTCATCGGTTCACATCTGGCGGAAAGATTGCTGCAGGCGGGAGCCGATGTCCATGCGACATCAAGAAGCAGGGTCGATGCGGATGACGGCATCAAGTGGCGCCAGGGCGATCTGTCCGATCCGCAGTTTGTCGACACCGTCATCGGGGAGATCCGCCCTGACTATATCTTCCACCTGGCCAGCCACGTGCTGGGGTCCAGGGAGTTTGAGGTTGTTGAATCGACGTTCCGCAGCAATTTCCTCTCGGCATTCAATCTGCTGCTGGCGACGCACAAAACCCCCTGCAGGCGCCTTATCCTCGCCGGCTCCTTCGAGGAGTCGGATCCGAAGGCGGCCACAACGATTCCCAGTTCGCCTTACGCGGCCGCAAAACTTGCGGCATCAAACTACGCCAGGATGTTTCACAAGCTGTATGGAACACCTGTCTGCATGGCGGCGCTCTACATGGTCTATGGCCCCGGGCAGGTCGATCTGACCAAGCTGCTTCCCTATGTCATCCTTAAGACCCTCGAGGGCGAGTCTCCCGAGATGACCAGCGGCGTACGGAAAATTGACTGGATCTATGTCGATGATGTGGTGGATGCCCTGCTGCAGATGGCGGATGCGCCTGGTATCGAAGGAGAGACGATCGATGTCGGCTCGGGTGAATCTGTCACCATTGAGCAGATCGTCACACAGACAATGGCGTTGATCGATCCCGCCGTGCAGCCAAAGTTCGGTTCGGTCATGGACCGGCCGATGGAGCAGGAGAGAAACGCGAATGTCGAGGAGACATTCAGTAAAATCGGCTGGCGCCCGGCCACGGACCTGCGCAGCGGTTTGCAACAGACTATTGACTACTACAAGGAGTTGCGCTGATAACTCCGAGCACGCAAAAAAATACGTAGGATGTGCTGAGCTTGCGAAGCGCATCAATCGTAGTCAGATGACCACTCCGGTATTTGAAGTCTGCATGTGCCGTAGGAGCGATCATCTGACCGCGAAATGTATGCATGAGAAGTTCCAAGCGACCGAGCGAATGAAATGAATTGCAGATTTTGTCACACTGAGCTGCACCAGGTGTTTGTCGATCTCGACTTCGCGCCGATATCCAATGCCATGCTCACGCAAGAGCAGCTGAGTGAACCCGAGCTCTATTTTCCATTGAAAATCTTTGTCTGCGACAGCTGCCGCCTGGTGCAGGTCGACGAGATGCAAAAGGCCGACAGGATTTTCGATGCCGACTATACCTATTTCTCCTCCTACTCGACCTCGTGGCTGCAGCATGCAAAACGCTATGTCGAGATGATGGTGGAGCGGTTTGGTTTTTCGTCCGGCTCCCAGGTCATCGAGATTGCATCGAATGACGGCTACCTGCTGCAGTATTTCAGGGAGCTGGGCGTGCCTGTTCTCGGTGTCGAGCCGACGGCGAACACCGCGCAGGTCGCGATTGACAAGGGGATACCGACGATGGTCGAGTTTTTCTCGACCGCCTTTGCCGAGCGGCAGCTGGCTGGGCAGGGCATCAAGGGGGACCTTATCCTCGGCAACAACGTCCTTGCCCATGTTCCCGACATCAACGATTTTGTCGGCGGCATCAAGGCAGCGCTGAATGACGGCGGCGTCGTGACGATGGAGTTTCCGCATCTGCTGAAACTGGTGGCGGAGTGTCAGTTCGACACGATCTATCATGAACACTTCTCCTATCTCTCCTTTTTTAGCGTGAACAGGATCTTCAATGCGCACGGACTGGAGCTCTTCGATGTCGAAGAGCTGCCAACACATGGCGGTTCCTTGCGCATCTTCGCCAAACACGCCGATGATGCAGGCAAACCGGTCGCGCCGGCTGTGCAGCAGCTGCTGGATGCCGAGCTGCAGGCCGGTGTTGACGACGCCGGCTACTATGCGGATTTCCAGCGCAGGGTGGATGCCATCAAGTACGGGGCCCTGGAGTTTTTGCTTCAGCAGAAACGGGCGGGGAAGAGGGTGGCTGCCTATGGCGCTGCATCCAAGGGCAATACCTTCCTGAACTACTGCGGCATCAAGGGCAGCGACCTGATCGCTTTCGTCGTCGATGCCTCGCCGCACAAGCAGAACAAGTACCTGCCCGGCAGCCATATCGCGGTTGTCAGCGAGGAGCAGATCCGCCAAAGCAAGCCGGATTACGTCATCATTCTGCCGTGGAACCTGACCGAAGAGATCAGCGGCCAGCTCGACTATATCAGGGAGTGGGGCGGCAGGTTCGTTGTCTTCATTCCCGAACTGCGTGAATTCTGATGCCTGGCGCCGGGGGATTGCAGTGCCGCCATGATGAGCAGCTTGGCGCCGAACTTCATCACTTGATCGAACGTCTCTACCCGATCTGCAGAAGCATCACCGGGGATGGAGTCCGGGAGACGCTGAGAATCATCGCCGAGTTCATCCCGCTGGAGATCAGTGAAGTTCCCTCCGGAACGCAGGTATTCGACTGGGTCGTACCGGATGAGTGGAACATCCGCGATGCCTGGATCAAAAACAGCAAGGGAGAGCGGATCGTCGATTTTCAACAGCTCAACCTGCATGTCCTGAACTACAGCGCTCCAGTTGAAAAAACACTTCAACTCAATGAGTTGAAAAAATATCTTCATACTTTACCTGAGCATCCTGACTGGGTGCCCTACCGTACCTCATACCACGACCGGAACTGGGGTTTCTGCCTGTCGCATAAACAGTACCTGGAACTGCCGGAAGATGATTATCAGGTGAGAATCGACTCGACGCTCGAGCCCGGCCATCTCACCTATGGAGAATATCTGCTGAAAGGGGAGTCACCGGATGAGGTGCTGATCAGCTGCCATATCTGCCACCCTTCGCTGTGCAACGACAACCTCTCCGGCATCGCCGTGGCAGCCTATCTGGCCATGGCCCTGCGCCAGTCGACGCCGAGGTACTCCTACAGGTTTCTGTTCATTCCCGGCACCATCGGCTCCATCACCTGGTTGAGCCGCAACGAGGAGAGGGTGGCGCATATCAAGCATGGCCTGGTGTTGTCACTGCTTGGCGACAGCGGCAAGTTCAATTACAAGAAATCGAGAAGGGGAGACGCGCAGATTGACAGGCTGGTCACCAGGCATCTTCAGCGTGAATATGACGACTTCGGCCTCATCGACTTCTACCCCTACGGTTATGATGAGAGGCAGTTCTGCTCCCCCGGATTCAACCTGCCGGTAGGACGGCTCTCGCGCACGCCGCACGGTGAGTTTCCCGAGTACCACACCTCGGCGGACAACCTGGATTTCGTCAAGCCCGAATCCCTGGCGGACTCCTATCAGCTGCTCTGCAATCTCATCCAGGAGCTGGAGTCCGCGGAAAAGTATCTCAATCTCTCCCCGAAGTGCGAGCCGCAGCTCGGCAAGCGGGGACTGTTCAAAAAGATCGGCGGCCAGAGCAGGAGCAAGGACTCCCAGATGGCCCTGTTGTGGGTACTGAATCTCTCGGATGGTGAACACTCGATCGAGGATATCTGCGAACGATCGGGTCTGAATATCGACGTGATCAGAGAAGCCGTCGAGGCGTTGCTGGGCGTTGATTTATTGCAACGGATCTAACAGAGTGTCGATCGTCCCTCCCTCCTCGTCCTGAGGAAGAGGGGGCGGGTGTTCTTCATCTCTCTGCTTATTATGACGATGTAATTTATTATGAAAAACAATAATAAACAGGACTATGTTAAAGGTTATTCAATAAAAGAGATTTGCTGATATTGATTGCGAGGCAGGGTCGGGGTCGGCCTTTCAGGGCTGTATAAAACAGGGATGTTTTATCAGAGCTTACATGGATGTATTCACGCGTCCCTGAAAGGCCGACCCCGACCCTGCACGGAACCCATACAATGAAAAGAGGAATACGTGCAATTCAATCAGACGAAGCTTGACGGGGCCTATCTCATCGATCTCGACAGGCACAGTGACGAGCGCGGGTTTTTTGCCAGAACCTGGTGTCAACAGGAGTTCCGGGAGCATGGTCTCAATGCTGGCGTGGCGCAGACCAGCATCTCCTTCAACCGCCATGCCGGTACGCTGCGGGGCATGCATTTCCAGGTCGAACCCTACCAGGAGACCAAGCTCGTGCGCTGCACCAGGGGGGCGCTGCATGATGTCATCATCGACCTGCGTCCGGAATCACCCAGCTACAAGCAGTGGCTGGGCGTTGAACTGACCGCCGACAACTACAGGATGCTCTATATTCCGGCCGGTTTTGCGCACGGCTTCATCACGCTGGAGGAGTCAACCGAAGTGAGCTACATGATCTCGGATCCCTATGTCCCGGACTCCGC
>JBDLII010000098.1:0-8541 GCA_039714995.1 Pseudomonadota bacterium
TTACAGTTCAAAATCCGCCCAGACGGGGCAGTGGTCAGAGGGTTTCTCCATGGCACGGATCGTGTAATTGATACCTGCAGCACGCAGCCGCTGCTGCATGGCCTTGGTTGCAAGAATCAAATCGATCCTGAGCCCCCTCCTCGGCTCGCGGTCGAAGCCGCGGCTGCGGTAGTCGAACCAGCTGAAGCGATCGTTGGTCTCAGGGTGGAGTTCACGGAAGGTGTCCAGCAGCCCCCACGCCATCAGGCGCTCCATCCACTCGCGCTCTTCCGGCAGAAAGCTGCACTTGCCGGTGCGCAGCCAGCGTTTGGCATTGTCGGCGCCGATGCCGATATCCCGGTCGATCCTGGCGATGTTGACATCACCCATGACCACCAGGTTGTCGTCCGGGGTAAAGCTGTCAAGATGGGTCATCAAATCCTGATAAAAGCGGCGCTTGTTCGGAAACTTCGTCTCGTGGCCACGATTCTCGCCCTGGGGAAAGTAGCCATTGATCACCGTGACCCGGCTGCCGTTGTCACTCTGATAGGTGGCGGTGATCAGCCTTCGCTGGGCATCCTCCTGATCGGTCGCGTAACCGCGCGAGACGCTCTGCGGCGCCTTTTTTGACAGCAACGCGACGCCGTAGTGTCCCTTCTGGCCGAAGAACTCCGCGTGATAACCGATATCCTCCACCATCTGCCGCGGAAAGTCGGCATCCTGCACCTTGATCTCCTGCAGGCCGATGATGTCAGGATCAAGCGTATCGCGCAGTGCTTCGAGTTGATGCGGACGCGCCCGCAGACCATTGACATTGAATGAGACGATTTTCATGTATGCCACACCTCCGGAAGTGGCGGGAAGACCAGCCGCAAACCAACCAGGTGATGGCGGTCACCGGGGTCGGCGCTGTCCCGATAGCTGGCGCGGCGCAGCGCGGACTGGGTGTGCAGCGTGGCGCCGCGCACTGCAACGCGGGATTGATCAAAGGCGGTTGCCAGTACTGCGATATCCGGCGGCTCGTAATCCACATAGGGTTCGAACGCATTCCAGCACCACTCCCTGACACGGCCGGTCTGCCCGATCTCTCCCTGGCGGGCAGCAAGCTCCCACTGGAATTCATGCTGAATGGCCGCGCCGTCGAAGCCCTCCTGACTGCCAAGCCAACTGCAGTAGGCATGGGCTTCATGCAGTGAGATGCCATAGACAGGATCCTCCGGTACCAGATCGGCCGGGCCATTCTGACCGATGCCATACCACTGGTTGTCAGCATCATTGCGCCAGTGATGCGGTGACTGCGGCTGATGCCGCAAACGCCAGCTGTCGCCCGCCTCGTCCCACCACTGCGCATCCTGATAGCCTCCTGCCTGCATGAATGCGAGCCAGTTGGCGTTGCTGGTCATCGATTTGGAGATTCGGTAGCTGTGCAGCTCGGTGATCTGGCGCGGCAGTTCGTTGTCGAAAACGACGCCACGTGTCGCGCCAATACGGTAGTGGCCCTGCCTGACAGTTGCAGTCAGCAACTGGGGGTTCGCGGGTTGCAATAGCTGTAAACAGGAGTATGTGTGATTCTGCTGTAGCGTACGCTCGGTCAACACTTCCAGCATCCGCTCGTAGATTTTACTGTGCAGCTGCACCAGCATGGTGGTCAGCCATCCCTGTTTCAACAACGGATGATCGGGAAGCAGCATCGGATTCGCCAGCCGGGTAAGATTCTCCTCGAAGATCTCCAGCGCCCAGTTCAGCAGATGTTCCCTGGGCGGGATCTGCACCGTCAACTCAGTACTGCAGGGCCGTTCATCGCCAAATATATGTGCGACTCGTTCGGCCAGGCCGTCCTCCCCCTGCACGACGGTTCGCAGCAGCAGGGTCTCCAGGTAGACAGCGCGGCCAAAATACCAGGCAAGCGACTGCAGTTGTGAGTGATAGCAGCAGCGGGTCTCCTCATCCGGGACAGATTCCAGCAACGCCTGCAGCAGCTGATGGAGATGGTTCAACCGGCCCAGTTGCTGATGCGGGTTATTCATGACATGCTTCCAGCAGTTTGACTCCCTCTCCTGTCTGGAGAGGGCCGGGGTGAGGGGCTTGCTCGGGGAAAAGCATCACTATGGCAAAAAACTTGCGCGTATAATATCAGGCTTTTAATTTCAGGGCGCAATAACCGCAGGGCATTGCGCCGCATGCTTGCGCTTATTCAATGCAAGTATTGAATCATTACTCATCAAGAAATTTGCAGAGACATCATGCTATGTCAGATCCATTCATCGATTTCGCACTCAAATACGACAGAAACCTGCGCGGCCGGGTCAAGCTGATCGGCAGGCTGCTCGGCGAAGTGATTCGCTCGCAGGCCGGTGAAAACATCTACCTCATCGTCGAACGGCTGCGCAAAGGCTATATTGCCCTGCGCGCGGAAGATAACGACGACAAGCGCATGCGGCTGCAGAAGCTGATTAGCCAATTGTCGGCGGATGAGCTGACCCACGTGATCCGCGCTTTCAATCTCTACTTTCAGCTGATCAATATCGTCGAGGAGACCTTTCACCACCGCCAGCGCAGACGGATCGCCGTCAAGGGAAAAGGGCTGTGGAAAGGCTCCTTCGAGCACCTGATCAGGGATTTCAGGGAACATGACATGTCTTCGGATGAGGTGTTGACGATCCTCTCGCAAAGCACCTACATCCCGGTCTTCACGGCACATCCGACCGAGGCCAAGCGCCGCGTCACGATGGGGCTGCTGAACCATATTTTCGAGACCACCAAGAAGCTCGATCTGCCGGTCGAGTTCATCGACCAGAAAAAGCGGATCGAGACCGAACTGCGCACCACCATCCAGACGCTGTGGAAGACCGAGGAGATGCGCGCCGAGCGACCTGAAGTGCTGATGGAGATCAAGAATGGTCTCTACTATTTCCGCACCAGCCTGTTCCAGGCAATTCCTGTCACCTACCGGCGTCTCAGCAACGCCCTGGTGCGCCATTATGGCGAAGAGCTGCATGACACCCTGCTGCGAGAGCACGCGCTGATCCGTTTCGGCTCCTGGATCGGCGGCGACAGGGACGGCAATCCTCATGTCACCCCACAACTGACGCTCAAGGCGATGCGGCTGCAGCAGCAGGCAATCCTGCAGGAGTACGCCACCAGGGTCGATGCACTGATCGGAGAGTTGACCCACTCGCTCTCGTTCTGCATCCCCTCCGACGAGTTCGAGGCCAAGCTGGAGCAGGATGAGGCGCGCTATTCCGAAATGATTTGCGAGAAGTACAAGCACTTCTCCGTTGCGCCCTACAGGCGCAAGTTGTGGATCATGCTGCACAGGCTCAACGCCGCGTTGCAGCAGGTGGAGGAGGCGCTGACGGATGAGCACCAGGTTACCGCCAATCCCTCCGCATACAGCAATGAAGAGGAGTTCCTCGAAGACCTGCTGCTGATCCATCGCTCCCTGCAGGAGCATGGCGACCAGGATGCGGCTGACGGCAATCTGCTGGACCTGATCATGCTGACCAGGACCTTCGGTTTTTTTCTCGCCAGACTCGATATCCGCCAGGAGTCGTCGGTGCATTCAACGGCCGTGGCTGAGATACTCGGGCAGATGGGCGTCGACGGCTATGCGCACATGGATGAGGAGCAGCGCCTGTCCACGCTGGGAAGAGCCATCGAATCCCCGCAAGAGGTGCAGCGAAATGCGCTCTCCGCGGAAACCCGGGAGGTTCTCGAGGTGTTCGACGCGATTGCCTGGCTGCGCAACAAGGTCAGCCCGCGGGCGATCGGCCAGTACGTCATCTCGATGACCCACGAGGCCAGCCATATCATGGAGGTCGCCCTTCTCGGCTCGCTGTGCGGGCTTGCCGGGAAGCGGGACGATGGCTGGTATTTCGACATCGAGATATCCCCGCTGTTCGAGACCATCGACGATCTCGAACGCAGCACCCAGGTGCTGGAGAGGCTGTTCAATAACCCCTGCTACAGCAACCTGCTCGCGGTGAGCGGACATCGCCAGGAGGTGATGCTCGGTTATTCGGATTCCGCGAAGGATGGCGGCATCATCTCCTCCACCTGGAACCTCTACAGGACCCAGCAGGAGATCATCGCCCTCGCCGACCGCTATCAGGTGCACTGCCGCCTGTTCCACGGCCGTGGCGGCACCATAGGCCGAGGAGGAGGACCGACCCATGATGCGATTCTGTCGCAGCCCGCCGGGACGGTGCGCGGCGAGATCAAGTTTACCGAGCAGGGAGAGGTGCTCTATTATAAATACAGCCACCCGGAGACAGCAGTATTCGAGTTGTCGATGGGGCTGACCGGGCTGATCAAGGCCAATATCAACCTCGTCAGGAAGCCGGCCGAAGACAGGCCGGAATACCACCGGGTGATGCAGCAGCTGTCGGCGTTGGGAGAGAGTGCATTCCGCAACCTGACGGAGGAGACGCCTGGATTTCTCGACTATTTCTACGAAGCAACACCGGTGTCGGAGATCGGGCTGCTGAATATCGGCTCGCGACCCTCGCATCGAAAAACGCAGGACCGCTCCAAGGATTCGATACGCGCCATTCCCTGGGTCTTCGGCTGGGCGCAGTCACGCCACACCCTGCCAGCCTGGTACGGCATCGGCAGCGCGCTTCAGCAGTGGATTGGACGGGATGCAGACAACCTGGCCAGCTTGCGGCAGATGTACCGGCAGTGGCCCTTTTTCCGCGCCATGCTGGCGAATATCCAGATGGCGCTGTTCAAGGCGGACATGACCATTGCCGGAATGTACCGGCAGTTGTGTCACAGTGACAAGGACAACTGCCAGCATATCTTCAACATGATCAGCGATGAATTTCAACTTACCCGCGAACAGGTTCTTGCCATCGCCGAGAGAAACGAGCTGATCGAGGATAACCCGGTGCTGCATTTGAGCCTGGCGAGGCGCAACCCCTATCTGGATCCGCTGAATGCCATTCAAAGCACGCTGCTGCAGCGCTACCGGGAGAGTGATGATGCGGACAGTGTATGGCTGCAGCCGCTGTTAAGGAGCGTCAACGCCATTGCCGCAGGGATGCGGAATACCGGGTAGAAGAAGCGGTTATTGCGCCCTACACGCTGCCAGTGTCATTTCGACCGAAGGGAGAAATCTTGATGTTGGCAACTATAGGTCTCTCACATTCGTTCGAGATGATAAAGGAGGGAAAAGAATGATTCGTCATCGCGAGGAGCGCAGCGACGAAGCACTAATTTTGCTCCGAGCAAAATTGAACGCGCCACATGGCGCGGCCCGAAGGGTAAATTACAAGGATGTAATTTATAATCTCTAACTCATAGATATCAAAGCATGAGATTGCCGCGCTTCGCTCGCAATGACAGGCTGTCATGATTCGGTCAGAGGATCCCAAGTCCCTGTTTTACCTGCCCTCGGGTGCAAAGACGTCCATCAGGACATCAACAGCCTCCTTTCCCTCTGGGGCAGACGCATTTTCAGCTTCGGCAACGGCTGTAGATGCCGCATCTTCCGTAGCTTCGACAGGCGTAGCGGGAACCTGCTGCTGCGGCGCTTGCGCAGCGGTCGGCGCGGCCTCTTCAGTGGTTGTGGCATGCTGCTGATCAGTGCCTTCTTCATCGGGGGTCATGGTCATGAAATAGGCAACGACAGCCCAGATCAGGATGACCAGGAAGACGATCATCATCATCGAAACTTTGCTCTCCTTCTCGGGGCTCTCCGCTTCAACGGCAGGTTTCTTCTCTTCTGACATGGTTACTCTCCCAACTCTCTTATCAGTTCACAGATGCAAATATTATACTGCGAGACTGCTATTGATGACGGAATATTGTGGATTGAATGGGAGGGTTTAAGGCACTTCTGATTAATTCCACTTTTGTCATCCCGGCGTATGCCGGGACCCAGGAAAATCAAACACATAGATTCCGGCATTCGCCGGAATGACGAATTGATCAGGTCTTCCCTAAAACTTAAAATCTCCCTTCTCCCAGATGCTGCAGCAGGCTGCCGATCGATTTTTTGCTGATCTCCAGGTTGGCGTCGATCAACTCCTGGGTAATTTTTACGCCATCGCCTTTGCCGGCAGCCCAGTTGACCACGATCGCACAGGTCGCGTAACAGAGCCCCTTTTCACGCGCCAGGGCCGCCTCGGGAAGCGCCGTCATGCCAACGATATCGCAACCGTCTGCGTGCAAACGCCCGATCTCGGCGGCTGTTTCGAGGCGCGGCCCCTGGGTTACGCCATAAACCCCCTCGGTGACAATGTCGATGCCGGCGGCGAGAGCCGCTTCCGTCAGGGTCTGGCGCAACTCTCCGCAAAAGGGAGAAGAGAAATCAACATGGGAGACCTGGCCGTCTTCTCCGTCGAAAAAGGTGTGTTCCCTGCCCCAGCTGTAGTCGATGAGCTGGTCCGGAATGACCATCGCCAGCGGTGGCTGGGTGATGCCGCCGACGGTAGCCAGACCGATAATCTGCTCGACGCCAAGCTCCTTCATTGCCCAAACATTGGCGCGGTAGTTGATAGCGTGCGGCGGGATCGTGTGGCCACTGCCATGACGCGGCATAAAGATCAGATCGAGAGCACCGAGACGACCATGTGTCAGCGGCGCAGATGCCTCCCCATAGGGAGTGCTGACGATTTCACGATGCAGGATCTCCAGCTCTTTCAGGCTGCTGATTCCTGAGCCGCCGATCACGCCGATTTTATGCATCACTCCTCCTCCGTGGAAAAGATACCGGGCGCATTGCGCAAAAAGCCCCTGTAGTCCATGCCATAGCCGAACACGTAGCGGTCGGGGACATCCAGCGCCACATGGTCGGCCTTCATGCCGCAATTTCCGGCATGCTTCTTCTCGACCAGTACGGCGGTGGTGACCGATCTGGCATCCTCGCTCAGACAGGCCTGGACGATCTCTTTCAGCGTCAGACCGACATCGAGAATATCATCCAGGATCAGCACATCCCGTCCATGCAGCGGCAGCTCATGATGACGCTTCCACACCAGTTCTCCACCGCTGGTATCACCGCTGTAACGGGTTGCATGGAGATAGTCGAACTCCAGCATGAAATCGAGTCTGGGTAGCAGCTGTCCCGCCAACACTGCCCCGCCGTTCATCACACACAACAGGATCGGGGATTGACCGGCAAATCTGGCATTCAAATCCGCCGCCATCCTCTGCAGGCGCCCATCGATCTGTTGCGGTGTAAAGAGACACTCGGCATTACGCAGCACCTGCCGTGCATGCTCGTCAGTTGTATGCTTCATGCGCTCTGCTCCATCGCCGCGACACCATCGGCAGCCAGTGCAACGGCGTTGTCGCGCCTTTTTCCGGACAGTTGGCCAGCAAGCTCATGGACAGGTCTGGCAGCCATCGTCTGCAGCCGGCGCAGACTCGCTGCTGCCTGGTAGCCATGCAGCGCCTGCAGCACCTCGTCCGCTGCCTGCGGCTGGTTGCAGATCAGCACCATGTCGCAGCCTGCGTCCATCGCGGCCTGCGCGCGACGCGCATAACTTCCGGCCGATTCCGCGGCGGCCATGGAGAGGTCGTCACTGAAGATCACACCATCGAACCCGAGCTGTTCACGCAGAATCTGCTGCAGCCAGAAGCGGGAGAATCCTGCCGCATGCTCATCCGCCTGCTGATAGATAACATGGGCCGGCATAACGCCCTCCAGGCCATCGCGGAAAAGGCACACATAGGGTCTGACGTCAGTGGCCAGAATGGTTTCGATATCCCGTTTGTCGACGGGCAGATCGAGATGCGAATCTTCCACCACCGCGCCGTGGCCGGGAAAATGCTTCCCGACGGCAGCCATGCCTGCATCGTGCATGCCTTGCATCCAGGCGCCGGCCAGTGCGGCGATCACATCAGGGTCGGCATGAAAGGCGCGGTCACCAATCACTTCACAGACGCCCAGATCGAGATCCAGCACCGGGGCAAAGCTGAAATCGATATCGGCCATGCGGCACTCCACCGCCATCAGCCATCCCAGTTCACGTGCCCTGCGCAGGGCCTCTTCGCTATCCTCTTGATAACAGCGGCCAAGCCATGCCATCGGCGGCAGGCGGGTGAAGCCTTCGCGAAAGCGCTGCACCCTGCCCCCCTCGTGATCGACGGCGATCAACAGCGGGGTTGGTGAAACGGCGCGGATGCTGCCGACGAGCGCAGTGAGCTGAGCGGGATCGGCGTAGTTGCGGGTGAAGAGGATGACGCCGCCGCAGGCAGGGTGTTGCAGACGCCCGACATCCTCAGCGGTGAGTTCCAGGCCGGCGACATCCAGCATGACATGGCCGCTGATTCCAACTGCTTCAGATGTTTTTCCCATGACTCAAAGTTCTCGTCATTTAACGGATATGATCGCGGTCAGAAGACCGCTCCTACCCGGCTAGACTCAGTAGGAGCGGTCTTCTGACCGCGATTCACGCTGCGTTATGCTCTGCGCCTCGCAGCAACCCGCAGGCGCAGGGCGTTGAGCTTGATGAAGCCTTCGGCATCCTTCTGGTCATAGGCGCCGGCGTCATCCTCGAAGGTGGCGATGGATTCATCGAACAGCGAATTGCTCTCGGAACGGCGTCCTGCGAT
>JBDLII010000099.1:0-8485 GCA_039714995.1 Pseudomonadota bacterium
GTGTGAGGATTGGATTTATGGTTATCACGCTCTCTCCATCCAAAGGGCAGGATTTCGAGACCGCTGTTGCTACAGCGCGTCATACACTCCCCGCGCAGCTCGATGAGTCGCAGCTGCTGATCTCCGGGCTGCGCAAGCTCGATGCCGGCAAATTGCAGCAGTTGATGGACGTCAGCGAGAATATCGCCAACCTGAATGTGGAGCGCTACCGGGCATTCAAGACCCCCTTTACGCTGCAAAATGCCAGGCAGGCGCTGTTTGCCTTCAAGGGCGATGTCTACAGCGGCATTGACTCGACTGCGTACAGCGAAGATGATCTGGAGTACGCGCAGCAGCATCTGCGCATCCTCTCCGGGCTTTATGGCGTGCTGCGCCCGCTCGACCTGATTCAGCCCTACCGTCTGGAGATGAAGACCAAATTGGCCAATCCGCGGGGTGATAATCTCTACCAGTTCTGGGGGGAGCGCATCACCGACAATCTCAACCGCTTGCTGGAGCGGCAGCAGGAGGCGGTTTTGATCAACCTGGCATCCAATGAATACTTCAGGGCGGTCAAGCCAAAACTGCTGAAGGGTCGCCTGCTGACGATCAATTTCAAGGAGAGCAAGGCGGGGAAAACCCGCGTGATTGCCATTTTTGCAAAGCGCGCACGGGGCATGATGGCCGATTTCATCCTGCGCAACAGGATTGAAAGCCCTGATGGTCTCAAGGCGTTTGACCGCGGCGGCTACCGCTTTTCACAGGCAGATTCGGATGACGGGCAGTGGACCTTTACCCGCCAGCAGCCGCCAGGGAAAAAGACCTGATTGTCCCCCCTATCGCTGGTTCAGGATGTAGTCGACGACCTGCCGCTGTTCTGCTTTGGAGAGACTCTCTTCAAAGGAGGGCATGTTCCTGCCACCATCGTGGATGGTTTCGAGCAGAAAATCCTCCGGCTCATTCAGGGTTGTCGCCTCGCGGTGACATCTGAAGCAGTTTTCAGCATAGAGTTTATGGCCGGTGGAGCCATAACTCTCTCCCAACTCCATGGTCGCGCAGGAGAATAGAGTCACGCAAATGAGTGACAGCGTTGTGATGCTGATGAGTGATTTCATACGCGTTTCCTGTCATGTCCCTTTTCAGCTAGGGAAGCTCTGAATGAATCCACTACATGTCATTTCGACCGTAGGGGGAAATCTTATGCCCTTTGATGTCAATAGGTTGCAAGCTTGAAGATTTCCCGCTTTGCTCGAAATGACATTCAATCAGAGCCTACCAGATAGTGGAGAGTCACCATTCACTGGCTTCTGTAATGATCTCCTCGACCAGCTTGACAATCTCTCCCGCCTCGTCGGCAGACTCCTTCCCGGCCAGCGGTCGGCGATAGGCAAGATTGACGTGACCGGGATCGGCCGTTGTCACATAAACGCTGATTGCAAAGGGGCATAACAGAATATTAGCAGAGTTTTTCTGCGCCAGCTTGTGGGAGATGCCGGCGCTGCAGAACTCGACGATCTCGGCGTTGAGATAGACATTGCTGGTCACGCCGAAATCCTTGCCGGTGCGGTTTAGCATCTCGGCCGCGGGAAGCGTATGGGCGATATTGATCCCTTTACCCTTGATCGCCGTCTTGACGCTGTCCAGCACATCCTCGTACTCGCCTTCGATCTGGGTGACGACGAAGGGCGACTCATCCGCGCCGGCGCTCTGCATGCCCGTGCCGCTGATGCAGACGAGAGAAAAAATCCAGGTTCTCAATAGCCAAACAGATTTCTTTTGTTGTTTCTTTGCCATGTCTCCTCTCCAGTAGTAAGAGATCGATACATCCGTAATTATTGGTTCTCACTGTCAATCTCGAGCATGCGCTGGGCGATGCCCTCCGCCGTGACCACGCCGCGGTAATTGTCGCCGTCATAAACAAAGAGGTAATTGGAGTCATACTTTTCGAGAATCGCCACAGCTTTGACGACGGGCGTCTCCGATGTGATCGAACGTAGCGGCTTTTCGATATAGTGTTCGATAGGGTGCTCCATTAGATCCCGGATTTTTGTTCTGGCGTCATCGAAACAACTCAGGTGATTCCCCAGCACATTTGCCAGTTCCACCATGTAGTTTGGCAGGCAGCCGTGATGCATGATGCCGGCAAGGCTGATATAGCCGCGTCTCTTCCCCTTGCTGTTGATATAGGGCAGAGCAGGGACTCCCGCCTCGAGACAGATCGTGAAGACATCCCTGACTTTCATTCCCTCCCGCGCAAAAGTGGTCGGGATCAAAATACCTGTAAGTTTCATGGTTCACTCCACCGGGTCAAGCCAGATAACGGAAATAGAGATAGATCGATGCGATGCCGACACTCATCAGCATCAGCGGAAAGGCCAGCAGCATAAAGGGCACGAAGCGTATTGGGTGGCCGGCCCGTTCGGCATAACCGGCAACAATCAGGTTCGCGCTGGCGCCGATCAGCGAGCCATTGCCGCCGAGGCAGGCTCCCAGCGCCAGGGACCACCACAGGGGCATCAGGTTTTCAGCACCGCCAAAGACGGGCGCCATGCTCTTGATGACCGGGATCATGGTTGCAACGAAAGGGATGTTGTCAACCAGCGCGGAAAAGATCGCCGATATCCACAGAATCATCATTGCGGTGCTCGTCAGATCGCCTCCGGTGACCTCGAGCACGGCATTGGCCAGGCTCTCCAGCAGGCCAACCTCCTCCAGGCCGTGAACCAGGATAAAGAGGCCGACGAAAAAAAAGATGGTAATCCACTCCACCTCGGCAAAGGAGGCATGTACATCCTTTGCCTGCGACTCGGATGATCTTTTGATATTGGTCAGTAGCAACAGCATGGCGGCGCCGAACATGGCAATGGTGGCTGGCTCCATGTGCAGTGGATGGGCCAGGATAAAACCGGCAATGACCGCGGTAAGGACGGAGAGCGACTGTTTCAACAGGCGTACATCGGTAATGCTGTTTCTCTCGTTGAACTCCATGATGTTCTGGCGTGCAGATTCGCTGGCCTGCATCTTCCTTCCCCAGATCAGCCAGACGACAGCGAGGGTCATCACCAGAATCAGTGGGATGATGGGAGCAAGATTGATCAGGAAATCGTTGAAAGAGAGGGGTACGGCAGAACCGATCATGATGTTGGGCGGATCGCCGATCAGTGTGGCGGCGCCGCCGATATTGGATGAGATGATTTCGGTGAACAGGTAGGGGAATGGCGAGACTTTCAGCTCCTGGGTGATCAGCAGCGTCACCGGGGCGATCAGCAGCACGGTCGTGACATTATCCAGCAGCGCCGAGAAGACGGCGGTCACGATGGACAGCATCAGCAGTATCCCCCAGGGGTGGGCGCGCACTTTTTTTGCCGACCAGATGGCGACAAACTGAAAGACGCCGGAGCGCCGTGTGATGGCAACGATCACCATCATCCCCGTCAACAGCCCCAGGGTGTTGAAATCCTCGCCGCGCAACGCTGCATGCTGGTTCAGAATGCCACTCATGACCATCAACATGCCGCCGAGCAGCGACACGATAGCACGGTTGACGCGCTCGGTCATGATGACGGCATAGGTCAGCACAAAGAGTGTTGCCGCAACCCACACCGGGTCCCACCCGAAAATGACGTTCATCGCAGAGTCGGCGTGCTCAGTCACTTGAACTGCTCCCGTTATTATTGATGGCACAGGCGCGTTTCAGGCGTGTATCGATATCGCCAATCTGGGCGCTGATGTACTCCAGAATATCCCAATGTGAGATCATGCCGACCAGGCGCGCTCCGTCACTTGCAACCAGTACTACCGGGAGGCTGGTCGGGGCTTCGTAGAGCTTGCGGATTACCTCCATGATAGGTTCATTCGTGCGGCACAGGATCAGGTTCTCGTTGTCGAGATAGTTTGCTACCGGCTGGTCGGCAATATCCTCGAGAGTCTGTGTGACCTCTTCAAGGTTGTCTGTCAAAAAATCGAGGCTCTGCAGCGCTGGAGTGATGGTGGCGGCTTTGGGCAGCAGGGCGTGAAGCAGATTGCGCAGACCGAACAGACCCAGGAAATTGCCGTCATTGTCCATCACCGGCAGGTTATGGATGTGCTTGTGACACATTTTGACCAGTGCATCGGATACCCGTTCATCAGCAAGGGCTGTGACGGGATCAGGCGACATGAGTTGTTTAGCGGTCACTTTGAGCTCCCTTGCAAGTTTATTACCGGGTAAGGGTTGCAATTCAACAGGTTATTACAGGCATTTCTTCAGCCCTTCCCCCGAACCCCCTTCCCGTCGTTTGATTCAGAGTTTCCCTTGGGAAGCTCTGATCAAGTCGCTTCGCGACTGGAGCAGAGCATTCCCGCAAGTTTTTCTATGGGGGAAGGGATCAATATCAATGAGTTATAACTGGCTTTCAGTTTGCCCTTCCCCCAAACCCCCAACCCGGGGACTTAATCAGAGGTTCCCTTGTTTGTATGTGACAGATGATAGACCAATTCAGTGTAAAACTCACACATCTGTCTGTTTTTTGCTGATAAAATTCATTGCAATGGATTACTTTAACTTTTTTTTATTATGATAAAAACTCCGCAACACCAGATCGGCGATGTCGCCGCCTACATGCAGCAACTCGGTGAGCAGGCGCGGGCAGCCAGCCGGCAGCTCGCTGCCGCCGCCACGGCGCAAAAAAACGGCGCGCTGAACGCCATTGCCGATGACCTCGATGACAATCGCAATACCCTGATCGCCGAGAACCTCAAGGATCTCGATGCCGGGCGGGAGAAGGGGCTCTCCGATGCCCTGCTGGATCGCCTCGAACTCGACAACGAGCGCATCGACACGATGATCGAGGGTCTGCGCCAGATCGCGGCGCTTGCCGACCCCATCGGTGAGATCTTCGACATGAATTACCGCCCCTCCGGCATCCAGGTGGGGCGCATGCGCGTGCCGCTGGGCGTCGTCGGCATCATCTATGAGTCGCGCCCGAATGTGACCGCGGACGCCGCCGCGCTGTGCCTCAAATCGGGCAATGCGACCGTGCTGCGTGGCGGTTCCGAAGCCTTCTTCTCCAACCAGGCGATCGCTCAGTGCATACACCATGGGCTTGAAAAAGCCGGCCTGCCGGCGGAGGCTGTGCAGGTTGTCGCAACCACCGACCGTGAGGCTGTCGGTGCATTGATCAGTATGCCCGAGTCCGTGGACGTCATTATTCCGCGCGGCGGCAAGGGGCTGATCGAGCGTATCGCCAGCGACGCCAGGGTGCCTGTGATCAAGCATCTTCACGGTATCTGCCACCTCTATATCGATGCCGATGCCGACCGGCAGAAGGCCTTTGATGTGGCGCTCAACGCCAAGACCCAACGCTATGGCACCTGCAACACCATGGAGACGCTGCTGGTTGCCGAAAGCATTGCCGAACAGCTTCTCCCGGAGCTGGCCGATGCCTATGGCCACAAGGGAGTCGAACTGCGTGGCTGCGACAGGACCCGCCAGATCATCGCTTGCAATGCGGCTACAGAGGAGGATTGGGATACCGAGTACCTGGCGCCGATCCTGTCGATTCGCGTCGTATCCGACGTGGATGCGGCGATGGATCATATCGCCGCGCACGGCTCCCAGCATACCGAGTCGATCATCACCGAAAACTACACCACGGCGCGCCGCTTTCTCGCAGAGGTCGACTCGAGCTCGGTCATGGTCAACGCCTCGACCCGTTTTGCCGACGGCTTCGAGTATGGCCTGGGAGCGGAGATCGGCATCTCGACCGACAAGTTCCATGCGCGCGGCCCGGTCGGTCTGGAGGGGCTGACCTCGGTCAAGTTCATCGTACTGGGCGACGGCCATATCCGCACCTGACAATACCGCATGATCGGCATTCTCGGCGGCACCTTCGATCCCATCCACTTCGGGCATATGCGCACGGCACTGGATGTGCAAGAGGCGCTGGGACTGGAAAGAGTACACTTTGTGCCCCTGAAGCAGGCGGTCCACCGCGAGCAGCCGGGCACACCCGCAGAGCTCCGGGCAGCCATGGTGCAGGCGGCAATCGCTTCCTGCCCCGGTTTTGTCCTGGATGAGCGCGAGCTGCATAGCGGCAGACCCTCCCGGTCGCTCTATACGCTGCAGTCATTTCGCCGCGAGATGCCGGATACACCACTCTGTTTTTTGCTGGGGATGGACGCCTTCCAGGGCTTTCTGAGCTGGCATCAGCCCATGGAGATCCTCAAGCTGGCGCACCTTGTGGTGATGCACAGGCCTGGTGACGCGATGCAGAGCAGCGCGCTGCGGCGGCTTGTCAACGAGTGCTCCGTCGGAAATGCGGCCCGGCTGCGCCAGCATGCTGGAGGGTCCATCCTGTTTCAACCCGTCACCCAGCTGGCGATCTCGGCAACAGATATTCGCCAGCGGGTCCGGCAGGGGCGCAGTATCCGTTATCTGCTGCCGGACGCGGTCGTCACCATCATCGAACAGCTGAAGCTCTATAAGCAGTAACGTCACAGGCTTCGAATGAAATTGCAGGAACGCTCTTCTGAGCGCGAAAAAGTTGACAGCAGGGCAACAAAGCCGATTCTCGGGTATCATAGAGGCAGGCTTTCAGTGGAGCATCCATGCAAGTAGAAGAACTCAGAGATTTTGTCGTCAGCACCCTCGATGAGATGAAGGCGCAGGATGTCGTGGTGCTGGATGTGCGCGGCAAGACCAGCATCACAGATTTTATGATCATTGCCAGCGGCAGATCCGACCGGCAAGTCAAGGCCATTGCCGAAGCAGTCGCCTTTCAGTCCAAGCAGCAGGGAGAGCCTGCGCTGGGAACCGAGGGTTTCGCTGACGGCGAATGGGCGCTGATCGACCTCAACGGCGTGATCGTGCATGTCATGCAGCCCAAGGTCCGGGACTACTACCAGCTGGAGCGCCTGTGGAAAATGGACCCGAAGGAGGCCGAGAAGCTCTACACGCAGCAGCAATCCTCCTAGCCTGTCGGCATGGATCGTTTCGACCGTATCTACGATCTGCATAAAATCCTCAGCGCCAGCCGCTATCCCGTCTCCCGCAGACAGCTGGAGGCGGAACTGGAGTGCTCCCGCGCCACTGTCAAACGCATCATCGAATCGATGCGCCTCTATCTGAACGCGCCGATCAGGTATGATCAAAAGCTCAACGGCTACTACTATGACCGCCGGGATGAAGAGATGTATGAACTTCCCGGAATCTGGTTCAATGCCTCGGAGCTGCACGCACTGCTCTCGGTGCAGCAGCTGCTGACGCAGGTGCAGCCCGGGCTGTTGGAGAAGCAGCTTTCACCGCTGAAGCAGAGCATCCGCCGGCTGCTGAATCTGCACAAGGAGAGGGGTGACGAGCTGGTGCAGCGCATCCGTATCCTCCAGGTCGCATCCCGCCGGGCGGGCGATGCCTTTCAGGCGGTTGCCGGGGCAACGGCCAGCCGCAAACGCCTGCGGATTCACTACTACAACCGCTCCAGTGATGAAACACATGAACGCGAGGTTTCGCCGCAACGGCTGGTGCACTACCGCGACAACTGGTATCTCGATGCCTGGTGCCATCTCAGAAAAGATCTGCGCACCTTCGCGCTGGATAATATCCAGCAGGCCACTCCATTCGCAGAAAATGCCAGGGATGTCGACAGTGAAACCCTGAATGCGCACTACAGCAGCGCCTACGGGATCTTCTCCGGCAAGGCGACGCAAACGGCCACGCTGCGATTTACCCCCGAGAGAGCGCGCTGGGTCAGCAAGGAGCAGTGGCACTCTGAACAGCAGTCGCGGTGGCTGGACGATGGCAGCTATCAGCTCTCTATCCCCTACCTGAATCCAACCGAGCTGATCATGGATATCCTGCGCCACGGCAGCGAAGTCGAAGTCATCTCCCCGCCGGAGCTGCGCGATGCGGTGCAGCAGCAGCTGCAGCAGGCGCTGAACCGATACGCCTGATGCCCGTAAGGCGCATCAGAGTTGTAGGGGGGATAAGCGACAGCGCATCCACCAATGTGCCAGAATCATGGTGGATGCGGCATAAATCGCCTTATCCCCCCTACGAGTGCCCCGCCCGAGAATAAATTTCACCCCGGCTCACCAAATGAGCCACCACCTCTCCTACAATAGAACCAACAGAGAAAAAACAGGAGAGCACAATGCAACGCAGAAGATTTTTTCAAACCCTTTTCGGCGGCATGGGCGCGGCCATCCTGGGGCGTCACTCGCAGGCTCGCGAGAGCAGCACCCTGCTCCAGGAGTCGCCGGTGGCAGGGTTCCAATACTATCGCGGCAATGCCATCTGGCCCTTCCTGCGGGAAGGCGAAAAGCTGTCGCTGGTGCGGGAGTCCTTCAATGGCCATGACCGCGATGCGGTTGCCGTCTACTTCCGTAACGACAAGCTGGGTTTCGTACCTCACCGGGAGAACAGCACCATCGCCCAGATGCTTGATCGCGGTGATCACCTGAATGCCCGAATCATCAGGCTGCTGGATGACAACAATCCATGGCGCAAGGTTCGCATCGGAATTTTCCT
>JBDLII010000100.1:0-8415 GCA_039714995.1 Pseudomonadota bacterium
AACTCTTGCCGGCCTCGTTGGCGCCATAGACGATATGCAGCTTGGCACCCCCCTGTTCGAAATCCAGCAGGTGATCGGTGAAGGGACCGAAGGCGGTCAGCTTGAGACGGCACAGCTCCATCAGCCGCCGCCCTCCGTCGCCAGCAGGCTGTTCAACAGCAGCTCCTTGACATCCTCGAGGATCACACTGAGCTGCTGCAGCTCCGCCGGGTCGAAGCCTTCATCGCCGCTGCGCAGCGCCGGCGGCAGCTTGCCGCGCAGTGCGTCGACCTCCTCGAGCAGCGGGGCAGCCGCAGCCTCATCCACTTCCAGTTCACGGATCGCGCTCAGCAGGCCGCCCAGGGCGTCGTCACCACCCAGATTGACATCCACGTGGTTTGCGGCCTCTGTCTTCAACGTCACTTTTTCCAGCCACACCCCTGCCCCGCCAAGGGCGCCGCAGAGAGCACGAAACTCCTGGAGCAGCTGCTCCGTCTGCACATGCAGCTGTGCGTGCAGGGGAGTGCTTCCATGCAACTGCAGGCGTGCAGCCACGGGCAGACCGTCCGACTCCTCCTGCGCCTGCTGCAGCGTCGTGTGCACCTGCTCGTAGAGAGCATCGAGGGTGGCGCAGGCAGAGAGATCCACTTCACACAGCAGCCAGCGCATGATGTCGAGATCGCGATGCTCGACGCTCTGAACCCGTCCGTTGTCGACACTCACCAGCGTGCAACCCTTGGAGCCGGTCTCGCGAATATGCCGCCCCTGGATGTTTCCGGGAAACAGGATCCATGGCTCCTCGCTGACCACCTCACGGCGGTGGACATGACCAAGCGCCCAGTATTGATACCCCTTTGATCGCAGTCCATCGATGCTGCAGGGTGCGTAGGGCTCATGCCCCGGCTTGCCATCGAGGCTGGTGTGCAGCAGGCCGATGTTGAAGAGCTGGGGGTCTCCCTGCGGATAGTCCCGCGAGAGATCCTCGCTCACTGCACGGCTGGCAAAACCCTGGCCGTGGATAGCGACGCCGAGCTCTTCGAGAACCACGCTCTCCGGCCTGCGCGTGGAGAAGAGGGTAACATTCTCCGGCAGACGCAGGCTCCTGGTGATCTGGCTGGCGGCATCGTGGTTGCCGGAGACGATGAAGACAGGAATGCCTGCATCGTGCAGCCGCTGCATCTGCCTGACGAAGTAGAGACCGGTGTTGTAATCCCGCCAGTCGCCGTCGTAGAGATCACCCGCCAGCAGCACGAAGTCGACCTCTTCACGCATCGCCAGCTCGACCAGGTTCTCGAATGCCCGGCGCGTTGCGCCGCGAATCTCCTCGACGGGAGCGCCCTCGTAGCGCTCCAGGCCGCGCAGGGCGCTGTCGAGGTGAATGTCGGCGGCGTGGATGAATTTCACAAGGGTGTTCTCTGTGGGCAGTTGGCAGTTGGCAGTATAGCAACTGTTAGAGATTGCTTCGTCGCTACGCTCCTCGCAATGACGATTCATTCAGAGCCGCCCTCGGGGAGCAGTGGATCACCCCCGCCTAGTGCTCCTTCAATGTAATAATTTAGGATTCAGTGAGCTTGTCAGCGTTCATGGCAAGACGCGTCTCGCCGGCAATGGCTAACCCCCTTGCCAAGAGGCGCAACGCAGTCCATGGACGCTGACAAGCTCACCCACGGGGCGCTTCTGTGGTGTCCCGCAGCCGCGTTACAGCACTTGGCAAGGGGATTGGCCATTCCCTGCGTGCTGTGCCTTGCTGCGAAACACCACAGGAGCGCTGCATCCCAAATTATTACATTGAAGGAGCACTAGCCTGGCGACTCCCTGGTGACCCTGCTGATTGACAGATCATAATTACAGGCTGCCCAGGCGCCCGCAGCGGCCCCAAGCGTATTGAGAAGAAAATCCACAACAGAGGGAAAGCGATCGGCCAGAATCAGCAGCTGACTGGTCTCGATCATGGCGCTCATGGCAGCGGCGACCAGGGTCGCCAGCAGAATACCCCGGCGTCGTCGGAACACCATTCCCAGCAGCCAGCCAAAGGGGATAAAGCCGAGAAAGTTGATCGTCCAGTCGAGGATGGTCGAATTCTTAAATTGGAAATCGGCAGACAGCTCATCCAGGGCAGATACCGTCTCGACGTGAAATTGCTGCGTAATCTGCAGCGCGCCAGGGAGCAGATAGTCGTAGGATTGATCACCGACCCGGACAACGGCCTTGCGGATCTCCCCCCGCCAGGGCCGGTCACCACTGAGTTCGTTCCCCAGGGCCAGGCGGTAGTTAGCATCCCAGGCCCTTAACGGCCGATGCGGCAGACGCCCAATCACCAGGGAGTCGCCATCCACCCGGATCTCGAGGGCTTTCCCTCTGATGCGGATATCTATTTTGCGCCATCCAGGCTCGTCGAAGACATTCTTGATCCAGTATTCGGGGATTCCATTGAGGTTAGTTTGCCAGGTCCGCAGGCGCACACTCAAACTGTTCCCGTGATGACCCACGGTGATGTTTCTCAGGTTGGGGTTTGCAGACAGCGTGAATATTCGCGCCGGGCCGGACTGTTCCCGCTCGGCTGCACGCACTTCCAGCGACAGTGCGAAATCGGACGAGGCAATGGCCTTCTGCAGCCATGATGGCGCATCCAGGGTTTGAACAATACCCGGCGACTGGAAGCGCAACCCTCCCCCCGGCAAGACTTCGGCACCATTGTCACGCCCCCCGGGCGGCGCCGGCGCCAACTTGAAGGGGTAAAAGCCCACAAAGCAGTAGATGGCTGCCAGCACCAGCGCCAAGGCCAAATAAGTCCGTCGGTTTTTTGGTGAGCTCATTGTCATGCAGAAGGATCCGTGACAAGGGGTAATCACCGCGGTTTGCGACTCTCCAGCCCTCCGCGGCATCCTCTTGTCAGCATACCTCAGCTTCCCTTTCAATGCCTGTTCAATCTGGCAAGAAAACCGCCTTGGCTCAGCAATCGATACAGGGGTGCTACGAAAATCTTGACGGCTGTCTGACGCCGTTCTTGGGTATAATCAGCCGCTTATTGTGACTTCAACGAATACTCTCGGCTGCCGATCGATGGAAAAGAGCTACAACCCGCAACAGATTGAACAACGCTGGTACCAGACCTGGGAAGAGAACGGCTGGTTCACCCCTGCTGACAAGGGGGATGCCGCCTACTGCATCATGATCCCGCCTCCCAACGTGACCGGCAGGCTGCACATGGGGCACGCCTTCCAGGACACCATCATGGACGCCCTGATCCGCTACCACCGCATGCAGGGGGACAGGACGCTGTGGCAGCCGGGGACTGACCATGCCGGCATCGCCACGCAGATGGTGGTGGAGCGCATCATCAATGGTGAGGGCAAAACCCGCCACGACTACGGCCGCGAAAAATTCCTCGAGCGCATCCGCGAGTGGAAGGAGGAGTCCGGCGGCACCATCACCCGCCAGCTGCGCCGCATGGGGGCGTCGCTCGACTGGGAGCACGAGCGCTTCACGATGGACGAGGGGCTCTCGGATGCCGTCAAGGAGGTGTTCGTGCGCCTCTTCGAAGAGGGGCTGATTTACCGCGGCAAGCGCCTGGTCAACTGGGACCCGGTGCTGCATACCGCGGTCTCAGACCTCGAGGTTCTGTCGCAGGAGGAGAGCGGCCACATGTGGCACATGCGCTACCCGCTGAGCAACGGCCAGGGCGAGGTCGTGGTCGCCACCACGCGCCCCGAAACCATGCTGGGCGACTGCGCCATCGCGGTGCACCCGGGCGACGAGCGTTACGCGCACCTGCTGGGCGAGTTCGTCGAGCTGCCGCTGACCGGACGGCGCATTCCGGTCATCGCCGATGAGTATGTCGATCCCGAGTTCGGCACCGGCTGCGTCAAGATCACCCCGGCGCACGACTTCAACGACTACGCGGTGTGGCAGCGCCACCGCGACCACAGCAGCATCCAGGCGCTGCCACACGGCGGCCTGGTCAACCTCTTCACCGTCGATGCAGTCATACGCAGCAATACGGAGGATGAGGACGGACTGATTCCGGAAGCCTATGTCGGCCTGGACAGATTCGCCGCACGCAAGCAGATCGTTGCCGACCTGGATGCCGGGGGACTGCTTGTAAAGATCGACGACCACAAGCTGATGGTACCGAGAGGCGACCGCTCCGGCACGGTCATCGAGCCCTTTCTGACCGACCAGTGGTATGTGAAGACCGCGCCGCTGGCCAAGCCCGCCATCGAAGCTGTGGAGAGCGGCAGGATCCGCTTCGTACCGGACAACTGGAAGAACACCTACTTCGAGTGGATGAACAACATCGAGGACTGGTGCATCAGCCGCCAGATCTGGTGGGGCCACCGCATTCCGGCGTGGTATGACAGCGAGGGCAATGTCTACGTGGGACGCTCCGAGGAGCAGGTGCGCGAAAAACACAATCTGCCGGCCGGGTTTGAATTGCACCAGGACGAGGATGTGCTCGACACCTGGTTCAGCTCTGCACTGTGGCCATTCTCCACGCTGGGCTGGCCGGAGGAGACGGAGCGCCTGAAAAGCTTCTACCCGACCAGCGTACTGGTGACCGGCTTCGACATCATCTTCTTCTGGGTCGCGCGCATGATCATGATGGGGCTCAAGTTCATGGATGACGTCCCCTTCCACGAGGTCTACATCCATGGCCTGGTGCGCGACTCCCACGGGCAGAAGATGTCCAAGTCCAAGGGCAATGTGCTGGACCCGATCGACCTGATCGACGGCATCGAACTCGAACCGCTGGTGGAGAAGCGCATCACCGGGCTGATGCAGCCGGAGAACGCGCCGAAGATCGAAAAGCTGACGCGCAAGGACTTTCCCGATGGTATCCCGGCTTTCGGCACCGATGCGCTGCGCTTTACCTTTGCCGCGCTGGCATCCACGGGACGCGACATCAATTTCGACATGGGTCGCGTCGAGGGCTACCGCAACTTCTGCAACAAGATCTGGAATGCCGCCCGCTACGTGCTGATGAACACCGAGGGTGAGGATTGCGGCCAGCCTGGAAGTGCCCCTGACATCGAATACTCGATTGCCGACCGCTGGATACGCGCGCGCCTGCAGCAAGCCACCGCGACAGCCTCCAAAAGCATCGAGAGCTACCGCTTCGACCACGCCGCCCGGGCCATCTATGAATTCACCTGGAACCAGTACTGCGACTGGTACCTGGAGCTCTCCAAGACTGTTCTCAACAGCGATGACGCCAACGAGACGGCCAAACGCGGAACCCGCCAGACGCTGGTGCAGGTGCTCGAAAGCCTGCTGCGCCTCGCCCACCCGATCATCCCCTTCATCACCGAGGAGATCTGGCAGCAGGTTGCGCCGCTGGCCGGCATCAGCGGTGAAACCATCTCGCTGCAGTCCTACCCTGAGGCCGATGACACGGGCATCGACGATGAAGCCATCGAGGAGATGGAGTGGGTGATGCACTTCATCCTCGGCATTCGCAAGATCAAGGGGGAGATGAATATCGCCCCGGGAAAAAGGGTGCCGGTACTGCTGGCCAACACCACCGAAGCCGAGCGACAACGCGCGGAAGACAACCGACCCTACCTCGACTTCCTGGCCAAAACGGAGTCGATCGAGTTTCTCCCACAGGATGAAGAGGCCCCTGAGTCGGCCACCGCGCTGGTCGGCGAGATGCAGGTGCTGATCCCACTGGCGGGTCTGATCGACGTCGAGGCAGAGCGCCAGCGGTTGCAAAAAGAGATCGGCAGGATCGGGGCAGAGCTGGAGCGCACTGAAAAGAAGCTCGCGAACCCCAATTTCGTCGACAAGGCGCCGGAAGCCGTGGTACAGAAGGAGCGCGTCAAGCTCGAGGAGAGTAAAACCGCGCTGGCAAATCTCGAGCAGCAGCTGCAGAAGCTGGCGTCACTGTAGTCTATCCACTGGAAACCATGCGATGAGCTCCCCCCGTCAACCCAAGCAGGACAGGGCCTTCATGAACCGCATGCTCGATACCACCATTCGCGTCGGCATGGTGCTGCTGCTGGCCTACTGGTGTTACAGGATCATCGCGCCCTTCATCACGCCGATCGTCTGGGCCATCATCATCGCTGTCGCCATCTACCCACTCTACGCAAAACTGGTCAGGGCCATCGGGGGGCGAAAGAGACTGGCTGCCGCCCTCTTTGCCCTGGTCGCGCTGGCGCTGCTGATTGGGCCTACGATCAAGCTCAGCGCATCCCTGGTTGAAACAACCCAGGCACTGGCGACCGCATGGGAGCAGGGAACACTCAGGATTCCCCCTCCTGCCAAGAGCGTCGCCGGATGGCCGCTGATCGGAGAGCCGCTGCACAAATACTGGAACCTGGCTTCCGTCAACCTCGAGGGCGCCCTGAGAGAGATTGCACCACACCTCGCGACACCTGGAGCCTGGCTGTTCGGCGCCGTTGGCAACGCCGGCCTCGGTATATTGCAATTCATTATCTCGATACTGATCGCGGCCGTCTTTCTGGCAAGCACCGCATCGGCGCACAGGGCCACACTATCCATCGCCTCACGTTTTGCCGGTGAGCAGGGAGAGGTGATGGCCGGCATCGCGATTGCAACCATCCGCAGTGTTGCCCAGGGCGTCCTCGGAGTCGCCATCATCCAGGCCCTGCTTGCAGGCATCGGCCTGCTTGCCATTGATGTACCGGGAGCAGGTCTGTGGGCTGTGCTGGTGCTGCTGCTAGCCGTCGTGCAGCTGCCGCCTATCCTGGTGCTGGGCCCAATCATCGTCTATGTCTTCTCTGTCGCATCGACAGGCCCGGCGATCGCTTTCATGGTCTGGAGCCTGATCGTCAGCGGCAGTGACGCACTCCTTAAACCGCTATTTCTGGGGCGCGGCATGGAGATACCGATGCTGGTGATCCTGCTGGGCGCCATCGGCGGCCTGATGACGTCAGGCATCATCGGCCTCTTTATCGGCTCTGTGATTCTCGCGCTGGGCTACAAGCTCTTCATGACATGGCTCCATCCGGAAGACGCAGAACCCGCTGCCAACGAAGAGTAGCCTGCCCTCCTATTTCCGCTATGACTTCCGACCTGTCACAATGTGTGCCGGAGAAACAAACTCTACTGCTCCCTCAGCAGTAACGTACTGGCCGAGGGCCTGCTCGGCTTCTTGCAAAATGCATTCGATCTGCTCCTCGCTCAGAACAACGCCCATGACCGGAAGCCATCCCCGAAGGTCCGCTTCGACCATCTTCCTGATGCCGGGGAACCGGGCCATTCCGTGGTGCGTCGCGATTGCGACCGAGACCACCCCTGCCTCTTCGAAAAGCGTCGTCAGTTCGACCCGGTCACCCAACACGAAAGGCGCCCGCAGCGCATCGGCCGCTCGTTGGCCCACCAGTCGTTCGAGCAATGCCACTTCGATCGGATAGGCTTCGGTATTCTCGAGTGACTCCCATACGGCGACTGCCAGCTGTCCGCCAGGATCAAGAACGCGTAGCATTTCACGGAGAGCCGCGGGGCGGTCCTGAAAGAACATCAGGCCGAACTGGCTGATCACCGCGTCGAACGAGTCAGCTCGATAAGGTAGCGACTCAGCCGCACCTTCCCGCCACTCTAGCGCTGGATTGAGCTGACTGGCGACGGCCAGCATTCCGGGACCAGCATCAATGCCGGCGACGAAACCTTTTTCACCCGCGCGCGACGCCGCTTCCATTGTCAGAACCCCGGTGCCGCAGGCAACATCCAACACCCGCTGGCCCTGCTGAATCCGCGCCGCGTCCACAACCCGCGGAGCCCATTGCCGAAACAGCGCCGGGACATGCAGATCCTGATACGCCTTCGCCGCAGCGACCTCCTCTTCCGAAGCAGTGAATTCCATTTATTTTCTCCAACGCTCTTTTGAGAGATTACAAAAATACCAGCTCTGGCAGCACCACTTCCCAGTTGTCACAGCGGAGCTGTTGGAGATACTCCGGCGGCGTATCCTGTTTGCGCCGCGCAACGATGGCGGTCACATGCGCCTGGACGCATGACATGCCGGACAATGGACTTCCGCAGTATGCTTGATCATCCGGCCTCTTTATTCCCCGCTGACTCCTGTTCCTTTACATACGCGTGGATGTATTCGATATAGCGGTCGATGGAGTGATCCTCGAAATTGTCTATACGACCTTTCTTCATTCCCATCCAGAACCCGCGCCAACGGTCCTTTGTGCGCTGCCAGCCAGTCACCTTTCTCACCTTTCCATAGGCGTTCAGGTACATCTCACTACCCACGTGCCGATAGCCCATCCATGCCGGCGGGACCCGGGTGACGATGTCATTGTTGTTTACCCAGCGCGTATAATCGAGCTCGACGTAATGGACGTAGCGACTGGTTCCAACTCGTGGACAGCCGTAGGTATACAACGCGCGCGGATTGGATCGAATATGAGAGAGTTTGCAGCGACCGGCGCAGATCGACGCCATCGCCCCACCAAGCGAATG
>JBDLII010000101.1:0-8394 GCA_039714995.1 Pseudomonadota bacterium
CACGGTGTGTCACTGGACCCAGGCAGAATCGCCATTCTCGGCCAAGGCATCTCCAGACCGAAAAACGGGGTCTGCAGCGCCCTCCCCTGTATGCCGGCGACCGAACAGGAGTGGCGAGACAACATGCGCGTCAAAGTCCGCATCCTGCAGGTCGAGGCTGAGCAGGATCTTTTCCATCCACGTATGAATTCACTCTAACGCAGTTCCCATGGCGCAACTCAATAGATACAGCAGGACATCCCGCGGGAGCACAAGGCTCCTGATGCTGCTGCGGCTCATTTTGATCTCCCTCGTTATTGCTCTGCTCTGGAACCTCTGGTCACTACCCGCCCCGGAAGAGCAACCCCCGCTTGCCTATGGTGAACAGACGACACGCAGCAACTGGCCGCAGCTCTCTGCTGCAAGCAACTATACCGATACCAGGGATCTGTTGAAAAGCAACTACTATGTCATCCTCGACGGATCTGCCAACATGAACGAGAAGGCTTGCGGCAGCGAAAACAGAGGAATCAGGATGCGTGATGTCATCGAAGCGTTCTCGGCATTCAGCGACGCCGTTCCCCGGCAGGCGAACATTGGCGCCGCCGTGTTCAATCACAACGAAATCGTGGAGTTGGGAGCGCTGCACCAAGAGGAGCGCATCAGCCATTTACGGATCTCTCCGGGCGGCCCGGCCCGGCTGCGATCGGCCATCCAGAGCGCCTATGAAAAGCTGGAGTTGCAGGGCCAGAAACAGCTGGGATATGGCGAGTATCACCTGGTTGTCATCAGCAGCGGAGATGTCGCTGATGGAGAAGACCCGGGCTCTTTCGTGCGCGACATGCTAGCCAGCTCACCGGTCAATCTCACTACCATCGGCTATTGCACTGCTCCCGATCACCACCTCGATCGATCGGGCCCGGGACCTGTTATTGAAGCAGACAGTCTTGAAATGTTGAAACAGAGTCTGCATGCGGTACTGGTGCCGGCGCCCTCATTTACAGTCGACAGCTTCCAGGAAACGCAGACCACGCCGGGCAAGGTGGTACAGGGTCATTGAGAAGTCACGATCAGCATGACAGCTGATCATGGTCCAGACCCTGTTCGCGGAGAACCTTTCTCAGGCGGCGCAGTGCATCGAGCTGGATCTGGCGCACCCGCTCACGGGTCACCCCCAGTTCATGCGCCACCTGCTCCAGGGTTGCAACCTGGTAGCCATGTAGACCGAAGCGGCGTTCGATAACCACCTGCTGCTTCTCGGTCAGCTGCCCGATCCATTCGTCGACAAGCTCTTTGACATTCTCCTTCAACAGGGACTCACTCGGATCCTCGCCGGTGATATCGGCAATGGTATCCAGCAGCGGCCGCTCGATGTCCTTGCCGGAAGGCGCATCGACACTGGTCGAATGTTCACTCAGCACCAGTAGGTGGCGCACCTCGGTGACGCTTTTTCCGGTTGCATCGGCAATCTCCCGCGCAGAGGGTTCATGATCGAGCTGCTGCATCAGCTGACGGGCCGTACGCAGGCAGAGGTTGACCTCCTTGACCACATGCACGGGCAGGCGGATCGTCCGCGTCTGGTTCATCAGCGCGCGTTCGATGGTCTGCCTGATCCACCAGGTAGCATAGGTTGAAAAACGGAAACCGAGCTCCGGATCGAACTTCTCGACGGCCCGGATGAGTCCGATGTTGCCCTCTTCGATGAGATCCAGAAGCGCCAACCCGCGATTCAGGTAGCGCCGGGAGATCTTGACGACAAGGCGCAGGTTGCAGACGATCATGCGCGCTCTGGCGGCCTCGTCGCCCTTGTGCGCGCGGCGCGTCAGTTCAACCTCCTCCTCCGCCGTCAACAGCGTCGAGAGGCCGATCTCATTGAGATACATGCGCGTGGCGTCGAATTCGGTGGTCACGCGCTCAGCGACCGCGCCCCTCTTTAACAGAGACTCCTTCAGCGCAAGCCCGTTCACGACACTGCCGTTGCTCTTTTCCGCCACTTCAGAAGCAGCATCATCCTCGGATGAATCCATTGTTTCCCCCAGGTGTCCGGTTTTTCCAGATCGTAATGATTCTTTTTATTCTATTGCTTGTGAGTGAGAGTATATCTCAAACTCACAAGGCGCGGTTGCGCTAATTTAACATGCTTTTATCTTAACAATATGACTCTTTTCGTGGTCGGCATGCAGATCCCTGGAATCATGGCAGATACTCCAGCGGGTTCTGGGGTTCGCCGTCTCGCCTGATCTCAAAATGCAGCGCCGCCCTGTCCGATGCGCGCCCCATCGTTGCGACTGGCTTTCCACGAGATACCCACTCCCCCTTCTCCACGAGGCGTTTGTGGTTGTAGGCATAGATACTCAGATAGGATTTATTGTGCTTGATGATAATCAGTTGACCATAGCCCGCCAGGCCGTCATCGCTGTAGACCACCTCACCCGCTTCAGCAGCCGCAATCTTCTCTCCCTCGCTGCCATTGATCAGGATTCCGCGCCTGCCCGGATCCGACGATCGGTATGATTTGATCACTCTCCCCTTCACCGGCCACATCCAACGCAGTTTTGCATCGGGGAGAAAACTGTGCAACGCGCTTTTCTCCTCCATCTTTGCCATCACTGATTCTGTTATCGCTTCAGCCTGTTCCTGCTGCCTGGCCACAACGGCCTGTTGTGACGGGCGCTGCTCCGGCTTGACAACTGCCAGCCCCTGGCTTTTCGCCTGCTGCTGAACTGGCCGGTCGGGTTCGGCTTTGATGGGTTTCGGCTGCTGTACTGGCTGGCCGGGTTCGATCTTGCCGGACTTTGGTGGCCGCACAGGCTGGCGTGATTCGACTTTGCTGTACTTCGGTCGCTGCACATGCTTGCGTGATTCGCTCTTGCGCGACTGCTGTTTTACCTGTGGTGACTCCACGCGGCTCACATAGGGCGCTTTGGTCACACTGCTGCTGCAGCCTGCCAACAGTAACAACAGCACTGCCGACACAATGACAGAGAGCTTCATCGCGTTCTGTTTCAGGTTATTTTCACCACAATGATCACAGCTGTGATCAAGGCAACCAGCCCCCAGCCGATCCAGTCGATATAGTGGCGCAGCTGCGCCTCCATCTTTTCGCCGCCCCATGCCATCAGCATTGCCACCAGGAAGAAGCGGGAGCCACGGCCGATAAGGGAGGCCAGCACAAAAGGCGCAAACGCCATCGCAATGGCGCCGGCAGTGATGGTGAAAATCTTGTAGGGGATCGGCGAGAAACCGGCTAGGAAAATCGCCCAGAAACCCCACTCGTCAAACCAGCCCCTGGCGGTCAGGTATTTATCATGATAGTGAGTCGTCTGCAGCCAGGGCTCAATCACTTCGAACAGCGTCACACCGATCAGGTAGCCGGCAATCCCGCCAATCACCGAAGTAATGGTCGTTAAAAAAGCGTACCACAAGGCGCGCCCCGGTGAAG
Source organism: Pseudomonadota bacterium (assembly GCA_039714995.1). Lineage (GTDB taxonomy): Bacteria > Pseudomonadota > Gammaproteobacteria > Chromatiales > Chromatiaceae > Sva-25. The sequence continues at coordinate 3,422 of JBDLII010000101.1, forward strand.
CCAGACTCATTGGCGCCAGCATGACATCCGGAGGAATCGGAAAAAATGAGGACTCGGCAAAACTGAGACCACCGAGATACCAGGGCGCATGAGGATGACGGGACCAGCTCAGGACCCGCTCATAGAGAGAAGCGAACATCGACACTATGTCACCCCACCCAATAGCGGCACAAATGAGACCCGCTCGATAAACTCTTTTTCATAACCTTCCTCTGTACGTATCACACGAATCAGGATCTGCTCTTCGCTGTCGCCAATCGGCATGACGATCACGCCGCCTGGACGCAGCTGCTCGACAAGCGCCCGCGGAATCCCCTCGGGCGCTGCAGTCACGATGATGCCGTCATAGGGCGCATGCTCCGACAACCCCATACCGCCGTCACTGTGACGCTGGCGGATATTGCGCAGCTTGAGCTGACGAAAGCGGTGGCGTGCCTGCTCGCTCAATGCGCCGATGCGCTCGACACTCTGCAGGCGCCTTACCAGTCTGGAGAGGATCGCCGCCTGGTAGCCAGAGCCCGTCCCTACCTCCAGCACATGCTCCATCGGCTCTGTCTGCAGCAGCACTTCCGTCATGCGCGCCACGATATAGGGCTGTGAAATCGTCTGCCCGAAACCGATGGGAAGCGAGGTGTCTTCATAGGCGCGGGAAGCGAGCGCCTCCTCGACAAAACAGTGGCGTGGAATCTCGCGCATGACTCCCAGGACGCGCTGGTCCACGATACCCTGCTGTTTCAGGCGGATGATCATGCGATCCCTGGTGCGCTGCGAAGTCATACCGATGCCGCTCATATCCGGATTCGCCACCTCAGACCTCCTTTAACCATGCAGCCGTCTGCTGCAGCTGCTGGTGGTTGGTCAGGTCGACCTTCAGCGGGGTAACGGAGATATACCCGGAGCGCACCGCATGGAAATCCGTGCCCTCGCCGGCATCCTGCTCCGCACCGGGAGGTCCGACCCAGTAGATCGGGTGGCCGCGCGGGTCCCTCTCCCTGTAGACGGGCTCCGCCTTGTGGCGATGTCCCAGGCGGGTTGCCAGATACCCCTTGATGTCACTCCAGGGGAGATCCGGAACATTGACATTCAGGATCATCTCGGTTGTCAGGGTTGGGTCGGAAAGCCTCTCGACCAGCTGCAGCGCGGCCCTGGCTGCGCTCTGCAGATGTTTCGGCGCAAAAGAGTCGATCGATACGGCCATTGCCGGCAGGCCCAGAAATCGCCCCTCTGTCGCGGCTGCAACCGTTCCGGAATAGAGGACATCATCGCCCATATTTGCGCCGTTGTTGATGCCGGCGACAACCATGTCAGGCTCGTCGTCGAGCAGTCCGGTAATCGCAACGTGAACACAGTCAGTCGGTGTGCCATTGACGCTGATAAAGCCGTTTTCATGCTCCCTGGCGCGGATCGGGTTTTCAAGCGTCAGTGAGTTGGAAGCGCCGCTGCGGTCACGATCCGGAGCAATCACCGTCACTTCTGCACATTGCCGCAGCGCATCAGCCAGCACGGCAATTCCAGGTGACTGGTAGCCATCATCATTACTGATCAGGATTTTCATACAACGGTACGGAACAACAAAACTCTATCAATATTTTATATTGTAAAACTTATACAACAAGATAAAGAGAATATTATGCAGATTGTAAGCCGGATAAGCGCCAGCAGCGCATCCGGCAAGGCACAGAATTCTGTGTGGATGCGCTAGCGCTTATCCACCCTACATCCCACATTGTTTCTGGATTTGCCAAGTTTGAATATTGTGGTGCAATATACTGGAAAACGGCTGTGAGGGCATCCTGTGAGTAGCAAACAAGATGATAAAGAGGGTAAATCTTTCCGCGAGGAGATGTCCGGAGTCACACCGCTACGGCAGCAGAGCACACGCCCATGGAAGCACCGCCCTCCCCCGCGCCCTCTGCCAAAAGAGGCCGAAAGCGGGGAGGATGAAGAGGCATTCGTCGATGTCAATATCACCACCCACGACTTTCTGGAGTACCGTAGCGACGGCATCCAGCACAGGCTCTTTCAGGAGCTGCAGCGGGGCCTGATCAAGCCTGAAAGAACACTCGACCTGCACGGCTTGCGGGTTGCCGAGGCGCGCAGCGAGCTGGCGCAGTTTATTCGCTGGAGCGCGCAGCGGGGTTTGCGCTGCGTCAGGATCATTCACGGCAAGGGACAACGTTCCAGCGATCAGCAGCCGATCCTCAAGCAGAAGGTCAACCAGTGGCTGCCGCAACGCAAGGAAGTGCTCGCATTCGTTTCCGCTCCCCGTTGGGATGGTGGCACAGGCGCCGTTTATGTACTGCTGTCGAAGAAATTCCAATCCCATGATTGATAATTGTTCTCATTCGTTATAGAATTCCTCATCTTGTCAATTACTCTGTCTGGAAACGAAAACATGCGAACAACAATTGTCACCTTAATACTGCTGTTTGGCGGCATCCACCTCAGCTGGGCCGCCTCCGGCGAAGTGAATCTCTACTCCGCGCGCAAGGAGGCGCTGATCAAGCCGCTGCTCGATGACTTTACCGCGGAGACCGGCATCAAGGTCAACCTTGTCACCGGCAAGGCATCGGCGCTGCTGAAGCGGCTGGTGACGGAGGGACGCAACTCCCCTGCCGATCTCTTTATCACCACCGATGCCGGGCGGCTGCATCGCGCCAGGGAGGCCGGGGTGCTGCAACCTGTCTCTTCGGAGCTGCTGAATGCCGCAGTGCCGGCAAACCTGCGGGATCCGGATGGCTACTGGTATGGCCTCTCCCAGCGAGCCCGCCCGATTTTCTACGTCAAGGGCAAAGTCGATCCGCAACAGCTCTCGACCTACGAGGCGCTGGCCGATCCGCAGTGGAAGGGCCGCATCTGCATTCGCTCTTCAGGCAATATCTACAACCAGTCGCTGGTTGCCTCGATGATCGCCAACAGCGATGAGGGGCAGACGGAAGCCTGGGCAAAAGGGTTTGTTGCCAATTTTGCCCGCCCGCCGAAGGGGGGTGACAAGGACCAGATCAAAGCCGCGGCTGCGGGACTCTGCGATATCGCCATCGCCAACACCTACTATGTCGCCAAGATGGTGACGGGCAAGGATCCGGAGCTGAAACAGGCCGGCGAGACCGTCGCCGTATTCTGGCCGAACCAGGATGATCGTGGCGCCCACGTCAATGTCAGCGGCATCGGCATGACTGGCGCTGCAAAAAACAGCGAAGAGGCGCTCAAACTGATGGAGTACCTGGTCGGCGACAAGGCGCAGCAGTGGTATGCCGAGGCCAACCAGGAGTACCCGGTCCGCACCGGCATTGCACCAAGCGATACCCTGACGTCATGGGGCGAGTTCAAATCCGATGGCATCGCACTCTCGAAGCTGGGTGAACTGAACGCTGATGCAGTCAGATTAATGGACCGCGCCGGCTGGAAGTGAATCTTCATATTCCCCGACCGCGGCTGTGGCAGAGTTCGATTCTGCTGACGGCGCTGTTGATGGCCCTCCCTGTGCTGGTCATCGCCGGTTTTATCTTCCAGCCCGTCAACGACAACTGGCGGCACCTGGTCGATACGCTGCTTGCCGACTATGTCACCAATTCGCTGTTGCTGCTGGTCGGGGTATCCGCCGGCGTGCTCAGCATCGGCGTGATTACCGCCTGGCTGACCAGCATGTGCGAATTTCCGGGGCGCCGCCTGCTGTCATGGGCGCTGCTGCTGCCGCTGGCCATCCCCGCCTACATCATCGCCTACACCTACACCGGCATGCTCGACTTCGAAGGACCGCTGCAGGGCCGGCTGCGCGACTGGTTCGGCTGGAGCTACGGCGACTACTGGTTTCCGGAGGTGCGTTCCCTCGGCGGCGCTGCGATGATGCTGTCGCTGGTCCTCTACCCCTACGTCTACATGCTGGCGCGCGCGGCTTTCCTGGAACAGTCGCTGTGCGTGCTGGAGGTGAGCCGCACCCTGGGCAATACGCCGCTTGCCGGCTTTATTCGCGTTGCGCTGCCGCTGGCCCGTCCCGCCATCGTTACCGGCCTCTCGCTGGCTCTGATGGAGACGCTGGCCGACTACGGCACCGTGCAATACTTCGGCGTCAGCACCTTCACGACCGGAATCTTCCGCATCTGGTACGGTATGGGAGACAGTTCCACCGCGGCGCAGCTCTCGGCCATGCTGCTGGCATTCGTCTTCGCCCTGATCCTGCTGGAACGCTGGTCGCGCCAGCGCGCCAGGTTCCACCACACCAGCACGAAGTACTCCAGCATCCACCGCTTCAGGCTGACCGGCTGGAAGGCCTGGCTGGCGATGATCGCCAGTGCGCTGCCGCTGCTGTTCGGTTTCGTGCTGCCGGCTCTGCAGCTGCTGCACTGGACCATCTCCTCGGCCGAAGAGACGCTGGACGGCGCGTTTGTCCTGCTGGCGTTCAACAGCCTGCTGCTCGCCGGCATCACCGCGGTGATCGCCGTGGCGTTGGCGCTGCTGCTGGCCTACGGCAAACGCCTGCACGACACGCCCCTGATCAACACCAGCGTCCGCGTCGCTGCAATGGGGTACGCCATTCCCGGCACCGTCATCGCCGTCGGCGTGCTGCTGCCCTTGTCATGGCTCGACACGACCATTGACAGCTGGATGCGCAACACCTTTCAACTCTCCACCGGGTTACTGCTCTCCGGCACCCTGTTTGTGCTGGTCTTCGCCTATACTGTGCGCTTTCTCTCCGTCTCGATCCAGGCGGTCGAATCCGGCCTCGGCAAGATCAACCACTCGATCGACGATGCCGGCAGATCGCTGGGACTGTCGCCAATGAAGGTATTGCGAAACATCCACCTACCGATGATGAAAGCCACGGTGCTGACCGCGTTGCTGCTGGTATTCGTCGATGTTCTCAAGGAGCTGCCCGCCACCCTGATATTGCGCCCCTTCAACTTCAACACGCTGGCCGTGCGCGCCTACGAGATGGCGGCCGATGAGCGTCTCGCCGATGCCGGCGCACCGGC
>JBDLII010000102.1:0-8362 GCA_039714995.1 Pseudomonadota bacterium
CATGCGCTGGATACCTCTCTTCCTGACATGGGCGATGCTTCTGGCGCCTATCTCGATGCGCGCCTTGAAAACAAGCTCGGTGACGCCTTTATGCGCTATATCCGCGCCAGCAGCGAAGTGATCGATGATCCGCTGCTGAACTCCTATCTCCAGAGCCTTGGCGACAAGCTCGCCAGGCACAGCGATGCCCGTAGTCGCTCCTTCAACTTCTTTCTCGTCAAGAGCCCGATCATCAACGCCTTTGCCGGCCCCGGAGGAAATATCGGCATTCACACCGGCCTGCTGATGGAGTCGCAGACCGAGAGTGAACTGGCCGCCGTTCTGGCGCACGAGATCGCCCACGTCAGTCAACGCCACCTGGCGCGCTTGATCCAGGCGGCTGACCAGATGACACTGCCGGCCGCCGGCTTGCTGCTCGCTGCAGTATTGCTCGGCGCCAGCGGCGCAGGCAGTGCTGCGGCGGCTGCCCTGATCGGCGGCCAGGCCGCCCTGGTGCAGAAACAGATCAACTTCACACGCGCCAACGAGCGTGAGGCTGACAACATCGGCATGAAAATCCTCTCGGGCAGCAAATTCGATCCCCGTGCCATGGGCGTCTTTTTCCAGCGCATGGGGCGCGCCAGCACCCGCAGCGGCGCCATCGCCATGCCGGAGTTTCTGCAATCCCACCCTGTCACCTCCGACCGCATAGCCGATTCGCTGGCGCGCGCCGAGAAGTATCCCTACCGCCAGGCGCGCGAGGATCTGCGCTACCACTTCACCAAGGCAACGCTGCGGGCGGAGCAGTTCGGCAGCTCGCGCAGCGCCATCCGCCACTTTGAATCAACCCTGCGCGACGGCCGCTACCGCAATGAGGATGCCGAGCGCTACGGCTATGTACAGGCCCTGAAGCGCGGCAAGCAGTATGCGAAGGCGCAGCAGGAGCTTGCAAAGCTGCTGAAAAAGCAACCCTCCCACGACTTTCTGCTGGTAACAAAGGCGCGCCTGGCGCTGGCGCAGGGGAATAAAAACAGTGCTGTCACGACCATGCGTTCGATATTGAAACGCAAACCCGGGGATTACCACATGACGCTGATGACGGCGGACATCATGCTCAAGGCGAGGCAGCCGAAGAGCGCCTACCAGCTATTGAAGAAGTTCTCCCGTTCCCACAGTGACGACCCCTTTGTGATGCGGCTGCTGTCACGCGCCGCTGCCGGAAGCGGCAAGAAGGCCGAGTCACACTCTGCGCTGGCGGAGTACCACTATCTGCGGGGAGAGCCCGACGTCGCCGTACAGCAGCTGCGGATTGCGCTGAAAACGCCGGGACTCAGCTTTCAGCAGAAATCGAAAATCGAGGCAAGATCACGGGAGATCGATGCCGAGATCCGTGCATCGAAAAAGAAAAAGAAAAAGGATTCTTCTGATAAACAATTTTAAGATAATTTAATAGCTCATTGATATTTATAGCAATGATAAGTTTAGATACGCTCCCACAGGATGCCGTGAGCTTGCAAACCGCATCAATTGCACGACAGATCAGTAGGGCGGCATAAGCGAAGTGCATCCCGCGTGATGATGGTGCAATGCGCTGCGCTTATTGCACGTCCTGGTAGGGGACTATCAGTGTGTAGGAGCGCTCTTCTGACCGCGAAAAACAGACGCTGTAATCATCGTAGGTTGGGCAAAGAAGGCACGACGTGCCCAACAATTCATGTATCCGTTGGGCACGTCGCTATACTCCTTTGCCCAACCTACGAGCTGTAAAGCTTATGATCTGTGTTGATCCGTGTGCATCTGTGGTTAATAAAATGGTTTAATGCGCCTCGTCCCAGTTGGCGCCTTCGCCGACATCGACGACCAGCGGCACATCCAGTTCGGCGGCCCGCTCCATCAACTGGCGGATGGTAGCGGCACACTCCTTCACCGCATCCTCGCGTATCTCGAACACCAGTTCGTCATGCACCTGCATGATCATGCGCAGCGGCGGCTGTTCCCGCTGTATCCAGGCGTCGACCGCCAGCATGGCGCGCTTGATGATGTCGGCCGCGCTGCCCTGCATCGGCGCATTGATCGCGGTGCGTTCCGCCGCCGCCCGGCGCTGGCCGTTGCGCGCATTGATCTCCGGCAGGTAGAGGCGGCGGCCGTAGATGGTCTCGACATAGCCGTCTTCGTGCGCCTGGGCGCGGATCTGATCCATATACTGCTGCACGCCCGGATAACGTTCGAAATAGCGGTCGATATACTGCTGCGCCACGTTGCGCTCGACATCCAGCTGTCTGGCCAGGCCGAATGCCGACATGCCGTAGATGAGCCCGAAGTTGATCGCCTTGGCAGAACGGCGCTGATCGGCGGTTACCTCCGCAGTCTCCGCAGCGAAAACTTCCGCGGCCGTGGCCGTGTGGATATCCCTGCCCAGCGAGAAAGCCCGCAGCAGCGCCCTGTCCGCCGAGAGATGCGCCATGATGCGCAGCTCGATCTGCGAGTAGTCGGCGGCGACGATGCGATAGCCCTCTTCCGGCACGAACGCCTGGCGAATGCGGCGTCCCTCTTCGGTGCGCACCGGGATGTTCTGCAGATTGGGATCGGTGGAGCTCAACCGTCCTGTCGCCGCAATTGCCTGGTGATAGGAGGTGTGCACGCGCCCCGTATCCGGATCGACCATCTGCGGCAGCTTTTCGGTATAGGTCGAGCGCAGCTTGGCGAGGCCGCGATGCTCCAGGATCACGGCCGGCAGCTGATAGCCCTCCTCGGCCAGCTTCTGCAGCACGGACTCGGCCGTCGACGGCGCCCCCTTGGGTGTTTTGGAGATCACCGGCATGCCCAGCTCGTCGAAGAAAATCTCTCCGATCTGCTTGGGAGACCCCATGTTGAAGGGACGGCCGGCAATCTCGTATGCCTGCTCTTCCAGGTTATGCATGCGCTGTGCAAGCTCCCTGCTCTGTCCTGCCAGCATGGTACTGTCGATTTTGACCCCGGTGCGCTCGATGCGCGACAGCACCGGCACCAGCGGAATTTCGACCTTCTCGAACAGGGAGCGCAACTGCGGTTCTTTGCACAACTCCTCCCACAACCGCAGGTGCAGCCGCAGCGTGATATCGGCATCCTCCGCGGCATAGGGTGCGGCCCTTTCGACCGGCACCTGGTCAAAGGTCAACTGTTTGGCGCCCTTGCCGGCCACGTCCTCGAACTTGATGGTGGCATAGCCGAGATATTTCCTCGCCAGTGAATCCATATCGTGGCGCGTGGCCGTCGAGTTGAATACATAGGACTCCAGCATGGTGTCATAGACGACACCTTGTACTTCAATGCCGTAGCGCGCCAGCACGTTGATGTCATACTTCAGATGCTGCCCCAGCTTGGCCTTGCCGGGATCCTCCAGAAGCGGCTTCAGCTGCTGCAGAACGGCGTCGCGGTCGAGCTGCTGCGGGGTATCCGGATCTTTATGCGCAACAGGGATATAGCAGGCCTCACCCGGCTCGAGCGCAAACGAGAGCCCGACCAGCTCCGCCTGCATGTAGTCGAGACTGGTCGTCTCGGTATCGAAGGTGATCAGCTCTGCACTTTCGAGACGTTCAAGCCAGGCATCCAACTCATTCTGGGTGAGGATCGTCTGGTAGTCGGCGGCTTTGGCGCTCTCCACCGTCTGCTCCGCGGCATCCGGGTCACTTCCCTGCCGCTCCAGGGCGGCAAGCAGACGACTCGATTCGATGCGTTCGAAGTGGCAGCGCAAGGCCTCCCTGTCGGGTGCTGCCTGCCGCAACTGCTGCAGTTTCTCGGGCAGCGGCAGATCGACCACGATGGTCGTCAGCTGCTTCGACAGCGGCAATTGCTCCAGCGCGGCACGCAGATTTTCACCGATCTTGCCCTTGATCTCGTCGGCATGCTCGATCAGGTTTTCAAGCGTCTGGTACTGTGCGAGCCACTTCGCCGCCGTCTTGGGGCCGCACTTCTCCACGCCGGGGATGTTGTCCGCGCTGTCGCCCACCAGCGCCAGAAAATCGATGATCTGGTCCGGTCGCACGCCGAACTTGTCGATCACCCCCTGTGTATCGGTGCGGATATCCCCCATGGTGTTGATCAGCGTCACATGCTCATTGACCAGCTGCATCAGGTCCTTGTCGCCGGTCGAGATCAGCGTCTGCATGCCTTCACGGGTCGCCTCGGCCGCCAGGGTGCCGATGACATCATCCGCCTCGACACCGTTCTCGATGAGCAGCGGCAGCCCCATGTCCCTGATGATCTGCTGCAGCGGTTCGATCTGCTCGCGCAGATCATCCGGCATCGGCGGACGGTGCGCCTTGTACTCACTATAGAGATCATTGCGAAAGGTCTTGCCCGGCGCATCGAACACGACCGCAATATGGCTGGGTGGAAAGTCACTGAGCAGCTTGTTCAGCATGTTGATGACGCCTACGATGGCGCCCGTCGCTTCACCGCTGGAATTCTTCAGCGGCGGAAGTGCATGATAAGCGCGAAACAGATAGGAGGAGGCGTCGACGAGAACAAAGAGATTATCCTTCGGCATGCTGATTCCTGTCCAGGAGAGAGGTAATGACAGCCTCGACATCCTGCTTCGTCAGGCCGCGCGTATAGCGCTTGGCGATATAGCCATGGCGGTCGACGATGACGGTGAACGGCAGGGCCTCAAGGCGGTTACCCATCTTCCTGGAGAGTTCTACAATCTGCAGGTTGCCCATCAGCATCGGGTAGGTGATGCCGAAGCTGTCCATGAAGTCACGCACCTCGTCGGCATCATCGATTGCGATGCCGACAAACTGCACCCCCTGCTCCCGGTACTTCTCCTGCAACTCGACAAAGCCCGGTGTCTCCTCCCGGCACGGCTGACACCAGGTGGCCCAGAAATTTAGCACCAGGATATGGCCGTTCCACTCGGTGTAGGTGTGAAGCTTGCCATCGATGTCCTCGAGCTGGAACTGGGGTACACGCTTCAGCAGCTGGCGATCCATGCCCATGAAGTTTGTAAAGCGCTCGGGATGGTGCTTGATCGCAATGGTGGCGCCGACGATGGAGGCAACGACACCCAGCAGCAGTGAATACAAAAAATAGCGGAGGATCATGGAAATGCCCGTTTGAGCTGCTCGACAAGCTGGGGAACCGTCACGTCGCCGACCAGGCGGTAGTCGCACAACTCCTCGCCATCAGGACCGAAAAAGAGGATGGTCGGCGGCGCCGTCAGGCCAAAATGGTCCAGCAGCTCCTGGTTGGAGGTGACATCGGCCTGCAGCAGCAGCAAACCCTGCATGCTCTTCTGCACCTGCGAGTCGGGAAACACCACCCTCTCCATGGTCTTGCAATAGACGCACCAGTCGGCATAGAAGTCGACCATGACCCCCTTACCGATCCTTTTGGCCAGCTGCAGCTCCCGCTGCAAGGCATCCACCGTGGTGATCTGCTTGAAGTGGACCTTCTCGACACGGCTCAGCGGCTGCAGCGGATCACTGTTGCCCATGGAGGCGCCGATCAGAATCACCGTGCCATAGATCAACAGGCCGGCGCCAATCCCTTTCCAGTATTTGCGGCTGCCGGGCGCATTTTTCGACAACGGTTCCAGCACGCCCATGTAGATGGCGGAGACCACCAGCAGAAGCCCCCACAGGATCATCGGAACATAGACCGGCAGGTAGGTGGGCGTCAGACGCTCCAGCATTGTGATGGCAATACCGAGCATCACCACGCCGAACACCGCCTTGACGGTATCCATCCAGCCGCCTGCCTTTGGGAGCAGCTTGCCAGCCGAGATGCCGATCAGCAGCAGTGGCACACCCATGCCGATAGCCATCACGAACAGCGCCGTGCCGCCCAGCGCCACATCCCCGGTGGAGCCGATATAGGCCAGCGAAGCCGCCAGCGGCGGCGCGACGCAGGGACCGACGATCAACGCCGACAGAAATCCCATGACGGCAACCCCGACCAGGCTGCCCTGCTTCTGGTGATTGCTGACATCGGTCAGTTTGCTCTGCAGGCGCGTCGGAAGCTGCAACTCATAGAAACCGAACATGGAGAAGGCCAGCGCCACGAACAATAGTGCGAACAGCACCAGTGCGACCGGGTGCTGCAGCGCCACCTGGATGTTGCCGCCGAATTTGGCGGCAGCGATACCGGCAAGCGTATAGGTCACCGCCATCGACAACACGTAGACCAGCGACAGGAAAAAACCCTTTGCCGGCGTCATCGTGCCTCTGTGCCCGGTAATGATGCCCGAAAGAATCGGGATCATCGGAAAGACGCAGGGCGTCAGGGCGAGCCCCAAGCCGATCAGAAAAAAGACCGCCACGATGGTCCAGAAGCTTTTGCCGGCAAATGCCGAGACGCCCTGTTCCTCGGCGCAGGCAGCCGCCTTCTCCGCGGCGGACTGCGCCGGTTCAGGCTTGGCCGCAGTTGCTGCCACCGGTTGTTTCTCCTGCTCAAGTGACGCAGCCGGTGCGGCAACAGCGCCGACGGCAGGCAGGTCGAGCTGCAGCGATTTTTTCTGCGGCGGATAGCAGATGCCCTGCTCCTCCGCACATCCCTGGTAGCCGGCATGCACGGTGATGGCAGTTGCCTCCGTTGTCGAGCGCAGCAGCGGCAAGTCGACACTGATACGGTTGTGATAGACCGCGATATCGCCCTCCTCTCCCTCGGGGGTCAGGCCACGGATGACCTCGGGATCCGGCAGTTTGTAGTCGCCAAGCTCCGCATCACCCTCCACAGAGAGCTTGATCTTGTCGGCATACATATAGATGCCATCGGCAATCTCCCAGATCAGTTTGATGGTGTTTCCATCCTCGACGATGGAGCCCAGTTTAAAGGCCTCGTCGACCGGCAGGATGCCATCGTCAAAACCGCCGAATCCCAGGCCCAGTTCATCTGAGAGCGGCTTGCCTCCCAGCAGCGGAATCTCCTCAATCGCTGACTGGGGTGGAGGCTCCGCGGCGGCGAGAGCAACCTTCAGCGTCCGCTTTTGCGGCGGATAGCAAAGACCGCTCTCAGCGCAGCCCTGGTAGGTCAGCTTGATCTCCGTCTCACCACTGCCACCGGCAACAGGCACTGACAGTGCGACAGCATGGTGATAGACCTCGGTGTCGCCGAAATTGGGGTCGCTCTTGGTTTCAGAGGGAGGATAGAGGATCTCTCCCAGGCGCACCCCGGGGGTTTCGCTGTCAACCCGGAATTTATCGCGATAGAGGTAGTAGCCATCGGCAATCTCCCAGCGCGCCTCGATATTGCCATCGGTCACCGTCAGCGAGGGCTTGAATGCCTCCTCCGGGCGCAGAAAGTCGTCATCGTCAGAAAAGGAGAGTGCTGCCGTCGCCAGGGGCAACAGCAGAAGCAGCATCAGGAATCTGTTAAACATGCATCCATCCATTCTAAATAGGGTTGATATCCCGCCTCGAGCGGAACAGCAACAATCTCCGGCACCTCGTAGGGGTGCAGACCGGTTATTATATCGCTTAAACCCTGAAAATGGTTCCGGTCGCTCTTGATCAGCAGCAGCACCTCGGCATCCTCATGGATCTCGCCCTGCCAGCTGTAGATTGAACTTACTCCCGGCAGGATGTTGACACAGGCGGCGGCATGCTGCTCCACCAGCGAGGCAGCAATCGATTGTGCGACCTGGCTGTCTGGGCAGGTACAATAAACCATCAATTTCATGGGGTTGGTTCCATGATCTGTCATTTTGTGAATCACACCCTTGATGTAGGATGTGGTGAGTGGAACGAACCGCATCGATCGAGGATTCACACGACAGATGCGGTTCTCAAGCTCACCACATCCTGTGACTTGGCAACACGACCCGGCAACCCCCCGCTTTCTTACAATATCCGGGGAAGAGAGTTGAAATTTACCACCACCACACCGATGTATAGGATTATAGGGTTGAAACCTCTCAACTGACATTCCGGAAAACCAGAACATGCCTCTGCTTGTATTGCTCGCCATTTTTGTCCTGATTCCCGCAACCGAACTCTATGTGTTGATCGAGGTCGGCAGTGAAATCGGCGCTTTGACGACCATCTGGCTGGTCATCCTGACGGCGTTGATCGGCGGCTGGATGGTGCGCCACCAGGGTCTGAACGTGATGTTTCGCGTGCGTGACCAGCTTGAGAAGGGTGAGCCGCCCGCCATCGAGATGATGGAGGGATTGCTGTTGTTGATCATCGGCATTCTGCTGCTGCTACCGGGTTTTATCACGGACACCCTTGGCTTCCTGCTGCTGATCCCGCCACTCCGACGCTGGCTGATCCTCAGCTGGTTGAAGCGCCGCGGCACCCTGACAGCAGTCAATATCGATATCCACGGCAGCAAGCAGGATCACTATATCATCGAGGGTGAATATCAGCGCGATGATAAACGCAGGCAATAATGCTTGCTGATCAGA
>JBDLII010000103.1:0-8330 GCA_039714995.1 Pseudomonadota bacterium
CGGGCGGCGCAGCGGACGCAGCGGATCGCACTGCAGGTGAACAAACTGTCCGGGAACGGCATTTCGCGCGCATGTGGGAGCCGCAAGCCGCATGACAAACTGGTCACCTGCATGCTCCGTCTGGGAGAGGATCAGCGCATCTTCAACAAAGATGGTGTCGCGGTGTGTTTTGGCAGGCATGGTCTATTCCGGCCAGGTCAGCCGGCCTTCAAAAAAGGTGTGGGTCACATCGCCGCTGAATTCCCAGCCATCGAAGGGGGTGTTGTGGCCGGCACTGAGCATTCTATCGGCATGGAGTGTCCACTCGCTGTCGAGATCGACAAGGGCCAGGTCGGCATCCGCACCCACGACGATCACGCCGCTGTCGAGTCCGGCGATCTCCGCCGGTCCGGCGGTGAGCAGGGAGATGGCGTGCGGCAGATCGATCAACTTCTCGTCAACCAGCCGCAGCGTCAGTGGCAGCAGTGTTTCGAGAGCGGAGATGCCGGGCTCGGTGGCCGGAAAGGGCGCCAGTTTGGCGTCTGCCTCGTGGGGCTCGTGTCCGGAACAGATAGCGCTGATGATTCCCTCGGCGACTCCCTGGCGCAGGGCATCGCGGTCTGCGAGCGTCCGCAGCGGCGGCAGCAGATGGCAATTGCTGTCGAAGCATTCGATATCCATTTCGGTCAGGTGAAGCTGGTGCGCGGCTACGTCTGCCGTGACATGGATCCCCTGCTGCTGCGCCTGATGCAGCATCTCGACGGCGCGGGCGGTTGAGATCTGCTGGAAATGGGTATGTGCGCCGCTCTCCCTGGCGAGTTCCAGCAAGGTGGCGACCGCGACACTTTCGGCCGAGGCGGGAATTCCCGGCAATCCAAGACGATTAGCCACGCGCCCGTCGTGGGCGCAGCCGTTGTGGCCCAGGGCGTGGTCCAACGGCTGTACAAACATGGGTATCCGCCAGGTGGCGGCATACTCCATGGCGCGCTTGAGGATAAGGTTGTTCGTCAGCGGCATGCGGGCATTGCTGACGGCGACGCAGCCGCTGCGCTTGAGAGCCGCCATCTCCGTCAGTTCACCGCCTGCAAGGTCCTTGGTAAGAGCTCCCATCGAGAGCACCCGTGCGTGGGCGCTCTGCTTGGCGCGCCGGCGGATCAGCTCGGCGACTGCCGGCGTATCGATCACCGGGTCGGTATCCGGCGGACAGATGACGGTGGTCACTCCCCCGCGGGCGGCAGCCGTGGTTTCCGAGATGATCGTTCCCTTCTGCTCCTGACCAGGTTCGCGCAGCCTGGTGTTGAGATCGATGATGCCGGGGATCAGGGTTTTGCCGGCTGCGTCGATCTGCTGTTCTGCGGTGAAGCCTGGAGGGGCGTCGCCGATTGCAGCAATCTTGCCATCCGCTATATGAAGGTTTGTTATCTGATCGGGAGCAGATGGGGCATGCAGGCGCGCATTGAGGATGCTGAACGTTCTGTTCACTTCTCTCTCCCAGGCGATGTCGACGGCTGCATCACCATCGACAGGATTGCCATGCGCACTGCGATGCCGTATGTCACCTGTTGCAGAATGACCGAGTGGCTACCGTCGGCAACCTCGGTGGCCATCTCGACGCCGCGGTTGATCGGCCCTGGATGCATCACCGTCACATCGTCGGCAGCCAGCTGCAGGCGCTCCTCGGTGAGGCCGTAGCACTGGTAGAATTCATGTTCGGAGGGGAGCATGGCTCCGCTCATGCGCTCCTTCTGCAGGCGCAGCATGATAATGACATCGGCATCCCGGATGCCCGCTTCCATGTCGTGGAAAACATGTACGCCGAGGCTGTCGCGCGCATCCGCGGGAATCAGCGTCTTCGGGGCGATAACGCGCACTTCGGAGACGCCCAGCGTATTCAACGCCATGATCTGTGAACGCGCCACCCGCGAGTGCAGAATGTCGCCGACGATGGCAATGCGCAGCGGGGTGAAGTCGCCCTTGACGCTGCGAATGGTGAACATATCCAGCATCGCCTGCGTGGGGTGTGCATGCTGGCCGTCGCCGGCATTGATGATGCTGACGCCGGGGTTCGCATGGGCCGCCAGGAAGTGGGCGGCGCCGCTGTCGCCATGGCGCATGACGAACATGTCGACATCCATGGCCTCGAGGTTGCGCAGCGTATCCAGCAGGGTTTCCCCCTTTGAGGTGGCCGAGGTGCTGATATTGAGGTTCAGGACGTCGGCGGAGAGGCGCTTGGCGGCCAGTTCGAAGGTTGTGCGGGTGCGGGTGCTGTGCTCGAAAAAGATGTTGGCGACCACCTTGCCGCGCAGCGCCGGAACCTTCTTGACCGAGCGGTCCTTGATATTGATGAAGGACTCCGCACTGTCAAGAATCTGCAGCAGCAGATCGCGGTTGAGTCCTTCTATCGAGAGGAAGTGCCGTAGCTTGTTATTATCATCGAGCTGCAGATTGACAGCACTCATCGCTTGGAGCCTCTGCTAAAAACAGGGGTCAGATCACAACTATTTCCAAAATATGAGCGAAAATGGTGTTCTGACCTGAATAGTAGGTGAATAGTACTAGTGTTGGATGATCAACTCCAGCACCGCCTTGGAGCCGAAGTAGGCGAGCCCCAGCACAAAGAAGCCGATCAGCGTCCAGCGCAGTGCTATCTGGCCGCGCCAGCCGTAATGGTAGCGTCCCCAGATCAGGATGGCGAAGAGTATCCAGGCGACCGAGGAGAGGATGGTCTTGTGCACCAGGTGCTGGGCGAACATGTCATGCAGGTAGAGAAAACCGCTGGCGAGCGAGATGGTCAGCAGGATCATGCCGGCGACGATCAGTTCGAACAGCAGGCTCTCCATCGTCTGCAGCGGCGGCAGCGCCCTGATAAAGCCGCCCGGCTGGCGGTTGTGCAGATGCCTGTCCTGGATCCACAGCAGGATCGCCTGCACGCTGGCTATGGCAAACAGGCTCCATGCCAGCAGCGAGGTGATGACATGCACGCCCAGTGGCCAGCCGGAAGAGGCGTCCAGCAGGCGGGTCGAATCCGTGGCGAAGATACAGCAGGCGGCGACGGCCAGTGCAACGGGAGGGAACAGGAAGATCGCGAGATTTTCGGCCGGCTTTGTCAATGCAGAGAGCATGATCACCAGCGCAATCATCCAGCCGCCGAGGCTCAGCGCCTGGAAAAAGGCGAGATTGAGACCGTCATCGGCGACGATCGTCTGGTAGAGTATCAGCGCATGCAACAGCAGGGCGCCAAAGCCGATCTGAATGATGATGGAGCGCGGCAGGCGGGCCGAGATCTCCGGCTTGAACAACCGCAACGCGGCCAATGCCGCTGCCGCCAGATAGAGGAGGATGGTCAGGATCGGGATCAGCAGTTTCATTCGCAGAATGATCTCACAGTCAGGTATACTTTGACTAAATTTTCTTTATTTTCTCGATAAGCAAGTGCACCCTTTGCGTCTCTGCAGGGTCGGGACCCGCCTTTCAGGGACGCGTGAATACATCCCTGTAAGCTCTGCTAAAACATCCCTGTTTTAGACAGCCCTGAAAGGCAAATCCCAACCCTGCTTTCCTGCGCAGAGTTATTGGTTTATTTCATTTTTACACACATGTCATGAAACACTATGTTCAGCAATCTCAGTAAACGTCTCGGCGACTCGCTCGACCGGGTGCGAGGCCGCGGACGCCTCACCGAACAGAACATCAAGGATACCCTGCGGGAGATCCGCATGGCGCTGCTGGAGGCCGATGTCGCCCTGCCGGTGGTGCGCGAATTCATCGACTCCATCCGTGAAAAGGCGACCGGCGAGGCCGTCCTGAAGAGTCTCACGCCTGGCCAGGTGCTGGTGAAAATCGTCAACGACGAGCTGGTGCGCGTCATGGGAGAGGCCAACGAAAGCCTCGATCTTGCCGCCCAGCCCCCCGCGGTTGTCCTGATGGCCGGCCTGCAGGGTTCGGGCAAGACCACCAGCGTCGCCAAGCTGTCGCGTTACCTCAAAGAGCAGCAGAAGAAAAAAGTGATGGTCGTCAGCTGCGACGTCTACCGGCCGGCCGCGATCGAGCAGCTGCAGACGCTTGCCGGTGAGGTGGGAGCGGAGTTCTTCCCCAGCACGGCGAAGCAGAAGCCCGCAGCCATCGCCAAATCCGCCCTGAAGGAGGCTAAAAAGCGCTATGTCGACGTCCTGATCGTCGATACAGCCGGCCGCCTGCATATCGATGACGAGATGATGGGAGAGATTCAGCAGCTGCACAAAGTGCTGGATCCCATCGAAACCCTCTTTGTCGTCGACAGCATGACCGGACAGGATGCGGCCAACACCGCCAAGGCTTTTGATGAAGCGCTGCCGCTGACCGGCGTGATTCTGACCAAGGCTGATGGCGACTCCCGCGGCGGTGCTGCGCTCTCTATTCGCCACATTACCGGCAAGCCGATCAAGTTTCTCGGCATCGGCGAGAAGGTGGATGCACTAGAACCCTTTTATCCGGACCGGTTGGCATCAAGAATCCTCGGCATGGGCGACGTGTTGTCGCTGGTGGAGGAGGTTTCGCGCAAGGTCGACCACAAGGAGGCGCAGAAGCTGGCCTCCAGGGTCGCCAAGGGGAAGGGTTTCACGCTGCTCGACTTTCGCGAGCAGATGCAGCAGATGGCGAAGATGGGAGGCATCGGCAGCCTGCTGGAGAAGATGCCCGGCATGAGCAAAGTTCCCGATGCGGTGAAGAACCAGGTCAATGACAGGGAGATCGCCCGCACCATTGCCATCATCAACTCGATGACGCCCCAGGAGCGCGAGTTCCCGGCTGTCATCAAGGCCTCCAGAAAAAAGCGCATCGCGGCCGGCTCCGGCGTGAAGATCCAGGAGGTCAACAAGTTGTTGAAACAGTTCGCCCAGATGCAGCGCATGATGAAAAAGATGAAGGGCAAGGGCATGATGAACATGATGCGCGGCATGAAGGGCGGTGGTTTCCCGCCCGGTGGTATGCCTCCAGGCGGCATGCCACCGGGAGGGCTCCCCCCTGGCGGTGGTTTTCCGATGTAAGCATCTTGATTTTCCAGCATATGCAGTCACATGCATCAAGGTAGGTCAAACCGCTCTTTCCGCATGCTGATAAACCCCCTCAATTCCTGCATACAGCTGCCGAATAGGGCTGCCCGCCTCTTTTATGGCACAATGAACAGGTTTTTTCAACGGAGGTATCACCAATGCGAATCATACTGCTGGGCGGTCCCGGTGCCGGCAAGGGCACTCAGGCCAACTACATCAAAGAGCGCTACAATATTCCCCAGATCTCGACTGGCGACATGCTGAGAGCGCATGTCAAATCCGGCTCCGAGCTGGGCGTCGCGGCGAAAAAGATCATGGACGAGGGCGGGCTCGTCTCCGATGAGATCATCATGGGTATGGTCAAGGAACGGATCACCGAGGATGACTGCAAGAACGGTTTTCTGTTCGACGGCTTTCCACGCACCATTCCCCAGGCCGAGGCGCTGAAGGCGGCAGGCGTCGAACTTGATGCCGTGGTCGAGATCGATGTCCCTGATGAAGAGATCATCATGCGCATGTCAGGCCGCATGGTGCATCTGGCATCCGGCCGCACCTACCATGTTATCTTCAATCCGCCGAAAGTCGAAGGCAGGGATGATGAGACCGGTGAAGAGCTGATCCAGCGTGACGATGATAAGGAGGAGACTGTGCGTCAACGCCTTGCCGTCTACCACGAGCAGACCGAGCCGCTGGCAAACTTCTATGGCGGTCTGGCGGAAAAGGGCGAGATCAAGTACCACAAGATCGCCGGTGTCGGCAGTGTCGAGGATATCCGCGACCAGATTTTTGCCGCCCTGGGGTAAACAAACCTCTCTCGATTACCACGGAACACACGGACGACACGGAATCATTGGTTTCTCTTTCCGTGTGTTCAGTGTATTCCGTGGTTTTTTGATTTACCCGAACAGATCCATCGCAGCACGCGACAGCTTCTGGTAGACATCCACGCCGTCACTGTCCATTACCTGGTCGATGACCCAGCGGTTCTGCTGTGAATCCCCCATCAGCTGCTGGATTTCATAGCCCAGGTGGCGCATAAAGGGGTAGGAGGGGCCTTCATCGGTAAAGTTGAACTCTCGATACTCGGCGCCCCGCCGGTTCATCGTGGCGATGAAGGGCTGGATGTAGTCGTCTGGGCCGAAGATGTCCGCCATGTTGTCCTGCAGATGCTTTGCCATCCCTCTGGCGGTGGTGATCACCAGTTTCCGGCGCAGTTCATCATCCATCTGCAAACGCTCACCGGCAATACGGTCAATGATTGCGAGCTGAAAAATCAGATATTCAGCCATCACCGCAAACCGCTGTTCATCCGTTTCATAGATGAAATCCTCGCCATGCAGATTGATTGCCTTCTCTTTGGCAATGCGCCAGGCGTTGAAGGCCAGGGCGCCGGCGATCTCGTCGATTGAACGCTCTGCTTCATCATCGTGCCAGCGCGCCTTGATCCTGAGAGCCATGGGGGTCACCATTGTTGGTTAATAGATCTATAACAGACTATTTTACTGTGGAATAGCGCGTGATACGAGATGAAAACGATTTTTTACCACAGATGAACACAGATACACACGGATTCAGCGTAACTTATCAATAACTCTTTTCAGGGAAGCTGGTCCCAACCCGGCGCAGATACAAGCAATGAATGATAGTTACGTCTACAGCTGTGATTCGAGAGGCAGCAGCCGCAGCAAACTGACGCCGGCGCTACGCAGCAGGCCGACATTGGGTTCACTGTAATAGATCTGTGGTTTACCCTCTGTCAAGCCATGCCAGATGATCTGTTCGCCACCAGTGTCACTTTTCCTGAGTTCCAGGCGGAACGCCACCTTGTCAATGTTCTGATCAAACCACTCGCTCATGCGGTTGGCAATTTCCGGTGACGTCATCACCATGCCGATCTCGGAATTCTCGGTGTGGGATCTCGGGTCCAGGTTGAAAGAGCCGATAAAGACTTTGTCACGATCGAAAATAAACGATTTGGCATGCAGACTGGACTTGGATGAACCGCTGATGCCTTTTTTCTCCTTGCGCTCTTTTCTGCTGAGCTTGTTGCTCATCTCGTAGAGTTCGATGCCGGCGCGCAGCAGTTCCCGGCGGTAGCGGGCATAGCCGGCATGTACGGCTGAGACATCGGTCGATGCCAGCGAGTTGGTGAGGATTCTGATGCGCACCCCGCGCCTGCTCATGCGCTTCAACCCCTCGGCGCCTTTTTTTCCGGGTACGAAGTAGGGAGAGAAGATGATCAGCTCCTTATCAATGTCCTTGAAGAAGTGGCCGAGTTCCGAGGAGAGAAACAGGGATGACTGATCCCTGTCAGCGATGAATTTATCCGGGTGGTCGGCGACAACAGTGGCATCACCCCATGTGAAGCTGATTTTTCCATTTCTGCTGATCCTCGCCATCTCAGAGCCGCTCAGGGCCTGAATGTAATCGGAGTCCTGCTGTTGTGCGGCGAAGTCATCAATTTGCTCGCGTACCCCGCGAATCTCTTCGGCCGTGGGCGGGTTTCGCAACAGTCTGGAGGCGGGATAGGCGAGTTGGTGATTCCAGTAGAGATCGAAGGAGTCAGACACCTGTTCGACTGCCGGACCGATCGTCAGGACATCGAGATCACTGAATGCAAGAGCAGGATCGGCATCAAAGTATTCGTTGCCAATGTTGCGGCCTCCAAGAATGCCGGCCTGATTGTCGACGGTGAAGGATTTGTTGTGCATGCGCCTGGTGACAGAGCCGAAGCGGGTGATCAGCTGTGGAAGGCGCCCCATATTGCGGCTGAATGGGTTGAAGATACGCACCTCGATATTCCTGTGTGCATCCAGCGTGGAGGCCTTGAAAGTGCGGCCCCGCAGGTCGATATCATCGACCAGCACTCTGATCCGGACTCCGCGGTCTGCCGCCTTGATCAGTTCATGAACGAACAGTTTGCCCACCAGGTCGTCGTGAATCATGTAGTACTGCACGTCGATGCTGCGTTCGGCGCTGCGGGCAAGTATTGCGCGCGCCACAAAGGCATCAAGCCCGTCTTTCAGCAGCATGAAACCCGATTGACCGGGATGGGCGTTTTTTGCCTGGTGCAGGACCATGGCCAGGCCCGTGTCGTCGGTATTGGCGAAGGCCTCGGACTCACTGCGGTGTTGATTGTCAGGCAGGGTGGCGCAGCCAGCCAGCAAAAGTAGCAGAGTCAGCCCGGCAAGCCGCAGGGAGGCATGGATGTCTGTCAGCATGGAGGAGATGGTTACCGTGAAATATCGGGAAAGTATAGCCCAAGAGTGTACATAAATACGATGCCGTGCACGCGGACTTGCCGTACATGTTGTGCCATCA
>JBDLII010000104.1:0-8182 GCA_039714995.1 Pseudomonadota bacterium
CGCCCCGCGATTGTCGTCGTGGCCATCATTCCGGTGGTCATACTGATCACCATCTGGTCATCCTGGGCGCTGGGTTATTCAATCAACCGCGTCAGCCTGTTTGCGTTGATCTTCTCGATTGGCATCCTGGTCGATGACGCCACGGTGGTGGTGGAGAATATCTTCCGGCGCTGGTTACATGATGGCGAGACCCGCATTGACACGGCGGTCGATGCGGTGCGCGAAGTCGGCAATCCGACCGTGATTGCAACCCTGGCGGTACTCGCTGCGCTGCTGCCGATGGGCTTTGTCAGCGGCATGATGGGGCCCTACATGTTTCCTATCCCGCTGTTCGGCTCCGTGGCGATGCTCTTCTCGCTGTTTGCGGCCTTTGTCTTCACTCCGTGGTTCGCCTACAAGATGCGGCCGAAGCTCGATGTATTGCAGAAAGCCGAGCGGCGCGAGAAAGCGATCCAGGATCTGACCGGCCGCATCTACAGGCCCTTTATCGAGCCGTTGATCAGGAGCCGTTTCAAGGGCTGGGTGTTCGTGGTGTGCATCGTCGTGGCTTTTTTTGCCGCCGTATCGATGTTCTATACCAAGGCGGTGACGGTCAAAATGCTCCCGTTTGACAACAAGCCCGAATTCAATGTGTTGATCAACCTGCCGGAAGGGACCACCTTGCCGGATACGGCAAATTTTACCGCACGGCTGGCTGAAACCCTGCGCACCGTGCCGGAGGTGACGGCGCTGCAAACCTACGTCGGCACGGCGTCGCCCTATAACTTCAATGGCATGGTGCGCCACTACTACCTGCGGACCGAACCCTGGCAGGCGGATATCCAGGTGATGCTGCTTGACAAGCACGATCGCGAGCGCAGCAGCCACGAGATATCGGAGTCGGTGCGCAGCCTGTTGGCGCCGATTGCCGAGGAGTATGGCGCCAACATGGCCGTTGTCGAGATGCCGCCAGGACCGCCGGTGCTGCAAACCATGGTTGCGGAGGTGTACGGTCCTGATCATCACACGCGTCAGCAGGTTGCCCGCGACCTGGAACAGATGTTCATCGCTGCGCCGAACCTGGTCGATGTGGACACCTACATGGCCGACCCTTCCGAGCGTTGGCATTTCGAGGTGGATACGGAGAAGGCGACACGCCACGGCGTCTCGGTCGAGAGTATCAACAGGAACCTGGAGATGGCCATGGGAGGCTACAAGCTGGGTGACGTGAAGCGCGGCCGGGAACTGGAGCCGACCTATCTGGTCATCCAGCTGCCGCTCTCCGTCAGGGCGCAGGTCAGCCGCCTCACCAATCTGCCGATACCGACCCAGAGCGGCGCCAATATCCCCCTGTCGGAAGTCGGCCGTTTCGTCAAGGCTGCCGAGGACCCCATCATCTACCACAAGGATCTGCGCCCCATGGAGTATGTCGTGGGCGAGATGGAGGGCAGACTGGGAGCACCTATCTACGGCATGATGTCGGTTGAGGATATGCTCGACAGCTACCAGGCGCCCGACGGCGTTGAGATCAGCGGCACCCTTACCGGGGCGCCAAAGGATGATGCGGTATCGGGATTCGAGTGGAGCGGGGAGTGGGTTGTCACCTACGAAACATTTCGTGACATGGGCATCGCATTCTGCGCCGCGCTGGTTTTGATCTACATCCTGCTGGTGTGGGAGTTTGGCAATTTCATTCACCCGGCAATCGTCATGGCGCCGATTCCACTGACGCTGATCGGCATTATTCCGGGCCACTGGCTGATAGGGGCGGAGTTTACAGCCACCTCGATGATCGGTTTTATCGCGCTGGCCGGCATCGAGGTGCGCAACTCGATTTTGCTGGTGGATTTTGCCAGAAACGAGGTGCACCGGGGGGCTTCGGTACAGGAGGCGGTGGTTTCGGCCGGACAGATACGCATGCGTCCCATCTGGGTGACCGATCTGACGATGATGGCGGGCGCCGTGGCGATCATTTTTGACCCCATCTTCGAAGGCATGGCGGTATCGCTGCTGTTTGGACCGATCGTCGCCGTGCCGCTGACGATGATCGTCGTACCGCTGGGCTGCACCTCCGCCTACAAGGCTTTCCTGAGTAGAAGCCTCCAGGATGAAGAGAAGGCGAGGAACCACTGCGGCGGCAGCGACAAGCAGTTGACGGCTTGATCAGCGCCTCCCTGTTTCATCCGCCAGGAGTGATTGGGATTGAGCACGAAATACAGAAGCATGAAAAGGAGGAGCAGAAAGTTCGTCAGGGACGTTGTTGTACATACGCCTATCCTGAAGTTGACTCTTCTATTGGTTGTCTTATGGCTGCTTTTTGCAGCCGCTATGTATATTGCCGAACGTGGAGCGGAAGGCACCACAATCACCTCCTACGGAAGGGCCCTGTACTGGTGTATCGCGGCATTTTCCACTGCCGGCATCGCAGATATGCCGGTCAGCGGAATAGCGGAGTTCATCGGCGCAATATGGATTATCCTCGGTTCCATACTCTTCTTCGGCGCGATCGTGTCTACGGTTACCGCCTATTTCATGCGTCCGCTGCAGCGTCCGTCGAGGCAGATTATCGATACGATAGAATACAATCTTGAACAACTTGATGATTTGTCCATCGAAGAGCTGGAACTGCTCAAAGAGACAACAGACGCTTTCATCGAGCATGTTGAAAACCTGAAAGCGGCTAAAGCAAGCGTTGTCAGTTCCGGTAATACGGGTAGTGTGAGATAACGAACCGGTTTGCCCGAGGAAGCATCAACCCTCTCCTTTGCTCCTATTCGCACAATTTGATTCTCTTGTGCCGGCGATCGACGCCTTCATGGGTGCCTCTTTTCATCGCGAGCTTCAACAGCGGTGGTGTGGACAGCGTGGTGATGATCACCATCAGCACCACAGCTGAAAACATGGCGCTGTTGATCACACCAAGGGTCTTGCCGATCGAGGCGAAAACGAGGCCGACTTCGCCACGTGGCATCATGCCCAAACCGATGGAGAGGCGGTTGAGACGCTTTTCAGCCCCTGCTCCAGCAGCAACCTTGCCGGCAATGGCTGCAATGAGCAGACCGGATGCCAGGAAGATGACATCCCAGTCGAGGAATGTCTCCAGTTTGACCTGTATTCCCATCAATACAAAGAAGATCGGTGCCAGTATGCTCTCGAGTGGCGCAAACAGCTCCTGGATCGTATATTTTTGATCATGGCGCCGGCCCCATGCGATGAAATGCTTCTCATGAAGCAGCAGACCGGCAGCGAAGGCGCCGATAATGGTTGCAAGACCGGCAAGATTGGCAAACCATGCCAGCAGCATGACGAAGACGAAAGAGATAAAGAGTTTTGCCTCCATCACGTCGAGCTTGGCGAGCAGGCGGGTCAGCAGGCGAATGATATATGGTCCAAGCAGCAGGGTGCTGGTGATGAAGAGCGCCGCCAGAAAGATTGTCTGGAGGATGCTGTTAAACTGCATGCTGCCTGTGACCACGATGCCGGACACGATCGAGAGCATCACCAGCCCCAGTACGTCATCCATGACCGCTGCTCCCAGGATGACATGAGACTCACGGGAGTTCTCCTTGTTCAAATCCTGGAGTACGCGGGCGGTGATGCCGATGCTGGTTGCGCCCAGGGTGGCGCCGAGAAACATATGCATCGTATGCGGAGCTTCAGGCGTAATCAACCATGTCACTATGAAACCCATGGTGAAGGGCAGCAGCACGCCGATCAGAGCAACCCGGATGGCATTCCCGCCAACCTGCCGCAGCTCTGCAACGCAGGTATTCAGGCCCACGTGAAACAGCAGGAAAATGACGCCATAGCGGGAGAAGATATCGACAGCCTGGGCGATCGAGAGATAATCCTGGCCATGCGGGCCGCGTGCAATTTCGAGAAACAGCGCGGCTGTGTGCGGATCCATGACCGAGGAGATAGTTTCGGCAACGGGTGCTCCCGACATCACGATCTGTACGACCTTGGTGCAGGCGATGCCTTCGCGCAGGATGATAATCAGGTCATAGCCGAACAGATACAGCAGGTTTCACAGCAGGACACCCATCAGGAGTTCGCCCAGCACAGTGGGCTGGTTGAAATGGCGTGCAGTGTAGCGGCCGACCAGTGCAGCGATCAGGATCAGCGTGACACCGAAAATAACAGGGGCTATCGGGTCGTTATGCATGATCATCGGCAGGCTGTCCGGAGTAGACATGTGGCGCTCCTGACTGTGTCGGGCAACAGCATGCGTTACTGCATGCTAAAGTAAAATTCTACACCAGATTCAATGTACTATGCACCGCGCATCTCCAGCAGTATCTCCTCCATCAGGATCCAGGGGTCAGCGCTGCTTTTGATGGCTTCGTCGGCCCGTGCCAGCCTGTTCATCACACCGTACCAGCCCTGCAACGGCAGCCTGCGAGCGCCGCTGATGAGCTGCTGCTGGCGGCTCTTCCAGACCGGTGGCTTCTGTCTGCTGAAAACCGCGGCAGGTGGCTCCCTGCGGCTGAGAGCTTCGGCGACACTGGCGGCAAGGCGCACTTCACGCGCCATGGCCCAGAGAACGATCGCCGCGTGGGTGCCCTCTGCCCGCAAGGTGCGGATCATTTTCAGCGCTCGTGCCGTCTCTCCTGACAGCGCGGCCTCGATCAATTCGAAGACGCTGAAGTGAGCACTGCCGGATGCAGAGGCTGCGACATCATCCAGCGTGATGTTGCCGACGCCGTGAGTGATGCGCAACTTTTCGATCTCCTGGTTCGTGGCTATCAGGTTTCCCTCGGTTTGCTGCGCCAGGAACTGGATCGATTCACGGCTCAGCTGTAAACCATGGTGCTGAGCGCGGTTTTGTATCCACCCCGGCAGCTCCGCGACTTTCAGTGGCCATACCTGGATGACAACGCCAGACTGGTCGATGGACTTGAACCACTTGCTGCTCTGCTGGCTCTTCTCCAGCTTGGGCAGGATGATCAGCAGCAGTGTGTCTTCCGGGGGCGTTTGCAGGTAGTCCGAGATCGCCGCTGCGCCCTCCCTGCCCGGCTTCCCTGATGGAATGCGCAGTTCCAGGATCCTGCGCTGTGCAAACAGTGACATGCTCGCCGCTTCGGCTGCGAGGCTGTTCCAGTCAAAGCCGCCCGTGGCCTCCATGACCTGGCGTTCGTCATAACCGTGCTGGCGGGCGGAGTGGCGAATGGCATCGCTGTACTCGAGAAGCTGCTGTGGTTCATCGCCGCTCAGCAGATAGACACTGGCGATGCCCTGTTGCAGGTGGTTGTGCAGTTGTTCGGGGCGCAGTCTCATTGCAGTGCATAGCCAAGTACGCGCAGAATCGAGAGGGCGAGGTCCCGGCGCATATTCTGCTGCAGCTGTTGCTCTTCGACACGACCGGCCAGGCCATCCTTGCCGACATCGATCCAGTCGCGCTCCACACCCACAGTGCGGTCGTCAACGAGTGTGTTGCCGCTGCTGTCAGCCAGTTTTACGGTCAGCTTGCGCGTCAGCGAATACTCTGTCGCCTTGCCGGTGTTGTCGACAGTGATCACCCGGCGCGTCTGTCCATGGTCCCTGACCGTGAGTATCGAGGCAGCCCCGGATTTGTTCGCGGCAATGCGGATATCCGCGGCGACAAAGGTATGCCGCAGGGTTCTGTTGAGTTGACTGTAACGCTCCAGCCCCTGGATATAGAGCGGGTTCAGATGCTCTGGCAGCGTTTGCGCGCTGCGCAGGTGAAAGCCGCAGCCGTTCAGCAGAATCAGAACGCTGATCAAGTTGACGAAAATTTTTACATCTCTCATCTGTGGTATCCCCACGCCGATCCATCACTTCCATGCATCATTATGCTCTCAACACCTTTTTAATGAAATCCTGGATAGTGATAATACCCATCAACTCTTTGTCGCGAACAACGAATACCTGTCGAACATCGCGCCGCATCATCGTCTTGGCAACCTGGATGGCCGGAGTCGACTCATCCACGGTTGCGTAGTGCTCGGCAAATGCCATGATCTCCATCACGGGCATGTTTTTCTCACGCCGCAGTATCTCTGCAAAGGGTTCAAAGTTCAAAACCGGTGAGAGATCCTCCATCCATGTAATGTATTCCGGAAGGCACAGCCGGATGAGTTCATCCTCGCTGACGATGCCCACCATGTCGCCATCGGCATCGACCACCGGGTACTCGCCTGTTCCTTCCCGGCAAAACAGGTCAATAGCCATGCACAGGCTGTCGCTGACATGCAGGCTGGAGAAGTCTGTGCGCATGATGTGGCGGGCTTCCACATATTCAGGAAGTCGCTCGCCCGTCTTCGCAAATGACTCCCACACCTCTTCGGGGTGTTTCAGGCGCAACACCTGTTCGATGAAGCCCTCACGCTGGCAGATTTTCGTCAGGGCGGCAACAGCTCGCAGATAGATGGCAGGATCGTCAGCCGGCGCCATCATCAGCACGGCAATATTGACCGGGCCGAAATTCTCACCCACGCATTCGTAACCCTGTTGGTCATGGGAACAGACAAACCCCTCGCGACTTGCAGCCAGTGCAATGCGAAGCTGTTTCAATCCTTCGATTCTGACATGCACAACAGCCACCTCGGCCTGGAGTTGCATGACACCACAACCTTCACGGTCAAGGACGAGGTGGTATGCCGCTTCGATATCAACAGAGCGGTCGATCTCTCCGATGCTCGCGACCAGCTGGTGAACCGTATCGTCCAGCCTGCCGGTGCTCAGACCACAAAGAACCTGGTCCGGGGCGAACAGCGCAGAGAACGCGATGGTTTTGTCACTCAATTCGCTCTCCCGATTCATCCCCGTCTCTCATCAACCTGTCACTCCAGGCATAAGAGGGCCGGTAAACAGGAGTGCCAGCCAGGCAACAAACCCGGCCACGAAGCCTGCGCCCAGCCCGACCCGGAACCACTCCAGAAAGTTGATGCGCATGCGGTAGCGCTTTTCGAGCATGCCCAGTGCGACGATATTGGCGGTGCTGCCGATCATCGTGATATTGCCGCCGAAACATGCGCCGAAAAGCAGCGCCCACCACAGTGGGTGCACGGTTCCCGGCTCGCCGACCAGCTCCTGCACCACGGGAATGAATGCCGCAACGAAGATCACGTTATCGATGAAAGCCGAGCCAATAGCAGCAATCACCATGATGGCGGGTACCAGTGTGTCCGGTTGATCACCCAGCAGATTGGTCAGGGATGACGCGATTTCGTTCGTGACATGCGTGTACTGCAAGGTGCCTGCAACGCCAAAAAGCATCAGGAAGAAGATCAGCGTCCACCACTCGACATCGTGCTCAATGTAATGACGGGCGCGTTCCCGACGCCAGATCATCACGATGCCGGCGGAGATCAGCGGCGCCATATAGAGGACAGTATTGGTCTCCAGGCCAAGCAGCAGTTCGATGCGGTGATGCAGGGCGACCAGGCCAATGGTGCCGCCGATAAGCAGCAGGCCTTTCATATATGGCACACTGACAGTCGGGCCCAGTGGCAGGGCATGACCTCTTCGCTGCTCCATGCGCTCGCTGAGCAGCTGGATCTCCTTGCGGTACCAGATCATTAAAAAGACGATTGTGGCAAGCAGTGACAGCAGCATCACAGGGAACGACCACACCATAAAGTCTTCAAAGGTCAGTCCTGCGCGGCTGCCGATGAGAATCCCGACCGGATTGCCCAGCATGGTCCCTGCGCTGCCGACATTGGTGGCCATGACAGCAATCATCAGGAAGGGGATCGGTCTGACCTTGAGTACATCGCAAACCTGGAACACCACTGCCGCCATGAACAGAATGCTGGTCACTTCGTCCACCGCGGCGGCGCTCAGCGCAGAAACGATCGCGGTGATGAGGACAAAGCGCGGCCCGGTCATGCCCCTGATCTTGAGTATGCCCTGGATGATCCAGGTAAAGAAGCCCAGGTCGCGGAGGCCGCCGACCACCACCATCATGCCGATGAGAAAGAGTATGACATCCAGCGAGCAGTGCTGTTTGAAACACTCCATCTCCATGGATCCGGTTAACATCAGCACCGGCAGGCCGATAAAGGCGATGGCCAGTCTGAAGTCCCAGAAGAAGAGGGTGGAGAGGATGATGACCAGGAAAACGGTGACTGAAATCGTCTGCTGCTGGTTGAGGCCCCACACGAAGTGGGTCAACAGCCCCACGATGGCGCTGATGATTGCCAGCAGCACAAAACGGCCCAGGAGCACCCGGCCAGACATC
>JBDLII010000105.1:0-7948 GCA_039714995.1 Pseudomonadota bacterium
TGTCGAAGCAGCCGGCCTCCAGCAGATCCTCCTGCGAGAGGTAGCTGAAACTGAGTCGATGATTACTCATGAGTGAAACTTGACGTTTTTGATGACTGTTTCCGGCAGGGCATCCGGGACCGGGGCGATATCGACGCGCAGCACGTTGGTTAACGGGATCACGGTCAGGATCTCCTCCGATTCGAACATCAGATAGCCGGAGTTGAGGACATCGTCGATGCGCCCGGAGATGGCGTGATCAGGCAGCTGCTGCTCATATTCAAAGGTCTGGGTTTCGCCATTGACATAGTAGATTGACATGTAGAGAGTGCGTTTTTCGTCGCTCATGTGAATACCTCCTGAGGGATCAAGTTCTGTTGTAATTATTCAGCATCGCAGCAAGCCTGCTGATATGATGCCGGGCAGCTTCATCGGGGTAGAATGTACAATACTCTTCCCCTTTAATACAGCCTCTTCTGTTGCAGCGATTCGAGCCTCGATGCCAATGAGAAATATCTCCGCCCTGTTGTTCCTTGCGACGCTGCATGGCGTTGCCACCGCCGACCCCGCCGCCAGACTCCAGGGCAAGGGTTTTGTTGACAATGCACAGTGCCTGGAGTGTCACGTTGCAGAAGCCGAGGCATGGAAGGGATCGCATCATGACCTGGCGATGCAGGTGGCAAGCGAGCAGAGCGTCCTGGGGGATTTCAACGATGCCGAGTTCAGCCATGACGGCGAGAAGAGCAGGTTCTTCCGCAAGTCAGGAAAATACTACGTCACCACGCAAGGCCCGCAGGGAGAGCGGGCGGACTATGAGATCAAGTACACTTTCGGTGTCGAGCCGCTACAGCAGTACATGGTTGAGCTGCCGGGGGGCAGGCTGCAGACGCTGACCGTCGCCTGGGACAGCAGGCCCGTCGGGGAGGGCGGACAGCGCTGGTTCCAACTACTGCCGGAAGAGAAGACCAAGCCTGGCGACCCGCTCCACTGGACCGGCAGGGCCTACAACTGGAACAATCGCTGCGCCGAGTGCCACTCCACGGATCTGCAAAAAAACTACGACTCCAAAACAGACAGCTATAGCACCACCTGGAGTGAGATTAACGTCAGCTGCCAGGCGTGTCACGGGCCCGGTGAGAAGCACGTCGAGTGGGCGCGGCAGGCGCAGCAGGGAAAAGAGTATGCACCGGCAGAGATGGGGTTGCTGGTGGACTACAGCGGCAATGATGCCCGCTACCAGGTGGAGAGCTGCGCCCGCTGCCACTCGCGGCGCCATGCGGTAAGCGCCGGCGACAGCCATGGCCGCCCCTTTCTGGACGACTTCATGCCCTCCACGCTGCTTCCGGGTCTCTACCATGCCGATGGCCAGATCCTCGACGAGGTCTATGTCTACGGCTCCTTTGTGCAGAGCAAAATGTCTAGCCAGGGAGTGCGCTGCAGTGACTGCCATGACCCGCATAGCAACAAGGTCAAGCTGCAGGGCAACGCGCTGTGCGTGCAGTGCCACTCTCCCGCGCCGCGAGCGGAATTCCCGACGCTGAAGGCGAAGAACTACGACTCGCCGGAGCATCACTTTCACAAGCAGGAGGGTGAAGCGGCGCTCTGCGTCAGCTGCCACATGCCGGCAACCACCTACATGGAGGTCGATCCGCGGCGCGACCACAGTTTTCGGATTCCGTCGCCAAAGCTGACGGAGGCTATCGGCACGCCGAATGCCTGTACAGGCTGTCACAATGACAAATCAGCAAGTTGGGCGTCGGCTGCCGTTGACAAGTGGTATGAAGCCAAAGCCGACGCCGGAGTTGATCCCGCAGTCGTTATCGCGGCGGCCCGCGCCGGTGATCCACAGGCGGAAGGCGCCTTGGCCACGCTGGCCGGGGATCCGCAGACACCGCCGATTCTGGCGGCGACGGCGCTGGAGCACCTGCGTACATGGTTTCCGGCGCATGCGGCCCTGGAGCCGACGATGGCCGCCCTGAAAAGCCCTGATCCGCTGATTCGCGCCACGGCGGTCGGCAGTCTCGAGCAGATTCCACTGAAGTACCGCCTCCAGGTTGCAGCCCCGTTTCTCGACGATCCGGTGCGCGCGGTACGCATCGAGGCGGCCAGGGTGCTGGCCGGCATGCCGGCGCTTGTATTTGGCGAGCAGCAGGCGGCTTTTGAAAAGGCGCTGGAAGAGTATGAGTCTCTACAGCTGTCGCTGGCAGACACACCAGAGGCGCATTTGAACCTGGGCGTCATGTACGCAGATCAGAAGCAGCTGGAGAAGGCGGAGCAGGCATACCGGCAGGCGATTCGTCTGGCGCCGGAGTTTATCCCGGCACGGGTCAACCTGGCCAACCTCTATAACCGTATGGGGCGCAACCACGATGCCGAGGCGCAGTTTCGCGAAGCCCTCGACCTGGCGCCAGACATGGGCGAGGTTTACTACTCGCTTGGCCTGCTGCTGGGCGAGGAGAAGCGCTACACGGAGGCGTCGACCCTGCTGGAGAAGGCCTCAATACTGCTGCCGGGGCGTCCAAGAGTCAGCTACAATCATGCCCTGGTGCTGCTGCAGCTGAAGCGCTATCAACAGGCTGAAGCTGCACTGAAAAAGGCGCTGGAGCTGTCTGCGGATGATGCCGACATCATCTATGCCATGGTCTCCCTGCATACGCAGCAGCAGCAGTGGCAACAGGCGCTGCCCTACGCCACCAGGCTGGTCGAAGTGACCAAGGGAGCCGAGGGCCCGGCGAAAATTCTGGCTGACATCGAGGAGAAGCTGCAATGAAACCAGAAGACAGGGAGATCGGCGACTTTCTTGCCGCTCGCGGCGGACCCTTCTATGCACTGCAGCAGCAGCTCGGCCTGTTGCGTGAAGAGGCCTTTCGCGCAGGACCAAGAGCCGCGCTGTTCGTCGGGCTGGCCTGGGGCGTGCCGCTGCTATTGAGCCTGATCGCCGGTGATGCTTTTGGCTCATCGGCCGACAGGCCCTACCTGCTGGATCTCGATGCCTGGGCCAGGTTCTTTGTTGCTGTCGCTCTCTTGATACTGGTCGAGAGGCGGCTCGAGGAGCGTCTGCAAACCCATTTGCGGCAGTTTGCCAGGGCGCCGCTACTGGCTCCAGGCTCATTCGAAGCCGCCGCCAGTGTCGTGACCAGGGCGCTCAGGCGACGTGATTCAGCTATCGCCGAAGCTATCTGCCTGGCGCTCGCACTCTTCATCACTCTGGTTACGCTGTCGAGACTGCTGGAGATGGAGACGGCTCACTGGGCGGTGCATCTCTCGCCGCAGGGCAACTCGTTGACCCTGGCTGGATGGTGGGTCGTGGCCGTGAGCGGTCCGATTTTCTGGTTTCTGTTGCTGCGGTCACTGTGGCGCCTCATCGTCTGGTCACTGCTGCTCCGTCAGCTGGCGGCTCTCGATCTGCGTCTTGTGGCAACACACCCGGACGGCCATGGCGGGCTCGCTTTTCTCGGCCAGTACCCCAACGCCTATACGATGTTCATCTTCGCAGTGAGTTGCGTGCTGGGCGCGGTTGTCGCCCATGAACTGCTGGAGAGGAGTCTTGCCATGGCGACCTATGGCTACCTGATGGCAGGCTGGCTGCTGATCGTGCTGCTGCTGTTTACCTGGCCGCTGGCTGCTTTTCGCAAGCCGCTCAGCGACCTGAAGGAGCGCACGCTGCTAAGCTGCAGCAGCCAGGCAACGCGGCATCACCGCGCCGCCGAACGTGAACTGCTGGGGCAAAACATCAGTGCGGCCGGGGATGCCGAGCCGGTATCCGCCGCCGAGATCCCCGATCCCTCCAAGGCGCTGACAACGGTGCGCAAACTCTCCGTTTTCCTTGTTAACCGCGAGGGGCTGCTGCCGGTCTCGGCCGCGGCGCTGCTGCCCCTGGTTGCCGCCGGCGCCACCCAGCTGCCTGTCAAGGAGATCATCACGGTCGTGAAGCGCCTGCTGGTGCTGTAGGGAGGCGCTTGAAAATTGTCATTTCGGGTGAAGCGGGAAATCTATTAACATTCAGATCTGATACAGCTTAGCGCTGTAGGAGCGGTCTTCTGACCGCGATGATGCACAGGGATATTGAGAACGAATCATAAACAGAAGGGATGGGGATCAGAGGGAGTGGCAAACAACAGGTATTCAGAATTAAATAAGAGAAAGAAGGTCTTGCTGGCGATCGGCATCCCGGTCTTGTTAGTTGCCGTCGCATACAGCCAGCTCACTCTCTTTATTATGCCACCCGTCGGATTAACCCCGGATGGCAAGACGCTGGTGATGCGCAGGCTGGACCAGGGCGACTTCATCGACTGCGCCGAGTCACTGTGCTACCGGCGTCATACCTGGGTCAGTCCGTTGTGTCTCTTCTCAACCACCTCCAGGGCTCTGGAAAGCCCGACTGTTCTGGCGAGCCTGCCTTACAGCGAATACCTCTACAGAGTCTCGGTGGGCCGCGAGAGAACATACATGATGCCCTGATTCCCCTCCTGCACAGCGCCAGGAGACTCTGAACGAAGTCTGATTGACGTGTCATTGCGAGGAGCGTAGCGACGCGGCAATCTCCTAAGGAAGCTCTGATCAAGTCGCTTCGCGACTGGACCAGAGCATTCCCGCAAGTTTTTCTATGGGGGAAGGGATCAGTATCAATGAGTTATAACTGGCTTTCAGTTTGCCCTTCCCCCAAACCCCCAACCCGGGGACTTAATCAGAGGTTCCCTAATCTATTGTATAGATTGATAGGAGATTGCTTCGCTTTGCTCGCAATGACACTGCTGGACTCGAAAAGAACTTCCATAGCGAACCTATGAAGAATTCAGTAGACTGCCTTGGCTTCATGTTCCACTCCATCAGGATAGCCAATGGATTTTGAATGGGTCTCCATCGCCCTCACCGATGTCTCCCTGGTCTCGCTGGCGTTTGCTCTCGGCTTCCTCGTCAGGCAGATCGGATTGCCGCCGCTGGTCGGTTTCCTGGCCGCTGGATTCGTGCTGAATCTGTTGGGTGTGAGCGGCGGTGGAATGCTCGACAAGATCGCCGACATGGGCATCACGCTGCTGCTGTTCAGCATCGGCCTGAAACTCGACCTGAAAAACCTGCTGCACCCGCGCGTGTGGGCAGTCACCTCTCTGCATATCGTCATCACGGTGATTGTTTTTGGCGCTGGCATCTACCTGCTGGCACTGGTTGGCGCGCCGCTGTTCTCCACGCTGGACCTGCCGTTTGCGCTGCTGGTCGCCTTCGCCCTGAGCTTCTCCAGTACGGTGTTCGTGGTCAAGGTGCTGGAAGAGCGCGGCGAAATGAAGTCCCTGCACGGCGGCATCGCCATCGGCATCCTGATCATGCAGGACCTGGCGGCGGTGATCTTTCTCGCCTTCTCCGCGGGCAAGGTGCCTTCAGCATGGGCGCTGCTGCTGTTATTGCTGATTCTGCTGCGCCCCTTGCTGCATCATCTACTGCAACGGACAGGCCATGGTGAACTGCTGATTCTGTACGGTTTCTTCCTGGCGCTTGGCGGCGCGGAACTCTTTGAGCTGGTGGGCGTGAAGGGGGACCTAGGCGCACTGGCCATGGGGGTGCTGATCTCGACCCATCCGAAGGCGT
Organism: Pseudomonadota bacterium; assembly: GCA_039714995.1. GTDB lineage: Bacteria > Pseudomonadota > Gammaproteobacteria > Chromatiales > Chromatiaceae > Sva-25. The sequence goes on from JBDLII010000105.1 coordinate 5,563, forward strand.
CTGAGATGGCAAAGACGCTGCTGGGTTTCAAGGAGTTGTTCCTGGTCGGCTTTTTTCTCGGCATCGGCCTGTCAGGCAGCCTGACGCTGCAAAGCCTGCTCATCGGCGCCCTGCTGGTGCCCTTTATCTTCCTGAAGTCGGCGCTCTTTGTTGCGCTGCTGACCCGCTTCAAGCTGCGTGCGCGCACCGCGCTGATGGCCTCGCTGAACCTCACCAACTACAGTGAGTTCGGCCTGATCGTCGCCGCCGTCGGTGTCTCCAACGGCTGGATCGGCAGCGAGTGGTTGATCGTCATCGCGGTGGCACTGTCGCTCTCCTTTGTCGTTGCCGCACCGCTGAACATCCGTGGCGAGTTGCTCTACCTCAAGCACCGGCGCTTCTGGAGGGGCTTTCAGGGGGAGACCAGGTCGCGTGATGACCAGGAGATTGAACACCAGGGCGCCACCGTCATCATCATGGGTATGGGCCGGGTTGGAACAGGTGCCTACGACAGGATGAGCGAACGCTGTGACTGCAAGGTGTTCGGCATTGACTCCAACCCCGATACCGTGACGAGCCACCATTCACAGCGGCGCAACGTCGTATTGGGCGATCCGACCGATGCGGATTTCTGGGACAGGGTCAGGAGCGAGCATAGCGTGGAACTGGTGCTGCTGACACTGCCGAAGCTGCAGGCCAACCTGGAGATTCTCAAGCATCTCAGGCGGTTCCACTATACAGGGCAGGTCGCGGCGCTGGCGAAATTTCCGGATGAGGAGGCGGCGCTGCTCGATGCCGGCGCTTCAACGGTCTTCAATGTCTATGCCGAAGCGGGCCTGGGTTTTGCCGACCATGCGCTGGAGTTGCGCTCTGCTTGATGGCGCACACTATCCACTATACGATATACACCTCTATTAACATACTGTAGAGTGGATTTGCAAAAACTGATAGCAGCAGTTTTTAACGACCAAACAATCAACACCAGAGGAGAACCATTGATGAGAACTCATGCAACACGACAGGCTATAGCCATCGCTGCACTTTTCGGCAGCAGCGGCCTGGCGCTGGCCGAAGAGCAGGCGCCGGCGGAAGAAGCAGCCATGAACGATGCCGAAGAGCAGCAGATCGCCCTGCGAGCGCTGAACAAAATGGGCAGCTACCTGCGCTCACTCGACGCATTCAAGGTCCAGGCTGTGACCAGCACCGATGAGGTCCTGGAGAACGGCCAGAAGATCCAGTTCGACAGGAGCGTCGAGCTGCAGGCGAAAAAACCGGCCGGTTTAAGGGTAGACGTGACCTCGCCCTATGGCGATCGCAGCCTCTATTTCGACGGCAATACATTCACGCTGCAGACGCCCGGCAACCAGTTTTACGCCACCATCCCGGCGACCGGCACCAATGCCGAACTGATCGATGCGGTGCAAAGCAAGACTGGCGTCAACCTGCCACTGGTCGACCTGTTCCGCTGGGGCGCGGATGGGGATACAGGAGGAGAGATTGAAAGCGCGATCATCGTCGGCTACGGCAATGTCAACGGCGTCAAGTGCGAGCACTATGCCTTTCGCCAGCAGGAGGTCGACTGGCAGATCTGCATCCAGCAGGGTGACACGCCGCTGCCGCTGAAGCTGGTCATCACCTCCAAGCTCGAGGAGGAGCAGCCGCAGCATGTCGCTGTGATGAAGTGGGATACCGCTGCAGCTGCGGATGACAAGGCCTTCGCGTATAGCCCCAAGGAGGGTGACACCAAAATCTCTTTCAACCCTGTCACGGACTAATCCGGGAGCAGCAACTCGAGGAAAATAAGCATGATGACTCTATTGAACAAATCCAAAGTGCTGGCTTTAGCGACTATTGCCGTGATGATCGTTGCCTGGTCTCTGCCGGAACCGGCGGAAGCAAGACGGGGCGGCGGCGGACACCGGAGTGTCAAGGGCAAAACGCATACCAACGTCAACCGCAACAGAAACGTCAACAAAAACAGAAACGTCAACAGGAATACCAACGTCAACAGAAACAGGAACGTCAACGTCAGCGACCGCAGGAACGTCAACATCAACAAGAACGTCAATATCGACGTGGACCACCGCCATGGCGGCTATTACGGGCGCAACTATCATCCCGTTGCGACAGCCGCCGCTGTGACCGCGACAGCTGCAGTGGTTGGATCCATCATCTATTCGCTGCCGTCCAACTGTCAGACGATAGTGACCAACAATGTCTCCTACCGGCAGTGCGGCAGCACCTGGTACCAGCCGCGCTACTCCGGCGGTAGCACCTCCTACGTGGTGGTCAATTCACCCTATTGAGACTAGTGCTCCGTCAAGGTTGAATTGATGGATGCAGCGTTACTGTGGTGCTTCGCAACAAGGCACAGCACGCAGGCAATGGCCTTAGTCCTTGTCAAGTG
>JBDLII010000106.1:0-7946 GCA_039714995.1 Pseudomonadota bacterium
CAGTGGTGCGAAATCTCCAGACTCTCTATAGGCGGAGGCTTCAAAGACTGCTGTTGCTCACTGCTTCTGGATGGCTTCGTCGACGGTTATCGCGTCTCTATTTGAGATTGATCGAGATCAATTGAAAGGCGAAAAAGTTAGGGGTGCAGACAAGCTTTGTGGACAGCTGGCCAGGCATAAAAGATAAATCCACTATATATCAGTTGGTTATATCTCAATACTGGCGGAGAGGGTGGGATTCGAACCCACGCGGGGATTGCTCCCCCAACGGATTTCGAGTCCGCGCCGTTATGGCCACTTCGGTACCTCTCCGTGGGCGGATGATTTTATCATGAATCCGGAAAATATGACTCCGAATCCATTTCCAAAACATCCACTCTGCTGCCCCACCAGCTGCTGCAAGCTGTAAGTATTCCAGAGACGGCACGAACCTGCCAACCAAACCTGCCTGGTTGCACATCAAGCTGTTCAGCGAGCGGATCGCCGATGTCACAGTGGCACCGTAACCCTCGAAGATGCATAATTCACGCTTCGTCAGAAGGTGTTCATTGATGGTCACGGTGTCTGCAGTCACCAGCAGCGTCATCCTGGAGAACAGGAAAGGAAGAGTAACCCCATCCAATGCGGCAAAAGGAATACCTTATCCACGAAAAATGCTGCCCGAACCGGATAACAACAATGGGAAATCAGACCAATGCATAGACGGCTGACTGCCTCGCTGCTGCTGTTCGCAGGAATTTTTCTTCCGCTTGCATCGCTGCATGCAGAACCTGATTCGCAGGCCCGGTCCCCGGTCACAGTGTTGCTGATCAACGATGTCTACCGGCTCGACAATCTGGCCGGTATGCGCACGCTGCGCCGCACACTGGAGGCGGAGCATGGCAAGGTCCTGGTGCTGCATGCCGGTGATTTTCTGTTTCCTTCACTGCTGAGCCGCCGCTTCAAGGGCGAGCAGATGATCGACCTGATGAACCGGCTCGACGGTGATGCAGAGGCCCACGACCCATTGATGTTCGTAACCTTCGGCAACCACGAATTCGACAAGGACCGGCTGAAGCACCACCGTCTGGTTAGCGACCGCATCCAGTCATCCCAGTTCGACTGGGTCAGCGCCAACGTCGAATTCAGGCATGATGACCATGGCGCACCTTTGGTGCAGGGCCACAACCTGCATCCCTACCGTCTGATTGATGTGAACGGCACCCGCGTGGGGCTTTTCGGCATCACCATCGACACCAAGCACCCGGCCTATGTGGAGCGCTTCGGCAACTATGTGGAGACAAGCCGCGCAATGACAGCAAAGCTGCGTGGGCTGGGCGCCGAGCTGGTCATCGCGCTGACACATCTGACCATGGACAACGACAAGGAGCTGCTCGGTCGCCTGGGCGATGACGGACCGGACATCATCTTCGGCGGGCACGAACACCACCGCCAGACGGCGGAGATCAAAGGGCGGCTGGCAATCAAGGCGGACGCCGATGCCGTCAGCGCCGCCGTTGCCAGGATCACACCGCGCGCGGACAAGCCGCCGCTGGTGGAGCACCGTTTTCAGATCATTCCCGGTGAAGTCGAGCCTGATCCCGTGGTTGCAGAGAGAACAATACTCTGGGAAGCGCGTTACCAGCATGAATACTGTAAGGAGAAAGGGCTGGGAGAGCTGTGCCTTGACAAGGTAATCGGCAGAACGCAGGTCGAACTCGTGGCCGAAGAGCTGACCATTCGCCGCTTCGCGACCAATCTCGGCAACTGGGCCATGGACCTTGCCCTGGAGACGTTTCGCAGCCAGGGGGCGCAGGTCGCCTTCATCAATTCGGGCAGTCTGCGCCTCAACCGCAACATCGCGGCCGGCAGCGAGATCACACGCAGGACTCTCGACGAACTGTTCGCCTATCCGAACGAGTTGGTCCTGATCCGCATCACCGGAGCCCGGCTGAAGCAGATCGTGGCGCGCTCCGTCGAGGAGTGGTCAGGCAACGGACACTGGCTGCAGATCAGCGGCTTCGATTTTCGTCATCATCCCGGCAGGGGGCTTGTGGACAGGCTGCGGTTGCACACACCAGACGGGCCGCGTCAGCTGGCGGATGATGAACAGATCCTTGCCGTGACAAATCGCTATCTGATCGACAGTCAGGGCGACCAGGACGGTTATCTGATGCTCACACCCGACATGCTGGTCGATCCCGGGACTCCGCGAACCAGGCTGCGGGATCTGGTCATTGCGGCGCTACAGGCAGCTGAGCCGGACGGCATTGCGCCGCTGGCGGACGGACGGATCTGCAATGGAGAGTTCATCGAAGAGACCTGCCAACGGCCGGAGTAATCCAGCGAAACTCCAACTCCTGATACGAATCCTCTGTCGGGATGAATGGCTACCTGTCAGATTTTCTGCTCCTCCACCAACTGCTGCAGCGCGCGAAAGTCGGTCTTGCCGGTACCCAGCAGCGGCAGCTCGTCGACGTGCTGGATATTTGCCGGCACCGCGATGGCGGCGACACCCTGCTGCTGCGCCCACCTGGCAATCGCGTCGCGGTCGGCATCCGGGTTGCTGGTCACCAGCAGCAGCTGCTCGCCCTTTTTGTCATCCGGGACAGCCACGACGCCGTGTTGATGCTCTGGCCACAGCTCTGATGCCATGCCCTCGACCGCGGCCAGCGACACCATCTCGCCGGCAACCTTGGCAAAGCGCTTGGCGCGCCCCTGGATGGTGATGAAGCCCAGCTCGTCGACAGAGACGATGTCGCCGGTGTCATACCAGCCCCCCGGCGGCGGCTGCAGTTTTCCGGGAGCCTCGGCCAGCAGGTAGCCGAGCATCACATTGGGGGCGCGCACCTCCAGGCGGCCGCCCTCCTCGATGCCCGGGACCTTCTGCAGGCGATACTCCAGCCCCGGCACAAATTTACCCACCGTGCCCGCCTGGTTGTACATCGGGCTGTTCAGCGAGAGGATCGGCGAGGTCTCGGTGGCGCCATAACCCTCGAAGATGCGCACGCCGAACTGTTCACTCCACTGCCTGCGCGTCTGATCCTTCAGCTTCTCGGCACCGGTGAAGACATAGCGCAGGCTGTAGAAGTCGTAGGGATTGGCAAAGCGGGCGTAGCCGGCCATGAAGGTATCTGTGCCGAACATCATCGTGGCGTTGCTGTCATACACCAGTTCGGGAACGATGCGGTAGTGCAGCGGCGAGGGGTAGAGGAAGACCTTCACGCCGGAGAGCAGCGGCAGCAGGGTGGCGCAGGTAAGGCCGAAGGAGTGGAACATCGGCAGCACGTTGAAGACGATATCCTTCGGCCCGAAGTCGATCATCGCCGACACTTGGTAGCGATTTGCCTGCAGGTTGACGTGGCTCAGCACCACCCCCTTGGGATGGCCCTCGGTTCCGGAGGTAAAGAGAATCACGGCGGGGCTCTGCGCAACCCGCTGCCTGCAGTTCAACAGGTAGGCAAGGCGCGGCAGCTGGCCACTGACGAAGCCAAGCAGTTTATCCACCGCACCGATGGACGCCACCACATCCTCAAGGTAGCGCAGGCGTATTCCCTGTGCCTCGATCATCTCCGCCAGCTCTTCGAAACCTCCCGCCTCGATGAACTGCCGGGAGCTGAAAACGGTCCTGATCTCGGCAGTGCTGCAGCCGCTGAGCAGGTTGTGGCTGCCGGTGGAGAAGTTCAGCATCGCCGGCACCCGTCCGAACGCCTGCAGGCCGAAAAAAGCCGTTACAGCAGCCACCGTGTTGGGCAGCAGCAGGCCGACATGTTCAGCGGCGGTTGTCTCGCGCGCCATGGCGCGGCCGAGAACAAAGCTGCCGATCAGCAGTTTCCGGTAGCTGACCGGTTCACGCTTGATATCCTCCAGCACGGTATGCGATGCACCGTGGATATCCCGGGCGTCGATCAGCGAGTGAAACAGCGTGCGGCGGTAGTCGCTGGTCTCGAACATCATGTCGGTCATCAGCTCGGTGAGCCGGCGGCCGGCCAGGCTGCGGCGCTCGCGGCTTCTGAGTTCTGCGGGGATATCGAGCCGCGTCGGCGGCAGGAAGTGGACATGGATCCTTGGAAACCAGCGGATCTTGACCTTGCCGGCCAGCCTTGAGAAGGGTGTGTACTGGGCGCCGTCGAGACGCACCGGAACGATGACGGCCTGCGCCTTGTCGGCCACCATGCCTGGCCCCTCGAAAACCTTCATCAGGGCGCCGGTGACGGTGATGCGCCCCTCGGGGAAGATCACCACCTTCTCGCCGCGTTTGACGGCGTCGATCAGCGTGCGCGTCGAGAGCGGGTTGACCGGATCGACGGGTATGGTCCTGGCCATGGAGAGAAAGAACTTCACCAGCCTGTTTCTGGCCACATAGGTATCGATGGCGAATGTCAGGTCCTCCGGCACATAGGCGGCGATCAGCGCTGCATCGAGAAACGACTGGTGGTTGGCGACGATCAGCACCCTGTCTCCGGCGTCCAGCAGGTTCTTCACCCCGGTGACCTCGACGCGATAGAACATCTGCAGCAGCCAGGCAACGAATCCGCGCGCCAGCGCGCCGGGCAGCAGGCGGGTGATGTAGATGGCCACCATGCCGTTGAGTAGCGCAATGACCAGGAAGATCTGCGGAATGGTCAGTTCAAGCGACACCAGCAGCGCCGTTCCCAGCGCCGAGACGACCATGAAGAGGGCGTTGAAGATGTTGTTGGCGGCAATATTGCGGGCGCGATGTCCCGCCTGGCTGTGGTGCTGCAGCAGGGTATTCAAGGGAACGATATAGATGCCCCCGGAGATGGCGATCAGCAGGAAATCGGCAACCACACGCCACCCCTGCAGGCTGTCGAGGAACAGGGGTATCGTCAGCAGCGCCGCACTGTCAGGCGTGAAGGCGCGGCTGGCAAAAAAGAGGTCGACGGCAAAGAGCGTCATTCCCAGCGCTCCCAGCGGAACGAAGGTGGCATGCACTGCGCCCTTCAGCATGCTGTTGCACAGCAATGAGCCCAGCGCCACACCGATGGAAAAGAGCATCAGCAACAGCGTCGCCAGGTTCTGGTCGCCGCCGAGCACATCCTTGGCAAAGGGGGTCACTTCGGTGAGAAAGGTGGCGCCGACGAGCCAGAACCAGGAGATCGCCAGGATGATCAAAAAGATCTCTTTTTGACTGTGAGCGTAGCGCAGCATCTCCCAGGTCGAGGTGAAGACGTTATAGTCCACCTTCAGATCCGGAACCATGGGGCCGGTCGAGGGGATGAAGCGGCTGGCGATCCAACCGGCCACCGCGACGCCGATGATCAGCAGCGACACCAGCATGGCGCCGTTCTGCTCCAGCACCACCTTGCCGGCGATGGTGCCGAGCAGGATGGCAAGAAAGGTGCCGGCCTGCACCAGGCCGTTGCCGCCGAGCAGTTCCCCGGCTTTCAATTGCTCCGGCAGGATACTGTACTTGAGCGGGCCGAAGAAGGCCGACTGGGTGCCCATCAGAAACAGCAGCACCATCAGGTACCAGACGCTTTGCAGCATGAAGCCGATGCCGGCGGCGATCATCAGTACCAGCTCCGTCAGTTTGAGCAGGCGGATCAGCGTCACCTTGTCGAACTTCTCGGCCAGCTGCCCGGCTGTGGCTGAAAAGAGAAAAAAGGGAAAGATAAAGATGCCGCCGGCAATGGCAACCAGCAGCGGCGCGTTCAGGCCCGAGCGATCGGCCAGCACAAAGGTGACCAGGAACAGTATGCCGTTCTTGAAGACATTGTCGTTGAATGCTCCCAGCGCCTGGGTGATGAACAGCGGCAGAAAGCGCCGCTTGCCGAGAAGTGTGAATTGATTTTCAGCCATAGCTGTTTCCTGAAAGGGTATTGGGTTACGGTGCGCTCAGTTTGTAGGGGGGATAAGCGACAGCGCATCCACCATGATTCAGTCACAATGGTGGATGCGGCAAAAAGACGCCTTATCCCCCCCTACGGATCCTCGCCCCTGCTTCCTGCTCGGGGTCATTGAAACGTTAGAGTTTTGTCGCTCCCATATCCCTGAGCAGCTTCTGGTATTCAGGGTGCTCGCGCATCAGCCGCCCACCGAGTTCAACCAGGCGGTCGACCTGCTCGCCTTCCAGTGAAAAGCTGGTGGGAATGCTGTTAAAAAAGGAGACTTCGTGTGGGTCTTTCAGGGATTGAAAATCCAGCTCGATATAGTAGGGCGTAATCGGATGGCCTGCTGGCGTGACCATTGTGGCCCATTTTTTTATCTCGCTTTTCACCAGTTCGTTGGTTTCGGTGTTGTAGAGATGCAGCTGCATATCGGTCAGCGCGTTGAAGCTGTTGCCAATGGAGGGCATTCTGCGGCTTTTGCCGATATCCGTCGGCGTAGTCGTCGAGGCGTTGACGACAATAATCACAATACGCTTGACGTGTTCACTACCCCTCAGATGGCTGTAGCTATCGCTGGAAGTACCCCTGAGCAGGGCGACCCGGTGCAGGGTGCGCACACCAAGATTGTCTGTCACACCACCATCGACCAGGGTGACATAGGGCCTGTCGGGATGCTCCATGTAGTAATTCATGCTCTTCACATACGCATTCAGGCGCTCATCATCGGAGTGTCTGGCGCGCTGTTCCGCCCGTTGCAACCACAACGGTTTGGCGCCATAGCAGTCTGGATTGCTCTCGATCAGGATCGGTTCAAACAGAATCGGCACCGCGGACGATGCCGCGACAGCCCTGGCAATCTTGAACGAGGAGATATCGGAGCAGAGAACATCGAATTGCGGTTGTACGAAGACAAACTGGCTCCTGGCGTTGAGGTCCGAGGCGTTGATAAGAATCAGCGGGCCATCGGTGCGTTGCAGATCGGCGTAGGTCTTCCCGTGAAAGATGTTCTTGTCGTAGTACCTGATCGCCTCCTCTGTGCGGCTCGTCGCCTTGACCGCCCGGCCGACGAAGCCGGTGAAGCTCAACACCAGGTCTTTCAGGGCTGCCTGCACATCCTTTTTCAGAAATACCTGTTCGAAATCATCGAAGATCCGGTCGCCAAACAGCCCGTAATAAGCCGCCGTGAAACTGCCGCCGGAGACCGAGCTGATTTGATCCACCTCGTCGAGTATGCGCTGATTCCGGCCTCCGGCGAGAAAGGTGGTATCGCGCAACTCCTTCAGGACGCCATAAGAGAGAGCTGCGGCCCTGGTGCCCCCGCCCGAAAAGGCCAGCACAAGCTCGGTTTCCCCCCTGTCGTGCACCCTGCCATGCTGTTCCATGCTGTATCCATGCGGCGTATCCGGCACATGCTGCAGCGGCCGGTTCTCGATCTTGCCAATAGTGGCGCAGGAGGTCATCAGTGCTGCTGAAGCAGCAAGCATCAGGACAAGGGGGAGACGTTTGAATGTTGAATGCATCGCTGTGCCTGTCAGGAAGATATCCATTGTGCAGGGAAATGACGCCGGCGCCTGCAACAGATGGAGCTATTCTAACCCATAGGCGGCAATCATCAATGTGCCACCAGCTTCAGCAATCGGCATCACATGTCATCTCGACCAAAGGGAGAAGTCTATGAACTTCCGTGAAATACTGGATTTCAGGATCTCTCCCTTTGGTCGAGATGACAATGCGTCGAAAATGCACTGGGTATTATAGATACCGTAATTTAAAGATTCGCCATCACCCGCTGCACCCGCTGTGTGAGCCTGACGATCGACGGCCAATCGTAGGCGATGATGCTCTGCCCATGTGCAAGGTTGTTGCGCAGTGATTCGGCCTGCTTGATTGCCCGGTCGGCCTCCGACCTGGAGCTGTATCCCAACTGAGCGAGTATCTGCGCATCACTGAACAGCACCCTCGCCTTGTCAGCCAGCTGCAGGCAGTCGAGCAGGTCGTTCTGCTGCGACCTGCGCTGCCGCTCTTCACACAGCGCCTCGGCCTTTTTCAAACGGCCTGGCGTCGCGAGATCACGCCAGCTGTCATGCGGCCACTGCTTGCGGATCGCTGTGGCGA
>JBDLII010000107.1:0-7722 GCA_039714995.1 Pseudomonadota bacterium
AAGGTCGAGGCGGTCGAGGCCTTCGGCGCCACCGCGATTCTGTTCGGCGACTCCTATGACGAGGCTTGCGCGCATGCTGAAGTATTGGCAAAAAAGAGAAAACTGACATTCATACACCCCTTCGATGACGTCGATGTCATCGCCGGTCAGGGGACTGTCGGCATGGAGATCCTGCGTCAGCATGCTGCGCCGATCCACAGCCTGTTCGTGCCGGTCGGCGGCGGCGGTCTGATCGCCGGTGTGGCGGCCTACGTCAAGGAGATCTGTCCAAACACCAGGATCATCGGGGTTGAACCCGAAGATACGCCGACGCTGCATCGCGCACTGAAGGCGGGCCGCCGCGTGACCTTGAAACAGGTGGGCCTCTTTGCCGATGGCGTGGCTGTCAAGCAGATCGGAAAAGAGACTTTTCACGTCTCGCGCCGGCTCGTCGACGAGGTGGTGCTGGTCTCCACGGATGAGATCTGCGCCGCCATCAAGGATATCTTCGAGGATACCCGCTCGATTGCCGAGCCGGCCGGTGCGCTGGCGACTGCCGGCATGAAGCGTTATGTGAACGAAAACAAGCTTTCCGGTGAAAAGCTGGTCGCTATCGTCAGCGGCGCCAACATGAATTTCGACCGCTTGCGCAATGTCGCCGAGCGGGCCGAGATCGGCGAGCAGCGCGAAGCCCTGATCGCGGTGCATATTCCGGAGGTGCCGGGAAGCTTTCTGAAATTCTGCAGCCTGCTGGCCAAGCGCAGCATCACTGAATTCAACTACCGCTATGCCGATGAGGCAGATGCCTACGTCTTTTGCGGCGTCGAACTCGGCAACGGCGACGCAGAGAGGCTGCAGTTGCTGCAGCTGCTGGCGGAGCATGGCTATACGGCGACCGATCTGACAGATAACGAGACGGCGAAACTGCATATCCGCTACATGGTTGGCGGTCATGCGCCGCAGGTGACGCATGAAAAGCTGTTTCGTTTTCAGTTTCCGGAGCGTCCCAGGGCGCTGCTGGACTTTTTGAGCCAGGTCGGCACACGCTGGAATATCAGCCTGTTTCACTACCGCAATCATGGCGCCGCCTATGGGCGGGTGCTGATCGGCATTCAGCTGCAGACGAACAAGGAGAAGAAGGCGTTTATGACATCGATGGATGAGTTGGGGTACCGCTACTGGGATGAGAGCGACAACCCCGCCTACCATATCTTCGCATCACCATGAGCCAGAGTTCCCTCTCCCCTTGGGAGAGGGTCAGGGTGAGGGAGATAGAACAACCAGGTACAGTGTGTCCAGAGCATAAAATAACACTCATGGCGTCTGGGAAGGCAGCTATGGGGGGTGTTTCAGGACACCTTGGCGTGTGTCTCTGCCGTCGGCTGGCCTGCCTCCATGCCGTAGAGTTCGAATGCATCCTGTTCGTCGTCGCTGACCGGGGTCAATGCCTGGTCGGTATAGTTTCTGGATTCAGGATCGGCGTCCAGGGCTTTGCGCATGCGGTGGTATTTCAACAGCAGCCGCAGCATGAACCAGTGCTTGGTGAAGAACTCCTTGATAAAGCGCGGGTAGAACACCAGCGGGCTTTCCACCGGCAGCCCCGGACGCCGGTCGCGGCGGTATTTGCGGCGGACATAGCCCGACTCCAGCGGGTGTACGCCCTCGACCACGATGCTGGCATAGAACCACACCACCGAGCCGAGCACCTTGCCGGGGCTGATGCCATTGACGATGGCGCGCTGCATCAGGGTCTCGACGTGCGCGTCCGAATAGTAGAGATCCCAGACCTTGCGGTAGGCGTCCTCCCACTCCTGCTGTGACATGGTGTCATGGGCGGTGACCACGTGATTGAGATCGTACTTGTTGAGGTCGGGATCCATCGCGACGCCCCGTTCGACCAGATCCTTGTGGTCCCTGGAGCCGGGCAGGGGGGTGAGGAAAAAGAACTCCAGCAGTTCGATGGGCAGCTCCCGCTTGATGATCTCGATGTCGCGCAGAATGGATTCCGGGGTGTCGCCGGGAAAGCCGAGGATGTAGCCGGCGATGGTGAATACCCTGGCCTTTTTCCACGCCAGCAGGTTCTTGCGGTACTCTTCGATGCGGTTCTGTTTCTTTAGCGTGCCCTTGAGGCTGTCCGGGTTGATGTTCTCCAGGCCGATGAATACCCGCTTGACTCCCGCCTGCGCGGACATCTCGACAAAGCCCTTGATGGTGTGGCACATGGTGTCTACCTGCAGGGCCAGGTTGAACTTGAGGCCCTCCCGTTTGCGCAGCTCGATCAGGCGCTCGTAGATGGCCCGCCAGTTGCGGTTGCGGGCAAAGTTGTCGTCGGTGATGAAGAAGCGCTTGATGCCCTGTTCCAGGTGATCGCGGATGATGCGCTCCACGTCGTCGGCATTGCGGTAGCGGGACTTGCGCCCCTGGACATTGATGATGGTGCAGAAGCTGCACAAAAAGGGGCAGCCGCGGCCTGCATCGAAGCTGGCCTGGCCGCCGACGGTGTGCGTGACTGTCTCGATGGGGGCGAACGGCGTCGGTGCATTCTCCATCTCCGGCAGCTCTGCCATGTAGTTGTAGATGGGCTGCAGCTCCCCGCGCCAGGCATCCTGCAGCACCCTGTCCAGGCGTCCCTCTTCGGCCTCGCCGGCAAACAGTGAAATCCCGAGGTCCAGTGCCTGCTGCAGCTCCGGGGTCGGCTCCGGCAGCATCGCCAGCACGCCGCCGACGTGAAAGCCGCCGATGGCGACCTGGATGCCGTGTTCGCGAAATTTGCGCGCCAGGTCCAGGGCATGCGGATACTGGTTGGACTGCACGCCGACCAGGGCGATGAGGCCTCTGCCGCCGTCTCTCTTGATCATGCGCGTTAGCTTGTCGACACGCACCCGGATGTTGGTCTCGTCCATGGCCGTCAGCTTGATCTCGACATCCTCTCCCAGCACCTGCCGCTCGACGCAGTCAGTCGCCAGGCCCTGCAGCGTGGCCAGGGTGTTGGAGGGCATCCCCGAGCGCCACCACTGGATGACGTAGCCGTCATCGTCATAGTGGGAGGGCTTGATCATCACCAGGTGAAATGCATGCATGCGCAGCCTGTCTTCCTCGGGAGGGTGAAGCAGCCGGGTCGGCACGCTTCTGATGGTTGACTCTACCACGTCAGGGAGAGGCGATCACCCGCGGAGTTTATGAGGATGCCAGGTATCCGGTTCCCGATTCCCGCTCAGGGCGTGGAATTCCGTCAGCAGTCAATGCAATTTGAGAGTAATATGACGGCTGTTTGTTGACCTGATATGTGCCGAAGAAGCACATGGTATTTACCTGAGAGGAAATCCGGAGCGTGATGAAAAAAATAACATTGATGATGATTCTGATGATTGCGCAAAGCGTTTTCGTGCAGGCGCAGGCTGAAGAAGGGCTCTACTCGCTGGCGGTGGATGTCGGGGAGAGCAAGGATGATATCGGCATCTACCGCCTGGGGGTGCGCAGGGATTTCAGCCACTGGCTGGAAAACAGCCGGGTTCCCCTCTCAGGCTATTTCGAGGCCTCGTTAAATTACTGGAATGGCTCGGAGAATGATATTTACGCTTTCGCCTTCTCTCCTGTTTTGGCCCTGCACTTATGCCGTGACTGCAACTACACGCCCTATATTGAAGCGGGTATAGGTGTTGCGCTGCTCTCTGAAACCGACATCGATGGCCGGGATATGTCATCCACATTCCAGTTCGAAGACCGGGTCGGCGTGGGCATCAGGAGCGGTGACCTGGATTTTCATGTTCGCTACATGCACTATTCGAATGCCGGTCTTTCGCAGCCGAACAACGGTATCGATATCTTTGTCGGCGGTATGGCCTACAGGTTTTGATAATGGTTATTCCGGCAGCTGATTGAATCCACTGATACAGACGATGTGCCGCTCCGCGGTAATGCCGGGAATCGTGACAGGGTGGACGACAATGGCCAGATCCCGCTCAGCGATCTCTTCCAGCTCCCGCTGCGGATACTGCCCCTTCATGGCGATGATTTCACTCTCCGGCGTCAGCAGGTGCTGTGTCCAGGCGATGATCTGACTGAGGCTTCCCAGGGCGCGGCAGGTAATTGTCAGCGGTGGCTGCGACGGTTGCCAGGCTTCGACACGGGTGTTTGCCACGCTGAGATTTTGCAGTTGCAGGGTCGCTTTTGCCTGTGTCAGAAATCGGCTCTTCTTGCCGTTGCTGTCGAGCAGGGTGATATCGAGACCGGGTCGTGCGATGGCGAGCGGGATGCCGGGCAGGCCGCCGCCGCTGCCGATGTCCAGCAGCGGCGCCTTGCGGATGAACGGCAGCAGCGTCAGCGAATCGAGCAGCTGCAGCGGCACCATCTGCCGTGGGTCGCGAATGGCGGTGAGGTTGATCGCCCTGTTCCACTTGTTCAATAGCGCAAGGTAGTCGAGCAGCAGTTGCTGCTGCTCTCTCGAGAGATCGATACCCAAGGCTTCGACGCCCCTCTCCAGGATGCTTGCCTGATCGATCATGATCTAGTGAGATCAGGTCCCAGACTAACATGGCATGAAAAAATCACTTTCTCTCGCCAAGACGCCAAGGCCGCAAAGGCTTTTCTTGGCGAGCTTTGCGTCTTGGCGAGAGTAATTGTGGGGTTTTGACACATATTGATAGATGTAAGACGCTAAAAAACAACTTGGTCAGGCTGGCTTTCTTTTCAGGTGGATCACCAGCAGCGATACGGCGGCCGGAGTCACACCGGGAATACGCGCCGCCTGGCCGATGGTGGCAGGACGCTGGTGGCTGAACTTCTCTTTTAATTCGGCGGAGAGGCCGTGCACCTGCGTATAGTCGAAGTCCTCCGGCAGCGTCAGCCGGGCGCCCTGTTGGGTGCGTTTGATCTCCTGCTGCTGGCGGTCGATGTAGCCGGCATACCTGGCCTGGATCTCCACCTGTTCGGCAACCTTGCCGTCAGCAACGCCGGGGCCGACGCCTTTGATCTGCATCAGGGTGCGGTAGTCGAATTCCGGGCGCGCCATCAGCTCGAGCGCGCGCGTCTCGCGGCTGAGGCCGTCCCTGAAGAGTGTTGTTGACTGCTCCGGCGTGATGTCGCTTGGCCTGACCAGGTGTGTCCGTAAGCGCTGCTGTTCGCGTTCGATGGCCTCTCTCTTTTCACAGAACAGTCGCCAGCGCTCATCATCGACCAGGCCCAGCTCACGGCCGGTTTCGGTGAGGCGCAGATCGGCGTTGTCTTCGCGCAGCAGCAGGCGGTACTCGGCGCGGCTGGTGAACATGCGGTAGGGCTCGCTGGTTCCCAGCGTCACCAGGTCATCGACCAGCACGCCCAGGTAGGCCTCGTCGCGGCGCGGCGTCCAGGCATCGCGTTCGCGGATCTTCTGCACCGCGTTGACCGCCGCCAGCAGCCCCTGCGCGGCCGCCTCCTCATAGCCGGTGGTGCCGTTGATCTGTCCGGCAAAAAAGAGGTGGCTGATGAATTTTGTCTCCAGCGAGGGCTTCAGGTCACGCGGGTCGAAGAAGTCATATTCGATGGCATAGCCGGGGCGGGTGATATGGGCGTTTTCGAAACCCTTCATCGAGCGCACCAGTTCGAGCTGTATGTCGAACGGCAGCGAGGTGGAGATGCCGTTGGGATAGACCTCGTTGACGCTCAAGCCCTCGGGTTCGACGAAGATCTGGTGCGACGCCTTGTCGGCAAAACGCACCACCTTGTCCTCGATCGAGGGACAGTAGCGCGGCCCGGTGCCTTCGATGACGCCGGAGAACATCGGCGAGCGGTCCAGCCCGCCGCGAATGATAGCGTGCGTGCGGTCGTTGGTATGGGTGATATAGCAGCTGATCTGGCGCGGGTGGTGCGACGCCTTGCCGAGAAACGAGAAGCTGGGCACGGGAGAGTCGCCGGGCTGCTCCTGGAGTACCGAGAAGTCGATTGAGCGTGAATCGACCCGCGGCGGGGTGCCTGTCTTCAGCCGGTCGACGCGAAACGGCAGCTCACGCAGACGCTGAGCAAGCCTGTTAGCGGGAGGGTCGCCGGCGCGGCCGCCCTGGTAGTTCTGCATGCCGATATGGCTGCGTCCACCGAGAAAGGTGCCCACGGTCAATACCACGGCTTTAGCCCTGAACCTGAGATCCATCTGCGTGACGACGCCGGTGACCTGGTCATTGTCGATGATCAGGTCGGTCACCGGCTGCTGAAACAGGTCGAGGTTGGGCTGGTTCTCCAGTGCGTGACGCACCGCTGCCTTGTAGAGCAGCCTGTCCGCCTGGGCGCGGGTGGCGCGCACCGCTGGGCCCTTGCGGGAGTTGAGAATGCGAAACTGGATGCCGCCCCTGTCGGCCGCCTGTGCCATCAGGCCGCCGAGCGCGTCGATCTCCTTGACCAGGTGGCCCTTGCCGATGCCGCCGATGGCGGGGTTGCAGCTCATCTGCCCGAGCGTCTCGATGTTGTGCGTCAGCAGCAGCGTGGAGGCGCCCATGCGCGCGGCGGCAAGTGCCGCCTCGGCGCCGGCATGTCCGCCGCCGATGACGATGACATCATATTCCTGTGTGTAGAACATAGTGTGTAGAGTGGTAACGACTCAATAACCTTGTCTATAATCGCGGTCAGAAGGCCGCTCCTACAGCAAGTGGACTCGAGGTGTAGGAGCGGTCTTCTGACCGCGATTGAATGGCCGCGTAAAAATAGTGTAATGTGTTGATTTTAACAGAAAAAATGGTTCTATAACGGGCTATTATCCGATCTTATGAGTGAAACAGAAGGCGTTATCAAATTTAAGCTTGATTTTGAGCAGGGCGGGGCATTCGACTATCCGCAGATAGAGGGCATCGAGCAGTGGCGCCGGCGCCTGATGCAGTTGGGTCTCATCGGTCAGGATGCGCAGCGCTATGAAGGCCTCGGCTTCGGCAATATCAGTCATCGCGTCGAGGTTGCCGGCAAACCGCATGCCTTCGTCATTACCGGAACCCAGACCGGGCAGCTGCAGCAGATGGACGCCTCACACTATGCGCTGGTGACGGATTGCGATCCGCGGCGCAACCGGCTGCAGGCGCAGGGGCCGGTGAAACCTTCCTCCGAGGCGATGACGCATGCAGTGATTTACCAGGCGCTGCCCGCAGCGCAAGCGGTGATCCATGTCCACAGCCCGGATCTCTGGCGGCATGCGCAGCAACTCGGAGTGGCTGTCACCGATGCGGCCGTCGAGTATGGAACGCCTGGGATGGCAACAGAGATGGAGCGCATTATCGCTGCCGGGCTGCCGCGCGGCCATACCATCAGCATGGGTGGGCACGAAGACGGCGTTATTACCTGGGGCGAGTCGCTGGATGCCGCCGGCAACGAGATCCTGATGCTGCTGGATGAAGTATAGGAGCGGTCGTCTGACCGCGAAAACGCGCAGCATATCGTACCGGAGCCCTCACACCGGCCCTCTCCTAATTCAGCACACTCCCTGTGCTTTTTGAGTATCTATTTCAGCTACACTTCAACCATTACCATTTCAGAGAGCTTTGATGAAAAAAATCCTGCTTGTAACGCTGCCGTTGCTGCTGTTTCTCGTATCCGCCTGCGACAGTGCTACTTCCTCGAGTGCAAAGGCATCTGCCGATGCAGCGCAATCCGCACCGCTCTACACCAATATCAGCAATGCCGAACTGACGCAGTTGCTTGAGAGGGAGACCACGCTGGTCGATATCCGCCGCCCCGAGGAGTGGAAGCAGACAGGTATCGTGCCGGGAAGCAGGATGATCACTCTCT
>JBDLII010000108.1:0-7616 GCA_039714995.1 Pseudomonadota bacterium
TAGCGGCCACCCAGGTGCCTGGCGAGAAACTGCTCGACAGCCGCCGCCATGGCCATGCGGTTCCGGGCGCCGTTGAAGCCATGGCCCTCGTCGGAAGCCACCAGGTACTCCACCGGTTTGCCCCTGTCGCGCAGGGCGGTCACGATCCGGTCGGACTCCCCCTGTTGCACGCGCGGGTCGTTGGCGCCGTGTATCACCAGCAGCGGCGCCTTGATCCGGTCGGCCATGAACAGCGGCGAGCGGGCAATCATCTCGTTGCGATCGGCCTCTACGGCGGGATTGCCGACCCACCTGTGCCAGGTGGTTTCAAGAAAGGGTTGCCAATATTCGGGGAAGCTCTCGGTGAAGGTAACCAGGTTCGAGGGGGCCACATAGGGAATACCGCAGGCGAAAAGACCGGGCGTGAAGGTGACGCCGGCCAGGGTCATATAGCCGCCAAAGGAGCCGCCGAAGATGGCGATGCGCTCGGGATCGGCAATCCCCCTCTGCTTCAGGTGCTCGACGGCATCGATGATGTCCTGCTGCATTGCTCCGGTGCCATGTTCGCGAATGCCGGCATTGAGATAGCGCTTGCCGTAACCGGAGGAGCCGCGGTAGTTGACCTGCATCACGGCGTAGCCGCGATTGGCCAGGAACTGCACATAGGGGTCCGAGCGCCAGTAGTTGCGCTTCCAGGGTCCGCCGTGAATGTACATCACCAGCGGCAGCCCCCTGGGTTCGACGCCCCTGGGGAGCGTCAGGTAGCCGTGGATGGTCATGCCGTCGCGGGCGCTGAAGCTGAGCGGCTCCATCTGCGCCAGATGCTGTGTGGGCATACCCGGGCGTACACGGTACTGCAGCGTGGTCTTGCCGCTCTCCGGCTCGTAGAGATAGATCGAGCCGGGATCCACATCGCTGGAGACCTTGACGAGCAGCAGCGAGAGGTCGTCGGCAACGCTGACGAAGGTAATTTCGCCGTCCGGTAGCGCCTTGCGCAGACCCGCCCACAGATGCGCCGCCTCCTCTGTCTTTGGATAGACGCGCAGGCGGTCTCCCAGGTATGAGGTAAACAACAGTTCATCGCTGACGGGATGAAAAGAGGCGGTACCAAAATCCACCTGCCCCTGCGGATCCTGCTCGACGAACTCCATCTCGCCGCTCTCCAGGTCCAGCTGCATCAGTCTCAGCAGGTCAATCTCCCTGCCGGCATTAGTGACGACATAACAGCTGTTGCTGTCATCGCTGCAATCGAGCAGGGTGAGCTCCTCGTCTGCGGTGACGGCGGCGATGCGGGTGAATCCTCCTGGTTCCACGCGGAGGAGCTCCACGCCGCCGCCGGGCAGGCTCCGCATCGCCAGGCGCAGTTTCCCCTCCTGGTCAAAGATCCACGAGCCGATCTGTTCCCTGTTCTCGCGCACCAGCTCACGCTTGCCGGTGGCGATATCCACCCTGTAGGGATCATGGGCGCCGGGATCACGCAGGTTCAAACCCAGGATGATGGTCCCGGGCCGATTTTTGGGCAGTGAATAGATGACGGTGCGCACTCCTTGCAGCGGGGTCAGATCCCGCGCCGGCGGCATGGAATATTTACCCTCGCGGGCAGCGGCGTGATCGACGGCCCAGATGTGGTAATTTTCGTCGCCGCCTTTGTCCTGTTCGTAGAACAGCGTGCTGCTGTCACGGCTCCAGAAGCAGGACGGGATGGGACGCCGGCTGGCGGTAACGGGACGCGCCGCCTCGAAGGGCTCCATGGCGCCCTTGATCCAGATGTTGCGCACCCCCCTGTACGGCTTGATAAAACAGATCCAGCGGCCGTCCGGGGAGAGCTGCGCGCCGCTGATCCGCGGTGGGCCGAAAAAAAGCCCCCTGTCGAGCAGCGGAGGCAGCCTCTCCGCCGTCTCCGGTGATGCGACTGCAGAGGCGCTCAGCAGCAGAATAAACAACAGTGGATAGCTGAGGTGATCTATTCTCATTCGACTGCAACTGACCATGGACCATAGGATGCGCCGCGTTACACCGGCACATCCTATGCGGAATCGACACTATCCACAACACCAGCCTCGAAAACTTACGATTCTCACCGGATTTTAGCGCAAAGCGCTTTATCTCTCCCGCAAAATCAGGATAATCTGCCACAGTATTCTTCAAGAGGATTTGATTCATGCCACACACCATGGCGGATTTTCACGTCGCCGACAACATGATGCGCTACAGCCAGTTCGTACCGCGTCTCTACAACCTGTGCAAATCGCTGGGCTTCGAAACGGGCCGCATCATGCCGTCGCGCGCCTTCTGCTCCGACGAGAGCCAGGGCTACCCGATCATTCTGATCGCCAAACACTTCGGTGCCTTCCCCTTCAACCATGGCAGGGTCGGCGGCATCGTCGCCACCGACCGCCACGGACCGCACGCCCACCACGGAAAGGACCTGGTGATCATCCAGGCGAGCCATGTCGGCTATGATCCGGAATCCCGCAGCTGGGGCAGCTACCGCCGCTTGCAGATGGAGAACGAGGTGCTCAGCACCTCTTGCGGCAAAATCTGCGGCACGATCGACTGGTACCGCAATGAGTACCAGTACGCACGGGAAAACATCTATTTCACCAGTCTTGGCGGGACCCCCATCATCGTCATCGACAACCAGCTGCTGAACCAGGAACGGGAGCGAGGACTCTTCCTGAACCTGGATAAAATGATCATCGCGGACACCGCTGGAGGAGAGTCGGAACCGCTGCGCGTCTTCAGCACAGGCAAGGGGTATCGCATCCATTCTGAGCTGCTGCAGCGTCTCGATGTCTCCCAGTTGAAAGAGGGTAAACACTCACCCATCGGAGATCTGCTCTCACAGGATCTGTTTCACTTCAAGCAGCAGTTCGATGATGATGAAGAGGAGGGGCATAACCATCTGGAGCTCAACCTCGGATTCGCGATGCCCGCGATCGTCACGGCGGAATCCCCTGCCCTGGCTGCCGCCCTGGCAAACACCCAGGTTGAGTTCGACCGCGCCTACCGCTCACTGCTCAGGGAGCCTGAATACCAGCACCGCAATCTTCTCTTCGTCGCCGGCATCAACATCGACATCTCGCCGCAGCCAGGCCAGCTCTTTCCGCAGACGATGTTCGTTCCCTGGGCTGCCTTCGTACAAAACGGCAGTAACGAACGTTTTACCTTGGAGCAGGATGAGCTGCTGGCGCGGCTGCAGGAGCAGAGCAGCGACAACCCTGACAAGGTCGACCTCGAAGAGGCCATCGCCATCATGGAGGAGGCCGAAGAGGTGCAGGTCAGGCTGTAGCTGCCTCCCCCCCTCCCCCGCGGGGAGAGGGCCGGGGTGAGGGGGGAGAAATATGACTCAATGACCACCTTCACACAGCGCCATCTCCTTCCCGGCATCATGTCTCTACTGTTGCTGACATCGGCCAATGCAGCAGATCATGAAACCATCGCCTGGATCAAAGGCTACGACCAGGGGCTGTCACACTCCCGCGCGGCCAGGCGCCCTGCACTGGTCTACTTTCAGGCCCCCTGGTGCAGCTGGTGTCATGTCTACGAACGCGATACGCTGGGTGACCCGCGGATCATCGACATCATCCGCCGACGCTTCGTCCCTGTCCTGGTCAACTATGACGCCCGGCCTGATCTGCTGAAAAGCTATCGCGGCTTCGGGCTTCCCTTTACTGTCATTCTGGATGCCGATGGCAAGCTGCTGGCCCGCCTGCCCGGCATCCTGAACCCGCCCGACATGCTGCAGAGTCTGCAGCAGATCGTCGCCATGCGTCAGGTGTCTGAGCTGCAGGAGCCGGAAACCCTGGTGCAGGTAACGGATCTGGGCAGCAAATCCTACCAGGCATTCATCACGCAGTGGCTCGAACATCTCGAAGATCTTTATGAGCCGGCAACCGGGACCTTCACCGGCGTTCTCGACAGTGGAGCTACCCTGAAACGCTCGGCACCGCGCGCATGGACATTCATGCTCGAACAGAATCTCTGGCCTGACCGCACGAAACGCGCTGCACAGGCAACACTTGATAATCTTTATGATCCCCGGCACGGCGGCTTTTTCTACTTCCGCGATCCGCATCGCAGCGACGAACATCTGGAGACCGCCAAGATGCTCGACGCCAACGCCTGGCTGATCCACTGGTTTGCACAGGCAGGGAGAATGTACCGGGACACGACCCTGCTGGATGCTGCAAGAGATGGCGGCAGCTACCTGCGGGAGGTGCTGTGGGACAGGGAGAATGGCGGTTTCATTCAGGCGCAGGTATCTGATGCCGGCTACTACAAGCAGAAGGACGGATCACTCGACCCGCCCGCCCTGGATCGCATCAAGCGCACCGACAGCAATGCCCAGGCGGCTGTTGCCTTGATGGAAGCCGCACAACCGCTGAATGATGATGCATTGCTTGACGATGCCATCGCTACGGTCAACTACCTGTTGCGCAGCCATCTGCAGGACGGGCAGCTCTATCATTCACGCAGCGATGCAGGATTTGGCCCGGTGTACAACCTCCCGGAAGATATCTTCTGGCTGCTGGCTGCGACGCAGGCAGCCACAGAAATATCTCCTTTCGTGGCATCATCAAAAAAGACAGGACTCCTCTACCAGCTGGCCAATCAATGGCTCCTCAAAGCCATGCAGCCCTACTCTCGGGAACAGTTACCCAACGAATTGCTCGGCATCATCGCCTGGGTGGCCGTCAACAGTGAAAACCCGCTCATCCCCCGAAAAACCACGGCATGGGCCTTGCGCCAGCTTCGCATCGAATCCACCACACGCCCAGACGAACTCATCTATGCACTCAAAGCATGGCACAAACACCTGACTGTGAAAAATGGACAGTAACAAATAGCGTGGAATATCAGCAAGTCGAGCCGTTATATCCCGTCGGATTGGGTCAGGCTGAAAAATGCGCATTGAAATCTCAGAATAACCCACTAAAATAGTCGGACTTTTTTAATCTTCAACTTTTCAGGAGTTTTTCTGATGAATCCACTCGCTACACGCGGCGGCACCGTCATCCTCGGCATTCTGCTCGCCATACTCGCTACCCTGGCGCTCAACGGCGGCGGCTTTACTCTCAACATCATCGAGATCACGGTGTGGGCGCACGCCATTGTCGGTATCGCCTGGGTCGGGCTGCTGTTCTATTTCAACGCGGTACAGGTGCCAGCCGTCGGCCAGGCGATCGCGGACGGAGAGAGCGGCCCAGGCCCGGCCGCCATCAACAAGTATGTGGCGCCGCGCGCACTGTTCTGGTTCCGCTGGGCAGCCGTGCTGACATGGCTGACCGGCGTCAGCGGCCTGGCGCAGGTCGGCGGCGGCCACCAGGGCATTCACCTCGCCTTCACCTTCAACAACTTCAGCTTCGACGGGCCCATGGCGGTGCTGGGTATGGGCGCCTGGCTGGGAACCATCATGCTGTTCAATGTGTGGGTGCTGATCTGGCCGAACCAAAAGAAGATCCTCGGAATCAAGCCGGCGACACCGGAGGAAATTGCCAAGGCCAAGAGCGTCGCCCTGATGGCGTCGCGCACCAACACGGCGCTGGCCTTTCCGATGCTGCTTGGCATGACGGGCTATGCGCACGGACTGCTGTTTTAATGCTGGGTTAATCTTCCCTCACCCCGCCTCTCTTCCCTGAGGGGAGGGGCTAGGGACAAATCATGTAGGTCGGGTTAACAAAGCGCAGCGGAGTGTAACCCGACTGTTTCCTTGACAGCTGGATCGATATATATCACACTGATATATATCCGTTGTGCATAGGCTGTCAGCATGCGTGTCAAGACCCTTTGCCTGGGGGCGCTCTGTCTCGGAGACGCCACCGGGTACGATATCAAGAAGCTGTTCGAAGCGGCTTTCAACCACTTTCACGGCGCCAGTTTCGGCTCCATCTATCCGTCGCTGAAACAACTGGAGCAGGAAGAGCTGGTCGATCTGCACGTGGAGGCCGGCGAGAAGCATCCCGACCGCAAGCTCTACAAGGTGACCGACAGCGGCCGTAGCGCTTTTATTGAGGAACTCGCACAGACGCCCGCCTCGGAGCAGCTCAGCTCGGATTTCCTGGTGCTGCTGTTTTTCGCCCATCTGCTGCCAACCGATGTACTGAGGCAGAAACTTGCCGAGATTGAAACCTACTACTGCCACGAACTGGAGTATCTCGAATCGCTGTCCGGCTGCCCAAGGCATACAACCGGCATCGACTTCACCATCGGCATGGGAAAGGCCGCACTGCGCACCAAGCTGGCCTATCTTCGCGAGCAGCGCGACCAGCTGCTTGCCACGCATCTGCAGCTGCCGGATGCTGCGCGGGATGAGATGCTGCATGCTGACTGTCAGCAGGAGTCAACAGCATGAACGGCATCCGTCTCCTTGCCCTGCTGGCCAGCATCGCAGCGTCCGCTGCAATTGCCGCCATCCCTGTCACTACGGCTGCCGTCGGCGAGTTGCTGCAGCATCCGGTGAACAGTGCGCCGGCCACCGTCATTGCGCGCAACCACCCCTCCCTGGCGGCGGAGATCGATGCGCGCATCGAGGAGATCCCGGTCAGGGTCGGCGACATCGTCGAACCCGGCGCACTGCTGGTGCGGCTCGACTGCCGCCGTTATGACTCCCTGCAAGCCGCCGCCGAGGCAGGTATGGAGCAGCTGACCAGCGAACTGGAGTTCTCGTCCGCGCAACTGCGGCGCGCCGAAGGCCTGAAACAGAAAAAAGGCATCAGCGACGAAGGCGTCGAGGAGCGCAGGAGTCAATGGCAGAGCTACAGCGCCAGGCACCGCATCCAGCAGGAGGCGCAGCGCCAGGCGGCTCTTCAAGTACAGCACTGCGATATCCAGGCACCATTCCGGGCCGTGGTGGTGGAGCGGCTGGCCAATCGTGGCAGTTTTGCCACCGTCGGCACGCCGATCCTGAAGCTGGTGCAGCTGGATGACATCGAGGTCTCCGCCAGGCTGCGGGACCGGGAAGCCGAATCGCTGCTGGCGAGCAAGGAACTCTGGTTTGAACACCTCGCACAGCGCTATCGACTGGTGATGCGCAAGATCGTACCTGTGATCGACGCGCGCACCCGCACTCGTGAAGCTCGGCTGATATTTGCCGAAGCGAGTGCGCCAATCGGTGCCGCCGGCAGGCTGCGCTGGACGGATGGAGCGCACGAACTGCCCGCCAACTACCTGGTCAGGCGCGGCGGAGAGCTTGGCATATTTCTCGCCGACGGCAACAAGGCCATGTTTCACCCTCTGCCAGGCGCCATCGAGGGGCAGCCCGCGGTGGTCGAACTGCCCGCCGAGACCCTTCTGATCATCGAGGGACGGCAACGCCTGGGTGACGGGGATACAATCGCCATACAGCGGCAGCAAGAGATCAGCGACGCACGCAAAGGTTCGAACGAGTAGTCCGCCATGTGGGATATCCTGCTGCGCAACCACGTTCTCGCCAATCTCACTTTCGTGCTGGTGCTGGTCGTCGGCCTGCTCTCCTACCAGCTGCTGCCGCGGCAGCAGGATCCGACGATCAACTTCAACTGGATCGTCATAACCACCATCCTGCCCGGAGCCGCCGCGCTCGATGTCGAGCAGAAGGTCACCGATCCGCTGGAGGATGCCGTCCGCAAGGTGCAGGATATCAAGTTCCTCTCCTC
>JBDLII010000109.1:0-7603 GCA_039714995.1 Pseudomonadota bacterium
GCGAACAGGTGCGCGGCCAGGCGTGACATCTCCAGCTGCATGACGCGCAGCCACTGCGCACGCTCGGGGACTTCGAGACCGCAGAGCTCCTCGATGGCCAGCGAGTAGCAGACCTCCATCGGCACCGGGTCCGGCACGCAGATACGCGGCACCAGTGCGATATTCTGGATCCACAGGCGTCCCTCCATGAGCTTCTCGAAACCGCGGTGCAGATAGCCGGCATCCGCCTTCGCCGCCACCACTTCATCACCATGGAGCTTGACCCTGAAGGCGTAGTTGCCCTCGATCCCGGGGTGGTTGGGACCGAAATTGAGTTCATACTCGTTGCTCGGCGGCTGCTTGATCGCCTCGTAGTTTTCCGGCCGCATCAGCGCACATCCTCCGGCCTGGTGGTGATGCCGCCGCCCTCTGCCTCAAGGTCTTTAAGCCACTGTGGATGATACTGCTCCCACTGGAAGGTCTGGTTGACAAAGGCCTCGGAGTCGAAATCCTTGCGCATCGGCGGCGGCCCGTTCCACTCGGTGAGGATAAATTTCTCCATATCGGGGCTGCCCTCGAAATAGACGCCGAACATCTCGTGGATGTCACGTTCGAAAAAGGCCGCCGGCCTGTAGAGATCATAGACCGAGAGATAGACGCCGGGGTCGCGGGGAATCCGGGTATGCGCCGAGACCAGCGAGTGGGTTTCATAGGACCAGACATGGTAGACCAGTTCAAACTGATCCTCCTCGATCCAGTCAACGCAGGTGATCGCCGACAGGTGGACATAGCTGGCGCGGCCCTGCAGCAGCTCCAGCAGCGCCGGCAGCGCTTCAGGAGCAATGTCGATGCGCACGCGCCTGGAGCTCTTGCGCTTGAATTTGACGGCCTTGATATCTTTCAACAGATCATCGAGCCACAGATTGAGCTCTTTACTCACTGACCTTCTCCCTCTTTTCGCCCAGACTGAACTCGAGCGCCTCCAGCGGCTGCTGATGCTGCTGCAACAGCGCCGTGTGTTCACCCAGTGTCTGGTCCGCCATCAAGCCAAAGTGCTCCGCTTCGGCGATAATATCGGTCGGCGTCTGCCAATCCTCGCCAAAGAGGTGCTGCTGGTTGCCGAGATAGTGGTCATACTGCTGGAAATAGCGCTTCCAGTTGCCGGCGCGGCCGCTCCTGATATCCGCCATCAGGTCGCGCAGTCCGGTGATAACGGCTTCCGGCCGCGGCATGCAACCGGCGATATAGACATCGACCGGCAGATAATCTTTTAATACCTTGGCAGTGGCGTAGCTCTGCCAGTACATGCCGCCGTTGACGGTGCAGGAACAGATACCGATGACATATTTGGGCGCCGGCATCTGCTCATAGGTGAGGATGATGCGCTTCAGTGTCTTGACAGAGACATAACCGGTGATCAGCAGGATATCGGCCTGCCGCGGCGTCACCATCGGCTGGATGCCGAGGCGCTCCATGTCGAAACGGGATGTCATTGCCGGCGGCAGCTCGATGGCTCCGCAGCCTGTACAGTAGTGCAGCATGAACATCGAGCGCGACTGGCAGAAGCGCACCAGTTCATCGAAGACATTGGCAAGCGGGTTGGTGCGCTGGGCGCCGCTCTCCGCCGTGGAGTTCTCCCGGCGCACCGGAATCTTGTCGAGTTCGTTCATTGCATTACCATCGCTAAACCAATAAGCCCCAGCAACATCGGCCACTTCCACATCACCCGCAGCACATCCTCGGTGCGATAGCGGGGAAACAGGTAGGCAATCGACATCGGGATGGCCACCACCAGAAAGATCTTGGGTAAAAAGGTGATCCAGTACATGCCGCCGCCAAGAAACAGCGTGGTGAACACCACGCCCGCCGTGTAGAGCTGAAAACACTGCATCACGAAGAGCCCGCCCATATATTTGCCGCCCATCTCGACCATGGGTCCTGTCGCGATCTCGGCCGGGGCAACGTAGATCTCGAACGGCTGTTTGCCCATGATCGCCGGCAGCGTCAGCAGCGCGGCCAGAGCGAGCAGCGGCATCTGCACGATGCCCCAGCTAGAGACGCCCTGTTGCTGCTGGATGGCGATCATCTCGGCCAGGTTAGTGGTGCCGTAGAGGTAGGAGGCGCCGAAGATCACCAGGATGAAGGGGATATCGTAGGCCAACATGGCCGTCAATGCGCGGGAGATGCCGATCGAGCCATTGGGGTTGGCGCACTGCCCGACTCCCAGGGCCAGTCCCAGCGAGGGAATCATCAGCACATAGGCCAGGGTCACCGCGCCGCCCTTGTCGGCCAGGCCGGACATGCCCGGCACGGGCAGCAGGGTTTCGGCGGCAACATAGCCGCCGACGGCCATGATAATGCCGATCTCGTGCATCAGGCCATGGGAGATCTGCGTCTCCTTGCCGTAGAGCTTGATGATGTCGTAGAGAGGCTGCAGCAGCGGCGGGCCGACACGCCGCTGGATGCGTGCGCCGATCCTGCGCATCATCAGCACCATCGCCAGGCCGATGACAAAAGCCAGCAGCGGCATCAGAACAAGTTCGACAAGCAGTTCGGAAAAATGCATCAGACGATCACCCACGAAAGTGCAAAGACCACTGCCGCCAACAGCAGGTAGGATGGATGTGCATTTCGATAGAGCCCCTGCATGGCCGTCGAGAGGGTATCGACGGTTGAAACAAAACCGCGTTCAAGCCATTCGAAACTGCTGCGGTACCAGCCGCCGACAAGGTGCATCAGCCCCGGATAGAAGTTGTCGCTGTAGTGATAGCGTGTCTCCGCCGTCAGGAAGTGACCGCCGGCGTAGTTGTCCAGCTGATGCACGCGCCTGCTGCGGCCGCCGAGGAGAAACACCAGCGTGCCGATGCCGAAACCCGCCAGCAGGATGGAGTTGATCCAGATCATATCCAGTCCGCCCTGATCGCTCATCATGCCGCCGAGGTGATGCGCCAGCACCGGCATGCCGATTGCACGCTGCACGGCGCTGGTCCAGTCCAGCACCAGGCCGGGAAAGTAGCCGGTCACGAAAACAACCGCGGCCAGTATCATCATTGGCAGCACCATGCTCAGCGGCGCCTCGCGCACAGCGGCGTGCTCCACGCGCAGCTGGCCGAGAAAGATGTTGTGTATCAGCTTGTAGACGCTGAGGATCGTGCCGAACGTACCGATCACTGCGCCGAGAAACAGCAGCGGGCTGCCGTCGACGATCAGCGAGCGGTAGACCAGCAGCTTGGAGACGAAACCATTCATCGGCGGCAGGCCGGCGAGGCCGATGATGCCGACCAGCATGGCGATATAGGAGAGCGGCATGCGCGTAAACAGGCCACCGAGCTTGTTCAGATCCGAGGTGCCGGTGCGATGCATCACCGCAACGACGGCCATGAACAGCATCGCCTGGTAGGTGGCATAGTTGAAGATGTGCATCAGGCCGCCGGCGGAACCAAGATCATTGGCGATGACGATGCCCAGCAGCATATAGCCGGTCTGGCCGACGCCATGCCATGCCAGCAGGCGGCGCGCATCATGCTGCCGTAGCGCGATATAGGTCGGGATGATGGTGGTGAAGACGGCAATCCAGGCCAGCAGGTCACGCGCATCGAGAAAGGTGAAGGGGACCTCCAGCCCGGCCAGGCGGCTGATGCCGATCAGCTGCACCAGCACGACGATAAAGGCAAACAGCCCCATGCGCGACGAGATGGCGCCGAGGAAAGCCGCACCCGGTCCCGGGGTCTCGGCATAAGCCTTCGCCTGCCAGAGATGAAACGGCAGTATCGCCATCTTGACGCCGAACCCGGCCGTAAACAGCACCACCAGCAACCACAGGGTGGAGGTCTGCAGCTGCGGCACCGACTCCTTGACCGCCAGGTAGTCGAAACTGCCGAGCTGTGCATAAATCAACAGCAGGCCGCCCAGGAGGGCCATGGCGCCGGCAAAGGCATAACTGATATAACGCATCGCGTAACCGAATGCCTTGCCGCCGGCCAGTGCCATGATCAGAAAACTTGCCCAGCTGACCAGCTCCCAGCCGATAAAGAGCGTCAGCAGGTCGCCGCTTGCCAGCAGCACCAGCATGCTGAAGACGTTCAGCGCCAGCGCAAAGTGAAAAAGCGCCAGGCTGCCGCCGGAGTCACGGTATCTCTCTCCCCACTCGCCGGACGCAAACCAGCTGCTGAAGAGCCCCGCGCCGATGGTGATCAGCGCAAAAAACCACGACAGCGCATCAAACCGCCACACCAGGGTCTGGTTCAGGATGTCGAAAGTGACGCTGGAGTGGACAACCGCCAGCGTCGAGTAACCCAGGCCGGACATCAGCAGCAGCACCGTCCCCTGCAACGCATACAGGATGGTGACCAGCCAGCCGCCGCCGGCCCGGTTGCCGACAAGCAGTGCAACACCAACCGTGATCGCCGCTATCAGCAGCAGGAAATCCAGGACGGTCATTGCACGCTCCCTGATTCAAGCGACAGAGGCGCCACGGTTTGTATGTATGTCGAGACATCGGTCGCCTGCGCCGCGATAAAGTCGAACCGCTCGGCAAGCGGCGCCAGCATGAAGACAGCAGCGACCAGTCCCGCTCCAAGGAAGACAGCGGTGGCAAGGTCCACTGTCGCATGCGCCTTGTGAGGCGTTGCAGCCGGCGCTTTATCATAGAGAGTCAGGACGACGCGAAACAGGTAATTGGCCTCCAGCGCCGCCGCGGCAAGAACAATGAAAGCGGCGAAGTAGTAGAGCGGCTGATCCAGCGCCAGCAGCGGCATGATCACCAGCAGCTTGGCCCAGAAACCGGGTAACGGCGGCACGCCGATCAGGGAGAGGGCTAGCAGCACGAACAGTGCAGCGCCGAGCGGAGATGTTTTCGCCGCGCCGGCCAGTCCCTTGATCGAACCGCCCCAGCGTTCGGCCAGCAGGAACATTGACGGTTTCAAAAAGAGATGGTGAACCGCAACGGCCAGGGCCGCCAGCACACCGGCATTGCCGGGTATCGAGAGTGCGATGAACATCACGCCGAGCTGGCCGATGGAGGAGAAGGCCAGCAGGCGATTGACGTCACGTGCGCGCCAGGCAGCCAGTTCGCCGCTGGCGACCCCGAGGACGCCGAGCACCAGCAGCACGGTCAACGCCTCCGGCTGGTGGAAAACCAGGATCAGCAGGCGCATGATGATCAGCAGCGCCAGCTTGGAGACGACGCCAGCGAGCAGCGCGGAGACCCTGCTGGATGCCGTCGCGTAGACTTCCGGCACCCAGAAATTGACCGGAAACAGCTCGGCCTTGACACCGAAGCCGATCAGCATCAACACGAAGGCGGCAAAACCCTGCGAGTTGTTGAGCCTCTCAGGGGCGAGCTGGGCAAGCTGGGCCAGGTTCAGCGTCCCGGCCGCCTGGTAGACCAGCGCGATGCCTGCCAGGGCCAGCGCCGCACCGAAACCGCTGATGACCAGATAACGCAGCGTCGCGGCAAAACTGCCTGAAGTCCCTCTGCCTGCAATCAGTCCGTAGGAGACCACGGTCAGCAGCTCGTAGAAGACATAGATATTGAACAGATCGCCTGAGAGGGCCAGGCCGGAGCCGGTTCCGGCAAGCAGCAGCGCCAGCGATGCTCTGCGCAGCCTGTTCCTTGAATGATCATCCGGGTGTTCTTCTGTACGATCCTCTCCTCTTCCCGGCCACAGCAGCAGGGCGCCGATGGTTATGGCCAGCGCAAACAGCAGCGCAAGTTGATCCGCGTAGAGCGTGATTCCCAACGGCGCCTGAAATCCACCCCATTGCACTGCTTGCGGCGTGTCGCCCAAATGAGGCCATGCAGAGAGTCCGATCGCAGCCGTGACCAGCAGCACCACGGGGCCGGCCCAGCGTGCAGCAAATGTCGAGATGCTGTTGATGACCGACAGTAAAAAAGCTGTCAGCAACGGCAGTGCGACCATCAGCGCCAACAGCTTCATGACGGCGTCACCCGGTGAACGGCGGCAGTCACGGCAGCGGCAGGAACTCCGGCAGGTGCATGGCTGCTCGACGGCATCTCGACGCCGGCCTCTGCAGAGATCTCCTGCTCCAGTTTGAGGCGCACCTCGCGCATGTCCAGGGTGCCGTAGGCGCGCTGCACCCGGATTGCGAGGCTCAGCGCCAGTGCCAGGATGCCGACGCCGATGACGATGGCCGTCAGCACCAGCGCCTGCGGCACTGGATCCGCCATCAGGGCCGGAACATTGCCGTCGACGATGATGGGGGCCGATGCCTCCGGGTGGTAGGTTGATAGCAGCAGCAACAGGTTGGTTCCCGCCTCCAGCAGGGCAATGCCGAAGATGATGCGCACCAGGTGATTCGAAATGACGATGCCGCCAATACCGATCAGCATCAGGCCGACCGCGGCGATAGTGAGAATCAGATTACTATCGATAATATCCATGCTCAATCGACAGCCTCCGCGTCTGCAAGATGCGCCAGCAGGCCGGCCAGTTCCGATCCCACCTTGATGCCGACAGCCAGGTAGAGCAGCGGCAGGCTGCCGGCGGAGATCAATGCGCCCAGTTCACCCTTGTCGAGCAGCGGCGTCAGAAACTCCCTGCCGTCGAGCATTGCCAGCAGGCCGATTATGATAAAGGCCGCCCCCGCCAGACCCTCGACAATCGAGATAACGCCCTGGTCGATACTGCTGCCGGGGCGCGCCAGCAGCGGCACGAAAAAGGCCGCAGCGAGAATCACGCCGCCCTGGAAGCCACCGCCCGGCGTCAGGTGACCGTGCAGAATGATATACATCCCCACCACCAGCAGCAGCGGAAACAGCAGGTCCGCCCCGGTGCGCAGGATGAATCCCGCGTCGGGATCGCGCGGCGCATCGGGGCTGCGCCTGCCGAGCACCATGCCGCCGATCATCGCAGCGGTAAACAGGATGGTGAGTTCCAGCAGCGTGTCGATCCCCCGGTAGGCAAGCACCACCGAGGTGACGAAGTTGGCGGCGCCCGTCTCCTGCGCGGCAACGGCATTGATCAGTTGACCGGCATTGACGGTGGTATGGCTGAAGTCCATCTGTTGATAGATCGCGGCGATCATCACCCCGAGACCAAGCAGAAAGAGGGCAGCTGTAAATCGACGCATGTTATTGACTCCGCCACAATCCCAGGCGCCGCAGCGCCAGGGCAAACAGCAGGCCGCTCAAGCCTGCGCCGATCGCCGCCTCGGTCATCGCGACATCAGGCGCCCGCACGACGACGAACAGAAAAGAGAGCCCGAGAGAGACCACCGACATCGCCGCCAGCGCGGCGAGGAAATTTCTCAAACACAGCACCGCAACGGCGCTCAAAAGCATCACGACGACGACAACCAGAATCACTATCTCCATAACCCGCCTACTCCTCCCCGCCCGGCTCTTCGACCCGCCACGGCCTGATGCCCCTGATTCTGGCGGCGCGGGCAATGATCGAGGCTGCAACCGGGTTGGTAAACAGCAGAAAACCACCGATCACCACCAGTTTCGGCCACCACTGCGGATAGAGGAACGCAATACCGAGCAGCACGGAGATCGAGCCCAGGGTTACCGCCTTGGTGCCGGCATGGATGCGGTTATAGACATCCGGCATGCGCAGCAGCCCGAGACCACCGAGGGCGATGAACAGGGCGCCGATCAGCA
>JBDLII010000110.1:0-7469 GCA_039714995.1 Pseudomonadota bacterium
CCGCTCCGAGATGCCGCGTGATCAGGCGGTGGACTTTTTTCGTCGCCAGGGAGAGGAATACAAGGCAGAGATTATCGAGTCGATTCCCGATGGCGAACCGTTGTCGCTCTATACCCAGGGTGAATTTACCGACCTTTGCCGCGGTCCCCATGTGCCTTCGACCGGCAGGCTGAAGGCGTTCAAGCTGATGAAAGTCGCCGGTGCCTACTGGCGGGGCGACTCCGATAACGAGATGCTGCAGCGCATCTACGGCACCGCCTGGGCGGACAAGAAGGGGCTGAAGGCCTACCTGCGCAGGCTGGAGGAGGCCGAGAAGCGGGATCATCGCAAGATCGGCAAGGCGCTGGATCTGTTTCACTCGCAGGAGGAGGCGCCCGGCATGGTCTTCTGGCACGACAAGGGCTGGCAGATCTATTTGAGCGTCGAAGACTACATTCGCGGCAAGTTGCGTGATCACGGCTACCAGGAGGTGTGCACCCCGCAGATCATCGACCGTTCGCTGTGGGAGAAATCGGGCCACTGGGAGAAGTTCAAGGATATGATGTTCACCACGGCATCCGAGAACCGTGATTACGCCGTCAAGCCGATGAACTGTCCGGCGCACATCCAGATCTACAACCACGGACTCAAATCCTACCGGGATCTGCCGCTGCGCCTGGCGGAGTTCGGCTCCTGCCACCGCAATGAACCCTCCGGAACCCTGCATGGCCTGATGCGGGTGCGCAACTTCGTGCAGGATGATGCCCATATTTTCTGCACCGAGGAGCAGATCCTGGACGAGGTCTCCGCTTTTATCGACCTGCTGTTCGAGGTTTACCGGGATTTCGGTTTTGAAGAGGTGCTGGTCAAGCTGTCGACCCGCCCCGAACAGCGTGTTGGCGCCGATGCCTTGTGGGACAAGGCGGAGAGGTCGCTGCAGGAGGCGCTCGATCTGAAAAACATGGCGTGGGAGCTGCAGCCGGGCGAGGGCGCCTTTTACGGGCCCAAGATCGAGTTTTCGCTGAAGGATTGCCTCGAGCGCGTATGGCAGCTCGGCACCATCCAGCTCGATTTCTCCATGCCGGAGCGCCTGGGCGCACACTATATCGCCGAAGACAACAGCAAGCAGACACCGGTCATGCTGCACCGTGCAATCCTCGGTTCACTGGAGCGTTTTATCGGCATCCTGATCGAACACTACGCCGGCGCGTTGCCGCTGTGGCTGGCTCCGGTTCAGGCGGTTGTCATGAATATCACCGACAATCAGGCGGAATATGTCAATATAATCGTAAAAACTTTAAAAAATTCAGGATTTAAAGTCGAAACAGACTTGAGAAATGAGAAGATCGGCTTTAAAATTCGCGAGCACACACTGCAGCGTGTCCCTTTTCTGCTGGTCGTTGGTGACCGGGAGATGGAAAACGGCACTGTTGCAGTGCGCGCCTTGGGTGGCAAGGATCATGGTCCTATGACGCTTGACGATTTGATCGCCATGCTGTCAGGGATGGTCGATAGCCGCAAATAGGGTACAAAGCATCGAAGAATGATCGGTGCTTTTACTTTTTTTATACGCTGGAGATAGAGTTATTGCTAAGCAAAGCAGACGTAACCGTCTGAATGATGACATTACCGGAAACGAGGTGCGTCTCATTGACGCAGAGGGAAATCAGGCCGGGATCGTACCGCTCTCGGAGGCGAAGGAGGCGGCAAAGCAGGCCAGTCTGGACCTGGTGGAGATCCAGCCCAATGCAGAACCACCCGTTTGCCGGATCATGGATTATGGCAAACATGTCTTCGAGGCGAAAAAACAACGCCAGGTGGCCAGGAAAAAGCAGAAGCAGGTGCAGGTCAAGGAGATTAAATTCCGTCCGGCAACCGATATCGGCGACTACAAGATCAAGCTGCGCAACCTGATCAAGTTTATCGAGCAGGGAAACAAGGTCAAAATCACCATGCGTTTTCGCGGCCGCGAACATGCGCACCGTGAACTGGGTCTGGAAGTATTGCAGCGCGTCGAGAAGGATCTGGACGAGATTGCACAGATTGAACAAAAGCCGGGCATGGAGGGGCGCCAGATGGTCATGATCATGGCTCCCCGCAAAAGCTGACAGGCGTTGTGCAGAACATGTAGGGGGGATAAGGTGGTAGCCGCATCCACCGGGCCATGCCCCATTTATGGTGGATGCGCTACGCTTATCCCCCCTACGAGGTAGCGTCGCCCCGTCAACAATTTACGGTTGAATGCCTGAGAGAGTTTTCGGGCATCCAGCTACACACACAACATCCTGGTGATTGGCATTACCTCGGATGTTGCCGAAGTAACCCCCCGGTTTCAACCGGGCTTTGAAGTGGAGAACGAAAATGCCAAAGATAAAGACCAATCGCGGAGCCGCCAAGCGGTTTCGCAAAACCGCTTCCGGCGGTTTCAAGCGAGCTCAGTCTCATCGTCGTCATATCCTGACGAAAAAGAGCACCAAGCGCAAGCGCGCTCTGCGTGCAGCTGCGCAGCTGCACAAGTCGGATACCGCGGTAGCCCGCCGTATGATCCCCTACGCCTGATGAGAGGAGCGAACAATGCCTAGAGTAAAACGTGGTGTGACCGCACACGCCAAACACAAAAAAGTCCTGAAGCAGGCAAAAGGCTATTACGGCGCACGTCGCAAAGTCTATCGCGTCGCCAAGCAGGCGGTTATCAAGGCCGGCCAATACGCCTACCGTGACCGCCGCCAGAAGAAGCGTCAGTTTCGATCACTGTGGATTGCCCGCATCAACGCCGAGGCACGCAACAACGGCATCTCCTACAGCCGCATGATCAATGGCCTCAACAAGGCAGGTGTCGAGGTTGACCGCAAGATGCTGGCCGATATCGCCGTGCATGACAAACCGGCTTTTGGCGCCCTGGCATCGCAGGCAAAGGCCGCGCTCTCCTCGTAGGGATATGATGGTGCACGCTCTGTGCAGTGTGTAATGCCATGAAACCACATGAAGGGGGAAGGCCAGCCGGCTTTCTCCCTTTTTTCTTGTTTGAATCAGGTAGATCTGATGTCACAGCAACTTGAACAAACTCTTCAGCAGGCGCAGCAGGAGGTCTCGTCCGCGCAGACGCTTGCCGACCTTGACCAGGTGCGCGTCACCTACCTCGGCAAGAGCGGCGTCTTTACCGAAGAGTTGAAACAGCTCGGCAAATTGCCGAAAGAGGAGCGACCGCAGGCCGGACAGGCGATCAACAAGGCCAAGAAGCGGCTGCAGCAGGATATTCAGCAGCACAGACATGCGCTCGAAAACGCCGCGCTCGAACGGCGTCTGGAAGAGGAGCGCATCGATGTCACCCTGCCGGGACGCGGCCTCGGCACAGGTGGTCAGCACCCGGTGACGCGTACACTGCAGCGCATCGAGACGCTGTTTCGCAGCGCCGGATTCGAGGTCGTGGAGGGTCCCGAGATCGAGGACGACTACCACAACTTCGAGGCCCTCAATATCCCTGCGCACCATCCGGCGCGCGCCATGCATGACACCTTCTACTTTGACGAGCACCTGCTGCTGCGCACCCACACCTCGCCGGTGCAGATCCGCACCATGGAGAAGAGCGGCCCGCCGCTGCGCGTCATCGCGCCGGGCAGGGTTTACCGCTGCGACTCCGATATCACCCACACGCCGATGTTTCACCAGGTGGAAGGCTTTATGGTCGATGAGCAGGTCACCTTCGGTGATCTGAAGGGGATCCTGCACGACTTCCTCGAGGCGTTCTTCGAGAAACGGCTGAAGGTGCGTTTTCGCCCCTCCTATTTCCCCTTTACCGAACCCTCGGCCGAAGCCGACATCGAGTGCGTCATCTGTGAGGGCGAGGGCTGCCGCGTCTGCGGTCATACCGGCTGGTTGGAGGTGCTTGGCTGCGGCATGATTCATCCGGAAGTGTTTCGTCATGTCGGTATCGACAACGAGGCATTTACAGGCTATGCATTCGGCATGGGCGTCGAACGCCTGACGATGCTGCGCTACGGCGTCAATGACCTGCGCCTCTTTTTTGACAATGACCTGCGCTTTTTGAAGCAGTTTGCCTGACGTCTGGAAA
Source organism: Pseudomonadota bacterium (assembly GCA_039714995.1). GTDB lineage: Bacteria > Pseudomonadota > Gammaproteobacteria > Chromatiales > Chromatiaceae > Sva-25. Next base: position 4,052 of record JBDLII010000110.1, read on the forward strand.
AGGTAACCACGGAATACACTGAACACACGGAAATACAAACATGATGATTCCGTGTCATCCGTGTGTTCCGTGGTAAAGAATAACCGTTTCTCAATCGATGAGAATCAATATTGAAGTGGAAAAGATAGATGCGATTCAGTGAATCCTGGTTAAGAGAGTGGGTCGACCCGGATGTCGGGACGGATGTGCTGTCACACCGCCTCAGCATGGCGGGACTCGAAGTCGAGAGCGTCGAGCAGGCGGCGCCGCCGTTCAGCGGCGTCGTGGTCGGCAATGTGATCAGCGTCGATTCCCATCCTGACGCCGACAAGCTCAATGTGACGCAGGTCGATGTCGGTGCGGATGAAGCGCTGCAGATCGTCTGCGGCGCCAGCAACGTTGCCGTCGGCATGCGTGTGCCGGTGGCGACGGTCGGCGCGATTCTGCCCGGCGACTTCAGGATTACCAAGGCCAAACTGCGCGGCGTGCAGTCATCAGGCATGATCTGCTCGGCCTCCGAGCTGGGGCTGGCTGATTCGTCGGAGGGTATCATGCCGTTGCCGGCAGATGCCCCCGTCGGCGAGGATTTTCGCCATTACCTGGATCTCGATGACAGCTGCATCGAGGTCGACCTGACGCCTGATCGCGGCGATTGTCTGAGCCTGATGGGGGTGGCGCGCGATGTCTCGGCCATCTTCGGCTGCGATCTCAACGAGACCGCTGCTGTCGAGGTTTCTGCATCGACCGATGAGAAGGTCGCCGTTTTGCTGCAGGCACCGCAGGCCTGTCCCAGGTATCTGTGCCGCATCGTCAGCGGCATCGACCCCGCTGCCGAAACACCGTTATGGATGCAGGAGCGTCTGCGCCGCGGCGGGCTGCGCTCGCTCGGGGTTGTCGTCGATGTCACCAACTACGTGCTGCTGGAGCTGGGACAGCCGATGCATGGTTTCGACCTTGATCGACTCAGCGGCGGCATCACAGTGCGTATGGCGCAAGAGGGTGAGAAGCTGGCGTTGCTCGATGGCGGAGAGGTGACCCTGAAGGAGCAAACCCTGGTGATTGCCGATGATGAGCAGCCGCTGGCCATGGCAGGCATCATGGGTGGGGCCGCTTCCGGAGTGGTCTCATCGACGACGGATGTCCTGCTTGAGAGCGCCTATTTCGATCCCCTGGCAATCAGCGGCAAGGCGCGCCTCTATGGCCTGCACACAGATTCGTCGCACCGCTTTGAGCGCGGCGTCGATCCGGCACTGCAGCGCAGGGCGATGGAGCGCGCCACGGCGCTGCTGCTCGAGATCGCAGGCGGCTCGGCCGGAGAGATCGTCGAGGCAGCGGCAGAGGGCTTCGGTGTCGACAGAAAGGTGATTCATCTGCGGCGCTCCCGCATCGAGCGTCTGCTGGGAGTCGTCATCGATGACGAGACCGTCACCTCCTGCCTGCAGCGTCTGGGCATGTCGCTCTCCGCGGGCAGCGACGGCTGGCTGGTGACGCCGCCCAGCTGGCGTTTTGATGTCGCCATCGAGGCGGATCTGATCGAGGAGGTCGGGCGCATCTACGGCTATGACAATATTCCACAGACGCACGGCCACCTGTCGCTGACCATGCATCTTCCGCCCGAGGCGGGTTTCAGCCTGGAGCGTGCGCTGGATCTGTTGAGTGCCAGGGAGTACCAGGAGGTCATCACCTACAGCTTCATCTCAGCGGAAGCCGCCGCACGGCTGCAGCCCCATGGCGAACAGATTACGCTTGCCAACCCGATCTCCGCCGATATGTCCGTCATGCGCCCATCACTCTGGGGTGGTCTTCTGGAGACCGCCAGGCATAACCAGGCGCGTCAGCAGGATCGCATTCGGCTTCTTGAGACAGGATTGAGGTTTTCACTCCAAGATGATGAAATAATACAGGAAAAGTGCCTGTCTGGTTTGCTTCTTGGAACCCGCTGCGCGGAGCAGTGGGGGCAGACAACGGAAACCGCGGATTTTTTCGATCTCAAGGGGGATGTCGAATCCCTGCTGTCGCTGAGCGGTTGTGAAGATGCTTTCAACTTTGTTGCGGCGGAGCATCCGGTACTGCATCCCGGGCAATCGGCGCGTATCGAACGGGATGGAGCCACGGCGGGGTGGCTGGGCCTGCTTCATCCCGAGCTTGAAAAGTTCTTTGGGATCAAGGGAAAAGCCTATCTTTTTGAGATTGTATTGAGCGAACTTGAGAGCGGATCGATTCCAGCCTTCAGGCCACTGTCTAAATTTCCCCGGATTCGTCGCGACTTTGCCATTGTGGTGGATTCCGGCGTCTCCTATGCGCAGGTTGAAGAGGTGATTCGCAGCTCTTCACCAGAAATCATCCGGGAAATCGCCCTTTTTGACGTTTACACCGGGGAAAATGTCGAATCAAACAGAAAAAGTTTGGCTTTAAGCTTGATTTTACAGGATAAATCGCGGACACTAGATGATGACGAGGTACAAAAAGCCTCGCAACAGGTGCTAACAGCACTTGAGACAACACTGGGTGCAACACTGCGGGAGTGAAAATGACGCTAACAAAAGCGGATTTAGCAGAGTCTCTATTCGATGAGGTGGGTCTGAATAAACGTGAAGCCAAAGAGCTTGTCGAACTCTTCTATGAAGAGATCAAGCGCTCCCTGGAGCAGGGAGGACAGGTCAAGTTGTCGGGCTTCGGAAATTTTGATCTGCGGGAAAAGAAACAGCGCCCTGGACGCAATCCGAAAACCGGAGAGGAGATTCCAATCACGCCGCGACGGGTGGTCACATTCCGGCCGGGACAAAAACTGAAAGCGAGGGTTGAAGGTTATGTTGGACGCGACTGAAGCGCATATTGAATTGCCTCCCATTCCGGGAAAACGTTATTTTACCATCGGTGAAGTGAGCGAACTCTGTGCGGTCAAGCCCCACGTGCTGCGCTACTGGGAGCAGGAGTTTCCCCAGCTCAAGCCGGTCAAGCGCCGCGGCAATCGCCGTTACTATCAACGTCATGACGTGATGATGATCCGCCAGATTCGCAGTCTGCTCTACGAGCAGGGTTTCACCATCGGTGGAGCACGGCAGCAGATGTCGGGAGATGCGGCGAAACAGGATCACCAGGAGAGTCTGCAGCTGATTCACCAGCTGCGCATGGAGCTCGAAGAGATCCAGCAGATCCTCAAGCGTTAGCCACCACGGACACACGGATGACACGGAACTCTTTGAGCTACCTGCTCTATCAATGGGGCCGGAGTCGATCCTTTGTTGACCAATCGACACTGCGCCCATTGGTTATTCTTTCTGTGTAGTCCGTGTGTTCCGTGGTTAACCAAGTTGTTATTGACATAACGGCATCCTCGACGTAGGATGCCGTCTCTGTTTTCGGGGTGTAGCGCAGCCTGGTAGCGCACCGCAATGGGGTTGCGGTGGTCGGAAGTTCGAATCTTCTCACCCCGACC
>JBDLII010000111.1:0-7389 GCA_039714995.1 Pseudomonadota bacterium
TGATTCCTGTTTCGCTGCCGCCTTGTCGCCGCCATTGCCTGCAGCCTCGGTGCGTTGCCCCTGTGGTTTTCGCTGCCGCCCTCCCCCATGCTGTCGTCCTGCGCTGGAGCGTCGTCCACGCGATGGACGGGAACGCCCCCTGCCCTGGCCACCCTGGCTCTTCTCCTGCGCCTGGCCGCTGTCCTGCTTCTGCGCATCTCCGGATTGCCGCCTGGCATCACCCTGGTCAGCGGCGCGTTTTTGCTGTGCGTCCCTGCCCGGAGCACTGCCTTTGGACGCCTGTGAGCGACGACGCGGATTGGCGCCGCCGCCCCTGCGCTGGTTGGAACCGCGGCTTCGCTGTTGCGGACGCCCCTGCTGAGACCTGCGCTGTGGCGGCTTCTTCTTCATCGCAGGCTGCTCTTCGACTGGCTGTTCCTCTTCTGCTTTTGGCGCAAAAAGAGTGGAAAAAATCCGTTTGATGAAGCCGCTTTCGGAGATGCCGCCCTCAGCGAAGTGTTGCGCAGCGGCCTGTGCCGACGCCTGCTGCTGTTGCGGCACAGGTGGTTCATGGGCGATGGTCTTGACCGCCGGTTGCTCTATGCGCGCCTGCTGTTCAGAGTGGCTCTCGTGAACTTTCACCTCCGGGGTCTCGACACTCTTGTAACTCGCCTGGTCAGCGCTGCCCTGCGGCAGCTCGTCCTGGCGCATCCGCTCGATGTCATAATGCGGCGTCTCCAGATGCGGATTCGGCACCAGCACCACCTCGATACCCTGCCGCTGCTCGATATCATGAATCGCCTGGCGCTTTTCATTGAGCAGATAGGTCGCCACATCGACCGGAAGCTGGGCGCAGATTCTGCCGGTATTCTGCTTTTGCGCATGCTCTTCGATGACACGCAGAATCGACAGCGCCAGTGAACGGACTCCGCGGATTGCGCCCTGGCCGTCACAACGTGGACAGACTTTTTGCGTCGCCTCTCCCAATGAGGGACGCAGCCGCTGCCTGGACATCTCCAGCAGGCCGAAACGGGAGATTCTGCCGATCTGCACCCGCGCGCGATCCTCCTTCATTGCCGCCTTGATCCGGTTTTCGACGGCCCGCTGGTTCTTGTTCGCCATCATATCGATGAAGTCGATGACAAACAGTCCCCCCAGGTCACGCAACCGCAGCTGCCGCGCAATCTCATCGGCAGCCTCGAGGTTGGTGTTGGTCGCGGTCTCTTCAATATCGGCGCCCCTGGTCGCACGCGCGGAGTTGATATCGATAGAGACCAACGCCTCTGTATGATCGATGACAATTGCCCCGCCGGATGGCAAGCTCACTTCACGTTCGAAGGCTGACTCGATCTGACTCTCGATCTGGTAGCGCGAAAAGAGCGGCGTTTCATCACTATAGAGTTTGAGCTTGCGTGCATTGTGCGGCATCACCTGCTGAATAAAGCTCTCCGCTTCACGAAACATCGGTTCGCTGTCGATAACGATCTCACCGATATCATTGCGCAGATGATCGCGTATCGAGCGAATGATGACATTGCTCTCCTGGTAGATCAGGAACGGCGCAGCCCGCTCTTCCGCGGATTTCTCAATAGCCGTCCATACCTGGGTCAGGTAGTCCAGATCCCACTGCAACTCATCGACGACCTTGCCAACCCCCGCCGTGCGCACGATCAATCCCATACCGTCGGGTAGCGTCAGCTGCGACATGGCTTCACGCAGGTCCGCACGCTCCTTGCCTTCGATGCGCCGTGAAATACCGCCTGCCCTGGGATTTTTCGGCACCAGCACCAGGTAGCGGCCGGCCAGGGAGATGAAAGTCGTCAGGGCAGCGCCCTTGTTGCCGCGCTCCTCCTTCTCGACCTGGACAATAATCTCCTGCCCCTCCTTGATGGCGACGTTGATTTTTGGTCTGCCACTGGCCTTCTGAGCCTCTTCAGAGAAGTAGCTGCGGGCAATCTCCTTCATCGGCAAAAAACCGTGACGCCCGGCGCCATAGTCAACAAAGGCGGCCTCGAGACTTGGCTCTACGCGGGTAATCCTGCCTTTGTAGACATTGGCTTTTTTCTGCTCTCTTCCGGGATGTTCGATATCCAGGTTAAAGAGGCTTTGTCCTTCCACAATTGCAACGCGCAGCTCTTCCGGCTGGGTTGCATTGATCAGCATTCTTTTCATTGTAGTATCCTGCGATTGATCCGGCGGCATGGTTGCTCCGAGAGATTCACTCGAAGAGGCCGCACAAAGACATCTATGTTCATACCGCAGCAGCGGTACACGTCAGGAGCAGTAGATAAGCGGCGGGTCGAGCGCAGAAAACGAGAGAAGATGTGTCACAGACAGTGTTTACGCCGTCTGCTGTCCCTGTCGGTCCATCCGACAGGACTACAACGCCTTGACGATGACAGGCGCTTGATCCGGTTGTCATCACCCCTCGGGGAACCGGAACTGGTCTTTGTCCCGGTGCATTCATTTCCGGGATCATTGCTTGAATTGGCGCCTGACAAGCCGCTTTAGCGCGGCTTTCAGCATGCTTGATAGGTAATCTTCTCTATTCTCGCCCGGTGAGCGCTTTTGCTACCGGCCTGTTGCTTGCCGGAATCTCCGGCAGCAGTTCAGCATCAGCTGATGATGCTGATAAAAATCTCTAATATCAAATATCTGGTGTTATCAAAAAATATCAACCCCGGCTAATTCACCCGCTTAACCGGTATAGGGCGGTCAATCTCACACCGCCACGCGTTGTGTGTCGAGTTCCACCTGGTAGGCGGCATTCACTCTTTCGCGCATCTGCTTGCCCGGCTTGAAATGGGGAACATATTTGCCAGGCAATGCAACCGGATCACCGGTCTTGGGATTTCTTCCCATGCGCGGCTTGCGAAAATGCAGCGAGAAGCTGCCAAAACTGCGAATTTCGATCCGGTCTCCACGTGCAAGCGATGAACTCATCTTTTCAAGAATACATTTCACCGCATACTCAACATCTTTTTGCGCAAGATGCGGCTGCTGTTCGGCAATAATGTTAATCAATTCTGATTTGGTTACTGGCATCGTTGTTTCCCGACGGGAGCAGCACAGCCAGGCTGCACCGCTCCCGTACATGCTCCTCTAGGTTATTCGCTATCGTCAGATTGGCTCATTTTCTCTTTGAGCAGATCTCCAAGCGTGGTTGCACTTTCAGCGGAGGTCGACTGCGATTTGGAAGAGTAGCTACGGATAACCGCTGCCTCCTCATCAAAATCCTTCGCCTTGATCGAGAGGTTGATCGCCCTGCTCTTGCGGTCAATGGCAAGAAATTTTGCTTCAACCTCGTCTCCAACACTCAACACCGTGCTTGCATCCTCGATGCGTTCACGCGCAAGCTCGGAGACACGCAGATAACCGGTCACGCCGTCGGACAGCTCGACAGTAGCGCCTCTTGCATCCACTTCGGTGACTGTGCCTTTGACGATGCTCCCCTTGCTGTGGGTCGAGACATAGACAGAGAAGGGGTCGGTATCCAGCTGCTTGACACCCAGCGAGATGCGCTCACGCTCGGGATCGACCGAGAGCACCACGGCCTCGACTTCATCGCTCTTCTTGAAGTTGCGCACCGCCTCTTCGCCGGGCAGATCCCAGGAGATATCCGAGAGATGCACCAGGCCGTCGATACCGCCGTCGAGACCAATGAAGATACCGAAATCGGTGATGGACTTGATGTTGCCCTTGACCTTGTCGCCCTTCTTGAAATTCTGGGCAAAATCATCCCACGGGTTGGTCTTGCACTGCTTCATGCCCAGCGAGATGCGGCGGCGCTCTTCATCGATATCCAGCACCATCACTTCGACTTCATCACCCAGTGAAACAACCTTGCTGGGATGGATGTTCTTGTTGGTCCAGTCCATCTCGGAGACGTGTACCAGCCCCTCGACACCCTCTTCGATCTCGACGAAAGCGCCGTAATCGGCGATATTCGTCACCTTGCCGAAGAGGCGGGTGCCTTCAGGATAGCGGCGGGTAATATTGACCCAGGGATCATCGCCCATCTGCTTGAGACCGAGAGAGACGCGCATCTTTTCACGGTCAAACTTGAGAACCTTGACGTTGATCTCGTCACCAATCTCGACAACCTCGGAAGGGTGATGCACACGCTTCCACGCCATATCGGTGATATGCAGCAGGCCGTCGACGCCGCCGAGGTCAACAAAGGCGCCGTAGTCGGTAAGATTCTTGACGATACCCTTGATCTCGACGCCCTCATCCAGCGTTTCGAGCAGCTTGTCACGCTCTTCACTGTATTCAGCCTCGACAACGGCACGGCGTGAAACGACCACATTGTTGCGCTGCTGATCCAGCTTGATGACCTTGAACTCAAGATCCTTGCCTTCCAGATAGGAGGTATCGCGCACCGGGCGGACATCGACCAGGGAGCCGGGAAGGAAGCCGCGCACCTCGCCAAGATCGACGGTAAAACCGCCCTTGACCTTGCCGTTGATGCGGCCGGTGATGATCTCCTGATCATCGAATGCTTTTTCGAGCGAGATCCATGCGTGATGGCGCTTGGCCTTTTCACGCGACAGGCGGGTGGCGCCGAAGCCGTCCTCGACGGCATCGAGCGCAACCTCGACCTGGTCACCAACGGCGATTTCGAGCTCGCCATTGATATCGAGAAACTGTTCTTTCGGTATGGTGCCTTCAGATTTAAGGCCTGCATTGACGACAACGAAATCATCGTTGACGGCAATCACGGTACCCATCACCATGGTACCGGGGGTAAGGTTAAGGTTGGCTACACTCTCTTCAAAGAGTTCTGCAAAACTTTCGGTCATTGTGAATTAATCCTGATGCCCTGGAGCATCCCGTATTGCTGTATAGACAGCAACTCAAGTAGTCGTTGAATTCAGCCCGTCACTGTGTAGTGACAGACTCCAAAATGAGCAGAGATCAGCGAGACAGAGCGCAGTGTTGACGCGCCTGCACGAGGATTTGCCCGAGTACCTCGTCGATCGAAAGCGCTGATGAGTCGATCACCAGCGCATCGCCGGCCGCGCGCAGCGGCGCTTCGGAGCGATTCATGTCACGCTCGTCACGCTCACGAATCTCTTCGACAAGACTGCTAAGGTTAACAGACATTCCTTTCTCTTTCAACTGCTTATACCTTCTGCGCGCACGCTCCTCCGCGCTTGCCGTAAGGAATATTTTCACAGCGGCCTGCGGGAAAATGACCGTACCCATATCACGCCCGTCGGCTACCAGCCCGGTTGGCGTCGCATAGCGCCGCTGCCAATCGAGCAGCGCCGCCCGGACTTGCGGAACAGCCGCTACGCGGGAGGCGTCATTGCCCGCCGTCTCGCTCCTGATGCTATTTGTAACGTCCTGTTTTTCAAGGAATATTTTCTCATCCCGAAACTCCACATCAAGCTGAGCGGCAACCTCCCCCAACGCGCCGGCATCCTCAAAATCAACCTCCCGGTTGCGCGCCTGCAGTCCCGTCAGCCGATAGAGCGCACCACTGTCGAGCACGCGCCAACCGAGTTCCTTCGCCACCAGGGCGGCAAGCGTCCCTTTTCCCGAACCTGACGGGCCATCGATGGTAATGATCTTTTTATTCATTGCGTTTTCACGTCCAGTGTCATGCCGATGCTGTTGGCCAGCTCCGCGAAGCCGGGAAACGAGGTATCGACGTTGGCGCAGTCATCAATGACAATCTCACCATCGGCGCGCAATGCGGCGATCGCAAACGCCATGGCGATGCGATGATCCCCGTGGGAATCCACCCTGCCGCCGCTCATCGGGCCACCCCTGATCACCATGCCATCCACCGTCGGCCTGGCCTTGACGCCAAGCGCCTGTAAGCCGTCGGCCATCACCTGGATGCGATCGCTCTCCTTGACCCTGAGCTCCTCCGCCCCTGTCAACAGGGTTTCGCCCTCCGCACAGGCGGCAGCGACGAACAACGCAGGAAACTCGTCGATTGCCAGCGGCACCTGGGATGTGGGGATCTCTATCCCCCTTAATTTCGCACCGCGCACATGCAGATCGGCTACAGGCTCTCCACCCACTTCCCGCTCATTGCCAATGCCGATGCCTGCACCCATCTGCCGCAAAATGTTGATCACCCCGATGCGGGTGGGATTCATGCCGACATGCTGCAGCGTCAGGTCAGCCCCCTCCGCAATCGAGGCGCCCACCAGGAAAAACGCCGCCGAGGAGATATCCGCCGGGATATCGATCGAGGTGGCTGTCAGCCTGCCGCCGCCTTCGAGGCAGATGCGGTCTCCGTCGGTTCTTACTCCATAGCCAAAGCCACGCAGCATGCGCTCGGTGTGGTCCCGCGTCGGCGCCGGCTCCACCACGCAGCTCTCTCCTTCGGCATAGAGGCCGGCCAGCAGCACACAGGATTTCACCTGGGCGCTGGCCATCGGCATCCGGTAATGGATCGGGGTCAGCCGCTCGACAGGTTTGATGTGCAGCGGCGCCGTGCCCATATCCGTGGTATCGATGGCCGCACCCATGCTTGCCAGCGGCTCGGTGACCCTGCGCATCGGCCGCGAGGAGAGCGAAGCGTCACCCGAGAGAGTCAGATTCAGCCCCTGGCCCGCGAGCAGTCCGCTGAGCAGGCGCATGGAGGTACCCGAGTTGCCCAAATCCAGGGAATCCGAGGGCTGCTTGAGTCCGTGCATGCCGACACCGTGGACAGTTACCCTGCCGGCGTGCGGACCCTCGATCTCGACCCCCATGGCGCGAAACGCTCTCAGGGTGGCGAGACTGTCCTCTCCCTCGAGAAAACCGCTGATCTGCGTCACGCCATCCGCCAACGACCCAAGCATGATGGAGCGGTGCGAGATGGATTTGTCGCCCGGCACGCGGATACTCCCCTGCAGGACTCCGCCGGGCTTGACATGAAAACGGGTAAAGTGTGTCACTACTGGCTCCGGGAAAACGAAAAAGCGGTGCAAAAAGCACCAATACGCCATTGTAGTGTAAACTGCACGCCCGACAAACATGAACGGCTGTAAATTCAACAATGCCCGTCAAAAACCCGCACCTGGTGCTCGCCTCGACTTCGCCCTTCAGGCGTGAACTGCTGCACAAGCTGGGGCTCCCCTTTGAGACCGCGGCGCCTGACATCGATGAATCACCACTGCCAGACGAGGATCCCGAAACGCTGGTCAAACGGCTCTCTCTTGAAAAAACCAGGGCCGTGGCGGCTGACTATCCGCAGGCATTGATCATTGGCTCCGACCAGGTTGCCTGCGTTGATAACCGCATTCTCGGCAAACCGGGCTCCCATCAAGCGGCGCTGCAGCAGCTCAGGTTGACAACTGGAAAGAACGTGACCTTTCTGACAGGGTTGACGCTCTATGATGCCTCCAGCGGCAACAGCCGTACGCTGTGCGAACCCTTTCGCGTGCACTTTCGCAAACTGAGCGAGGC
>JBDLII010000112.1:0-7233 GCA_039714995.1 Pseudomonadota bacterium
GCCAGGCATCTCTCATCGATCAATCCAGAGTGACATTCCTTTAGGTTTTAGGTTTTAGGTTTTAGGTTTTAGGTTTTAGGTTTTAGGTTTTAGGTTTTAGGTTTTAGGTTTTAGGTTTTAAGTCAAGTTATCTCATTCCCTCCCCTCAGTCCGGCAAGTCACGCCGGAACTTTCTCAACGATTAGCACTCTCACTCAATGAGTGCTAGAATATTACATAGAAAATCAGTAGGGATTTATTTATGAGTGAAACAATGGCTTTGACACTCTCTTCGGGCAATCTCGAGAGTTATATCAGCAGCGTTTTCAAAATACCGATGCTGACAGCCGAGCAGGAGCGTGAATATGCACAGCAACTGCGCGACAACAATGATCTCGGCGCCGCAAAGGCGCTGGTGCTGCCGCACCTGCGTTTTGTTGTGCGTGTGGCCCGCGACTACTCCGGATATGGCCTGCAGCAGCAGGACCTGATACAGGAGGGTACTGTCGGGCTGATGAAGGCCGTACGCCGCTTCGACCCCGACAGGGGGGTGCGCCTGGTCTCATTTGCGGTGCACTGGATTCGCGCCGAGATTCATGAGTTCATTCTGCGCAACTGGCGTATCGTCAAGGTGGCGACGACCAAGGCGCAGCGCAAGTTGTTTTTCAATCTGCGCAGCAAGAAAAAGCACCTCGGCTGGTTCTCCCAGCAGGAGGTCAACGAGGTGGCGGAGGATCTCGGCGTCAAGCCAGAGACTGTGCTGGAAATGGAGTCGCGCCTCTATGGCAGTGATCTCTCCTGGGACCTCCCTCCCGGCGTGGACGAGGAGGAGCAGAGCGTCGCTCCGGGCAACTGGCTGCCGGATGAGAGCGCCGAACCCGCCAGGCTGGTCGAGCAGCAGGATATGGATGCATCGCAGCACCAGCTGCTGCTGTCCGCACTGGAGCAGCTCGATGAACGCAGCAGGGCGATTCTTCAAGCCCGCTGGCTGAGCGACAAAAAAACAACTCTGCAGGATCTTGCCGGAGAGTACGGCGTCTCGGCAGAGCGCATCCGGCAGATTGAGAAGAATGCGATGAAAAAGATCAGAGAGCAGATGGATTCCTGAGGGATGCCCTGATCGAATTAGAGGAACAGGAATTCGATCAGCAGTTCCCTCTAAAACCTCTGATTGAATAAGCATGCCGTGTCATTGCGAGCGAAGCGAAGCAATCTCATTCTTGTAAATCTATAGGTTGGAGATTGCTTCGTCGCTACGCTCCTCGCAATGACGATTCAAACAGAGGTTCCCTATGGATAGAGCCGGTATGCCTCCCAGCCATCTTGCTGGCGTTCGAAGCAGACCCGGTCATGGAGCCGGCTGACTCTCCCCTGCCAGAACTCGAATGATTCAGGCTTGAGCCGGTAGCCGCCCCAGAATGACGGCAGCGGCACATCGCCACCGAATTTGCGTTGACAATCCCTCACGCGCTGTTCCAGCTCACCGCGTTCCGGCAGCCGCTCACTCTGGCGCGACGCCCAGGCGCCGATGCGGCTGCCCAATGGCCGTGTAGTGAAGTAGTCCCGTGACTCCTCCGCCGTCACACGGCTGACGCTTCCCTCGATGCGGACCTGGCGCTGCAGCGGAGACCAGTGAAACAGCAGGGCAGCACGGGGGTTGCTCTCCATCTCTTCGGCCTTGCGGCTGCCGTAGTTGGTGAAGAAGACGAAACCATCCTGGTCAAAATCTTTCAGCAGCACCATACGGGCCGATGGCTGTCCTGCGGCGGTCGCTGTCGCCAGCGTCATCGCCTCAGGCATCAGCAGGCCGCTGTTTTCGGCTTCGGCATACCACTCGCCAAAGAGTTGCAGCGGATCACGCTGTTCGGCATCTTCCGGCAGACCGGCGGCAACGCCGCGGCTGAATGTCTTGAGGCGGTAGAAAATGGACATCAATCTCATCTACATATACGCAAGTTCTAAATCCTGACGCTATGTTACCTGTTTGCAAGACTTATCTTCAGTTATTCACCCTCGACTTGATCAGGGGCATTGACATCTGACCAAAAATAACGCATTATTACAAATAGGAATAGTTCCCATTTAATTGTTTTCTAATATGAACCCCAAATCCGCCTCATCCACTCAACAAGGCGCCGCCTCTCTGGATCAGCTCGCTGTCGGCGAACATGCGCGCATTACCGATTTCCTGGGCGACCGCAAGACCTCGCGGCGTCTGCTGAGCCTGGGACTGCGCATCGGCTCGGAGCTGGAGGTACTGCATCACCGCGGCCGCGGCGTCGTTGTCGCCAGCAGCGGCAACCGTGTCGCTCTCGGCGCCGATATTGCCGGCAAGCTGCGCATCGCTGCTGTCGATACCCCGGAGTAGATGATGGCTTGTTGTGAAAAGAGCGAGCATCAGGCGGCGCTCTCATCGAACATCACCATCGCCCTGGCAGGCAACCCCAATTGCGGCAAGTCAGCCCTCTTCAATACCCTCACCGGCATCCGCCAGAAAACGGGCAACTGGCCGGGCGTCACCGTCGAGCGCAAGGAGGGACGCTTTACGCTCGATGACAAGAGTGTCTCGGTGATCGATCTTCCCGGCATCTACTCGCTTGATGCCAGCTCACTGGATGAGAAGGTCACCCGCGACTACCTGCTCAGTCATGAAGCCAGCCTGATCATCAATGTCGTCGATGCCGGCAATCTCGAACGCAACCTCTATCTGAGCGTGCAGCTGCTGGAGATGGGGGTTCCGATCGTCGTGGCGCTGAACATGATGGACGTGGCACGCAAACGCGGTATCCATATCGATACGCGCAAGCTCTCCACCGAACTTGGCTGTCCGGTCGTTCCGATCGTCGCAATCAGCGGCGAAGGCATCGAATCACTGCTGTCCGAGATGGTTGCAGTGACCAATGGCGAGACTACCGGCGGTTACCGCCTGGCGCATGAGGAGTGCGTGGAACAGGCCATCAGCGACCTACTGCCGCATCTCCGCAATAACGAGCGGAACAACCGGCACTGGCTGGCGCTCAAACTGCTGGAGGGCGATGCCGACAACCGGGACAATATCGACAGCGCATTGCAGGATCGCCTGAGCCACTGGAGACAGCATATCGAACAACGTGCCGGTGAAGATGCCGACATCTACATTGCCGATACCCGCTACAGTCATGCCCACTCGCTGGCGCACAGCGTCATCACCGAGAAGGGACGCCTCGGACGCACCCTGACCGACAGGATTGACCGCGCCGTGCTGAGCCGCATCCTCGGCATCCCGATCTTTCTTGCCGTGATGTATCTGATGTTCATGTTCACCATCAGCATCGGCGGCGCCTTCATCGACTTCTTTGACGGCATCGCCGGTGCCATCTTCGTCGATGGCTTCAGGGAGGTGCTTGACAGCGCCGGCGCTCCGGAGTGGCTCAGGGTGGTGCTGGCCGACGGCATCGGCGGCGGCCTCCAGATCGTGGCCACCTTTATTCCGATCATCACGGCGCTCTACCTGTTTCTCTCGGTCATCGAGGACAGCGGCTACATGGCGCGCGCAGCCTTCGTCATGGACCGTTTCATGCGCTCCATCGGCCTGCCGGGAAAGGCTTTTGTGCCGCTGATCGTCGGCTTCGGCTGCAACGTCCCCGCGGTGATGGCGACCCGTACGCTGGAGAGCGAACGTGAGCGCAAGCTGACGATTCTGATGAACCCCTTTATGTCCTGCGGCGCCCGCCTGCCGGTCTACGCGCTGTTTGCCGCCGCCTTTTTCCCGACGAATGGCCAGAATATCGTCTTTGCACTCTACCTGATCGGCATCATCGTCGCCATCCTGACCGGCATGATCATGAAACAGACGCTGCTGTCGGGTACCAGTACAGGTTTCATGATGGAGCTGCCCCCCTATCACCTGCCGACGCTCAAGGGCATCCTGCTGCGTACATGGGATCGCTTGCGACTCTTTATCAGGGAGGCCGGCAAGATCATCGTGCTGATGGTGCTGGCGCTGAACCTGCTCAGCTCCGTAGGCACCGACGGCTCCTTCGGCAACGAGGAGAGCGACACCTCGGTGCTCAGCAGCCTCAGTCAATCCGCCGTGCCGCTGTTCGAACCCATGGGGCTGCATGAGGAGAACTGGCCTGCTATCCTCGGCATCATCTCCGGCGTACTGGCCAAGGAGGTCGTTGTGGGCACCCTCGATACGCTCTACGCCGACCTGGCTGTCGCGGATAGTGGCAACAGGGAGGATGAGGCCTTTGATCTGCGTGCAGCCGTCGCAGCTGCCTTCGCGACAATCCCGGAAAACCTGAAGGGCGTCGCCGATATGCTTGGCGACCCACTGGGAATGGATGTCGGCGAGATCGATGACAAGACCGCTGCAGCGGAGTCGCAGGAGGTCAATGAAGGCACTTTTGGCGCCATGGCCTCCCGTTTTGACGGCCAGGCAGGCGCCTTCGCCTATCTGCTGTTCATCCTGCTCTACTTTCCCTGCGTCGCCACCATCGGCGCCATCAAGCGGGAAACCGGCGGAGCCTGGGCCGGCTTCGTCGCACTGTGGACGACGGCAGTCGCCTATTTTGCAGCCACCAACTTCTACCAGGCAGCTACCTTTTCCCAGCACGCCGTGTTCTCCTCGCTATGGTTCAGCGGATCCCTGCTGCTGCTGGCCGCATCGATCATCGGCCTGAGGCTGTGGGCGCACAGAGGCGAGAGGGAGCTTGGAGAGCCTGCGGAGGCGCAGACATGATCCTGCGGGACATCAAAAACTATCTGCAGCAGCGCAGACAGGCCTCGCTGACGGATATTGCCCTCCATCTCGATGCCGACCCCGCAGCCGTCGAAGGCATGCTGGAGCAGTGGATCCGCAAGGGGAAGGTGCACAAGACCACCCTGACGACCTCATGCGGCAGCAGCTGCAACCAGTGTGACAGCGCCGAGAGCGCCCTGTATGTGTGGGGAGAGGAGCCTGCAATCCAGCCCGTGGCATGGCTGCCGCGCAACTGCAAGGGTTGACTATCTCCCCCTATCGCTATTTCTTTCACCACGGAACACACGGAATACACGGAAAAAACTCTACAAATTCCGTGTTGTCCGCGTGTTCCGTGGTTCCTGTACGCTCTGGCCAAGCTTTAAATCATCACAGCGGCCACACAGAGAGAATCATCGGCACCGAGACCAGCACGATGAGAATCTCCAGCGGTAGCCCCATGCGCCAGTAATCGCTGAACTGGTAACCCCCCGGCCCCATGACCAGGGTGTTGGATTGATGGCCGATCGGCGTCAGGAAAGCGCAGGAGGCGCCGACAGCGACCGCCATCAGAAAGGGATCCACCGAGACTTCAAGCTGTTGTGACAGGCTGATTGCGATCGGCGCCATCACCAGCACGGTTGCCGCATTATTGATGATGTCGGAGAGGAACATGGTGGCAATCAGCAGCACCACCAGCACCCACACGACATCGACGCCGCTGGTCCAGTCCGCGATCGTGGTTGCCAACAGCGTGGTCGTGCCGGTGGTCTCGAGCGCCTGGCCGACGGGAATCATTGCTCCCAGCAGGACGATCACCGGCCAGTCGATTTCATCGTAGAGCTGCCTTACCGGCAGCACACCCAGCATCAGGTAGGTCATGATCGCCAGCAGAAATGCCATGTAGAGCGGCATGATCTCCAGCAGCCCGAGCGTGATAGCGGCTGCAAACACCAGCAGCGCCACCCCTGCCTGCCGCTCCTGGCCCAGCGACAGCGCGCGCGGCGCCAGTGGCAGCAGGCCAAACTGCGCGATCTGCTCGTCGACCTCCTGCTGCTTTCCCTGCAGGAGCAGAATATCACCGATGCTGAACCTGACCCTGCGCAGCCGCTTGCGGAGGGTTTCGCCATGGCGCGAGAGCCCCAGCAGCGCCAGGGTTCCGGCGCTCTTCCTGCGCAAAAAAGGGACGCCGCGTCCCACCAGCGGTGAATCGCCCGAGACGATGCCCTCGAACAGCGTCAGCTCCTCCGGCGCCACATCGGCAAAAGCCGCTCCCGGAGCACTCAGCAGCTCCAGTCCGTAGCGATCGATCTGCGGCTGCAACTCCTCGGCGCGCCCCACCACCACCAGGATATCGCCCTGCTCGAAGCGGTAGTCGAAGACCATTGGCCTGGCGCGACTGTTTTCATGGGCTATGCCCACCAGCTGCAGGTCCCACTCCTCGTCCATCACCAGGGAACGCAGATCCTTTCCCGACAACTCCGACTGCTCGCCGACTTTCAGCTCGGCCAGATATTCACCCACCTCGAACAGCTGGTCGACGGCGCTCTTCTCGAGGCGCTCTTTCGGCAGCAGCCGCCAGCCGATCAGGATCACGAACAGCACGCCGGCCACGGCAACCGGGATGCCCACAGGGGAGAAGTCAAACAGGGAAAATGCCTCCTTTCCGGGAATATCCGCACGTATCGACGCGATGATGATATTTGGCGGTGTGCCGATCATCGTCGTCATGCCGCCGAGAATGCTGCCGAATGCCAGCGGCATCAGGATCAGCGCCGGGGAGCGCTGCTGCTTTCTGGCCGTGGCGATGGCCACAGGCAGCATCAGCGCCAGCGCGCCGACATTATTCATAAAGGCCGAGGCGATGGTCACCACCAGCGTCAACAGACCGATATGCACAAATTGATTGTCCGTCGCCGAACCAAGGCGCGAGGCGGCAAGATCAACCACGCCGGCATTCTTCAGGGCGTGGCTGATGACCAGCACGGCGGCAACTGTCACCACCGCGGGATGGCTGAACCCGGAAAACGCCGACTCCATCGGCACCAGATCCAGCAATGCGCACAGCACCAATGCCGACATCGCGATGAGGTCGTGGCGCCAGCGCCCCCAGGCAAACATCAGCAGCACCAGGAACAGCACGGAGGTGATCAATAGCTGTTCGGTTTCCATGCATTCAGCCTGTTATCGTGAAGATTCTGACAGTTTGTCATTTCGAGCGAAGCGGGAAATCTTGAAGCACGCAATAGCGTGATTATCCAGGTGACCAGGATCTCTCCCTGCGGTCGAAATGACAGGCGGCAGATTCATTCCGGGCTTCATTCGGGAGGCTCCGGGTGAGTCGTTATGCGCTGCCGCAACGTGACGGTGAGATCCAGAGGCGTCGACCCTCGCCACCCGCGGATACGGATTTCACTGCCCACCGCTTTTGACGTCACCGTGTTGACAACATCGAAGGAGGAGTTGATCACCGCCTCGTCGATGTGTGAAATCACATCCCCGGGCCGCAGGCCCGCGGCGCTGGCCGCCCC
>JBDLII010000113.1:0-7121 GCA_039714995.1 Pseudomonadota bacterium
TCCTACAGCATGAGGTAGGAGCGGTCTTCTGACCGCCATATAAAGCAGGTTATTGCTTCTTCTCGTCCTGCTTCTCCCTGGGCCTGCTGTTGAGCTTCGGCAGCTTCAGTTCGACATGCCGCCAGCGCTCGCCGTGGGTGAAGGCGTTCCAGGCCCACTGGCTCCACTTCAGCACAGAGAGCGCCAGCCACAGTGCCCAGGCGAGCATCAGCCAGCGATAGACGGTCAGCGGCAGCGAGATGACCGAGGCCTGCGGCAGCATACCGGCTGCGCGGTCCTGATACCAGTTCAGCTCGGAGGCGGTGGAGCCGTTGCCGGCGATCTGCATGCGCGGCACGCCCAGCAGCCCCTGCTGTACCGCCCACAGCAGGCTGGAGGCACCGGCAATGACCAGCAGCGCCAGCAGGAGCTGCATCAGGTTGAAGGGCTTCACGGCGCTGGTGTCGATGCGCCGGCGATAACCCAGCGCCAGCAGCGCGCCGACAACCAGCAGCGCCGACAGCGGCGACACCTGCGTCAGGCCGATGCCCAGCAGAAACCAGCTGCCGATGCCCAGCGGCGTCCACCCCTTCAGACGTCCGAGCACGACCGCGATGCCGATCAGCACCAGCAGCTCCCCCCAGAAGAGCACAGCGGGCCCAAGAGGCGGGCCGAAGGCAAACAGCGTCCAACGGTCGCCCGCCAGCCTGGCCTTGATCCTGGCGTTGACGCTGGGCTGGCCGAGGTCGATCCCGGGCGTTTTCCAGCTGGCAGTGATCCCTGCAGGTTCGCGCCACTTCAACAAAAAGTGCTGTTCGCCGGGATGAATCGGCAACGAGACCCGCCTCCCCTCCTGGCGGATTGGCTGGCTGCGTCCATCGACGCTGACCGACTGCAGCTGCGCCTGCGGCGGCAGATCGATGCCGTAGCGCCCGCCGCGGCTGGCGCGCACCGTCAGGCGCAGCTGCGTATCCGTGGCTCGTTTCCCGGGGCTGACGGTCATATTGCTGCCGGTCACCGTCAGAATAGGCCCAGGCACGCCCTCGGGCCTGCTGATTTTCAGGGTCAGGCCGTCACCCGGCCATGGCAGATACTCCGGCAGCCAGTTGCCTTGCTGCTGATGATGCGCCGGCGCGATGCCATCCGTCTCGACATGCCAGATGGGGCTGACATCGACCCGCCAGCGCTCGATCCAGCCGCTGCCCGGCGATGCCGTCAGCTTGATCTCCTCGCCCTGTGCCAGGCGCGAGCGCCAGCTGGTCTCCCTGGCTCCCGGCGACAGAGTCACCAGCACACTTCCCTCCTTGACGGGAAAACCCTCTGACACCACCGACTCGCCGGACAGCAACGGGATCTGCAGCGACACCGAAGCACCCGTCGGTGACAGCCGGGTCACGCGGCTATCCACCGACCACTCCAGGCCCAGCCGCAATGTCCGCTCGATACGAATGAAGGGCGGCAGCACGCTGGGCGTCAACTGGCTGCCGGCGGCCTGCTGCTCCGTCCTGGCGACACGGGTCAGCAGCAGCTGGCGGTTGGGAACACCCTGCGGATTGACGCCCTCCACGCTCCACCCTGTGGCGTTGACCTCCAGCTGGTGCGGCAACAGCGGCAGCGCCAGGCTCACCTCTGTCTGCTCCGGCATCCGACCGATGATCTGCAGCTCGTGTTTGCCGGCGGGGAGCTGCATCCAGCGCTCTTCACCGGCTTGCAGCAGCTGCGACGGTTCGCCGTCGATCCAGGCGCTGGCGGGAACCAGCGCCCCCACCGGCACAGGAACGGCGCTGGCCCGGTCGGCATTGACATGCAGGACGATACTGAAATCAGCATCCATGATATCCAGGCGCATGCGCGCAATATCGGCGCATTGCGGCGCGCACTCCGGTGGCTCGACCAGTCGCTGCTCCAGCTCCTGCAGCAGTTCAGCCGGGGGGTAGTCCCCGGCCATGGCGTCCGGCGCCGTGAAGAAACCGGCAACCAGCAGCATCGCCATGCCCGCCACGCTGGCGACAGCGCTCTTTTTGGCGCCGCCTGAAAACTGCATGCGGCCTTTTGTCCAGTCCAGGAACAACCAGGCCAGCACCCCGGCCAGCAGGATACGCGCGATATTGAGTGCCGTGTTCAGGTTCGGCCCCGCCAGAAGCAGCCACATCCGTTGTGATTTATCGACCGGCCCATCCCATCTCAGCGAGACGCGGCGCCACTGCCAATCCGGCAGCCCCGGACCCGTCTGCACCTGGGCATCCTTGTCCGGCAGCCACTTTTTCCTGGCTTTCGGCTGCGGTGCATCAAGGCGCTTAATCGATGAGACCAGGCCGCCGGCGGCATCTTCCGCCATCTCAATCCTGCGCTTGGCTTCCATTTTCGGCGCCACCGGCGCATCGCTCACCTCCGGCCTGGTCACCGGATAGTAGGGCGCGGCCTGTTCCAGCTGCGGGTACAGTGCCGTCCTTGCCTGGTCGATGACAAACGGCAGTAGTATCAGCGCCAGCACCAGCAACCCGCCCAACCAGGCGCCGCGCAGCAGCAGCGCCACTCGCCCTTCGCTGATCACACGTCCGAGCGCCGCCACCACCAGCAGGTAGAACCAGACTCCCCGGGGCGCCATGGGCTCATGCCAGATCAGGCCCAGTGTGACCAGGGTCAGCAATGCCCAGCGCCAGCCCCACAGCCTGCCGGCGCCGAAAGCCACGATGAACACCACGAAGAGGTCGTACAGCGACCACTGCTTGAGCCATGACGCCTGTTCGACATCCACCCCCTGTGTCGCCAGCAGCCGCCATCCCGGCGGCAGGTTCAGCTCCGCCGAGACCTGCTGCAGATCGCGCCCCCAGCCGGTAACAGGGATCCCGGTTGTGGTGTCCAGGCGGCTCTCCGCCTGCAGGTCGATAGCGCCGCGGCGCACCTCCACGCCGGGCCGCCCCTGGTCCATGCGGGTGATAAACTGCGGCTCGCCATTCAGGGTGACCCGCCCCAGCTCCACCTCCGGATCGACGGAGAGACGCCAGCCCGATGTCATCTTGCCCTGCAGGCGGTCCCGCATGGTGTAACCCTGGCCGGAAAAATCGAGCCACAGCATGCGATTGAGACGCAGATTATCCGGATCCGGGACCGGGTCGCCACGGCGGATGACCTTGATCTGCAGCGCCTCGCCGACTTTGGGGAGGTAGGCCGGCAGCTGCTTCCACTGCTCCGGAAGACGGGTCTGGCGCGGATCCACCTGAACGCCATTGGTGATCTCCACCAGGCGGATCTCCGGCTGTGCTTCGAACGCCCACACCTCATCCTGAGGCCAGGGCGCACCCTGTGCGGGCAGTGTAAGCTGCTCAAGGTAATCCGGGTGATAGGCATCCACCTCCAGCCGCCACTGCCCAGGTTTGACCTGCACCCGCAGCTTGCCGTCCGATCCCAGTCTTGCCGGCAGTTTGCTGCGCAGCTGCAGCGGCACGAAGCCGTCAAGAAGCGGGGTTCCAAGCACCACTTCACGCTGCTGCCCGGATACATGGATTTGCAGCTGCGTGGTGATCTCGAAGGGATGGCCATCCCGCAGCTTGCGGGTCACCACCAGCGACAGTTTGTCCGCCGGGCGCTTGGCGTCCGCTCGCTGCGCCGCAGCCCCCAGCCAGATGCGCCCATCCTTGATCACCGGGTAGCTGACCGCCTTGCCGTCGAGTTCAAGCTGGACGATGCCTGCCGACTCCGGCAGCAGCAGTGATTCCGGCAGCGCATCCCAGATGTAGCCGCCCTCGATGAAATAGCTGCCGGGTTCCAGCTTGACCGCCGGCGCCCCCTGATGCGTGATAACGGGGACGGGAACACCATCGACGAGGAGGTTTTCAGGCCACCTGCCAGCGCCGCCGGGCAGCGCCACGACGCCCTTTTTATAGAGTGTCAGCGTCTGCTCAAAGCGTCCGCCGCTGCCGCTAAACTGCAGCTGCAGCGGGCCGGGCCAGATGCACAAGGGCTCCATGCTGTCGACGGCGGCAGGACAGGCAAGTTCCCTGTGCTCCCATAGCACCCAGTCAACCCAGGGTTCCAGTACGACGGGGACATGCTGACGATAGTCAAGGGACGCCAGGGAGGTTTGGACGTGAAATGCAGCAAGCAGAAGCAGGGCGCTGATAAAATGACGCATGATGTTGTCCATGTTGAATTGATCTTCTGTAGTTTAGCCTCTTTTATCAGTAACATCCCCAAGCGAGCCTGACAGGCTGTTGAAAAAACCTCCTTCTCCCGGAGGGAGAAGGGACAAATGCGTTTTTCGACAAACTGCAAAGCTGTACTATACGCTGTGCTTGGGACATTCCGCGGTTCTTTCATTTTTCGACGATTTCTGCCAGCATATCGAATTCGATGATCATAACCCTAGCCGACTTGCTTAAATACTTCTCAGCCATCCTGCTGATCCAGATTGTCACCGTGGCGCTGGTGCTGCTGGCGGCGCCGGCTGACCTGCAAGGAGCGGGCTGGCTGCGCCTGGCGATACCGCTGCTGGTGATCAGCGTCGTTGCCGCATTATGGTTCAACTCCATGGCTGCGCATCTGCGCAAGGATCATCTCGCCAGGGCTGACAAGCGCTTTGCCAAAGAGCGGGAAAAAATTCGCGTCAATGCCGAACGCGCCAAAACCCGCGTCGTCAAGCAGGCGCAGAAGGATATCGCCAGGGAGGCAAAGACCACCCACGCCAAGGCGAATTTCAAGGTTGGCGCAGCGTTCGCCGGCGCCATCGGCGCAGGCGCCCTGATGCTGCTGACGGAGTTTATGGCCCTGGGTCTGATGACACTGACAACAGCAGGCGGAGCGCTCGGCGGCTATCTCTACCGTGCCCGCAGAGAGACCAGGGCAAACAACGCCCTGACTGCGCCGGAAGAGATCAGAATGATCAACGGAGAGACGCTGAAAATCGACAAGCCCGGGAACTCCTGACTCCAGGATTTCGCGGTCAGAAGACCGCTCCTACCTGCATTTTCACAGAACGACATGCAGGAGCTATCTTCTGACCGCGATAGAAAAGGGTTACCATTTCACCTATTATGAACAGCAAGCACCTCCTCAACATCCTGATCCTGGTTTTTCTGGCGCTGCTGCTGCTCGTCATCGGCAAGCCCTACCTGGACAGCTGGCTGATTTCCATCAGCTCCGAACCGCGCCAGATCACGGCGCGCGGCGACCTTGCCTCTGATGAAAAAACCACCATCGACGTGTTCGATCAGAGCAGCCCCTCGGTCGTCTTCATCACCACGGTGGAGCGCAGGCTGAACATCTGGACCCGCAAGGTGACCGAGACCACCAGGGGATCCGGCTCCGGCTTTATCTGGGACAACCAGGGACACGTGGTGACCAACTACCATGTGGTGGAGCGCTCCGCATCGGCCAAGGTGCGGCTCTCCGACCAGCGGGTCTACGCGGCGCAGGTTGTCGGCGCCAGCCCGAGCCATGACCTTGCCGTGCTGAAGATCAATGTTCCCATCGATGCCCCGCCGCCGGTGCCTGTCGGCAGCAGCCACGACCTGAAGGTCGGGCAGAAGGTGTTTGCCATCGGCAACCCTTTCGGCCTCGACCACACGCTGACGACCGGCATCATCTCCGCCCTTGGCAGATCAATCGACAACGACAAAGGCGGCGTTATCGAAAACCTCATCCAGACCGACGCCGCCATCAATCCGGGCAACTCCGGCGGCCCGCTGATCGACAGCGCAGGGCGGCTGATCGGCATCAACACCGCCATCTACAGCCCGTCCGGCGCCTATGCCGGCATCGGCTTCGCCATACCCGTGGACACCGTCAATCGCGTGGTGCCCAAACTGATCGCCTTCGGGCGCTATATCCGCCCCGTACTGGGCGTGGAGATGGACAACGCCGTCAGCAGGCAGGTGGTCGAAAAACTCGACATCAGCGGGGTGCTGATCCTCCAGGTGGTGCCGGACACCGCGGCCGACCGGGCCGGTCTGCGCGGCACCAGGGTCACCCGCAGCGACGAGATTATCCTGGGCGACATTATCCAGACGATCGACGGTCGTGAAGTCAACGATGTCGAAGAGATTACCGATATCCTGGACGGCTATTCCATCGGCGACCAGGTCACCCTCGAAATTTATCGCGACGGAGAAACCCAACAGGTCGAGGTGATGCTTGGATCGCCCTCTTCCAATGGAAGAGGAAGTTAGGAAGGTTTAAATGGACGTAATGTACGTTGTATCCACCCAACATGCTCCATGCATATGAAAACGATGCAATCACATCTCAATCGCGGCCAGAAGACCGCTCCTACATCCTGTGTAATATGCAGCTGTAGGAGCGGTCTTCTGGCCGCGATGATGCACAGGATTTTACGAAAGATACTCTTCAAGCCCGCAACCTATTGACGGATTTCCACCCATGACTGCCGGAAAATCAAACTGGAAGGAGATGCGCATTATCTACGGCCCACTGCTGTTACTGGTGCTGGCGGGGCTTTTCGTCGCCTTCCACTTTATCAAGCCGGCGCCACCGAAGCAGATCGTCATCGCCACCGGAGAACCGAAGGGCGCCTACTACGGGTTTGCACAGCAGTACAAACAGCAACTGGCCGATGAGGGCATCGCCCTGGAGATCGTGGAAACCCGCGGCTCGGTGGACAACATCGAGCGGCTGCGCAGCGGCAAGGTGGATATCGCTTTCGTCCAGGGCGGCACGGCGCCGCAGGATGCCCGCGACCTCGGTCTGGTGAGCCTCGCCAGCCTCTACTATGAACCCCTGTGGCTGTTCCACAAGCCGGGGCTGCAGCTTGACCGTATCGGCAAACTGCCGGGACTCGAGGTGGCCGTCGGCGCGCAGGCATCCGGCACCCTCTCTCTTGTCTCCCGGCTGCTGGAAGACAACAGGATCAACCACGGCAATATTAGCTGGGTAACACTAAACGGCTCCGCCGCGATGCGAAAACTGCTGCAACAGCAGATCGATGCGGCATTTTTTGTCTCTTCCGCCAACAGCGATATCATCCAGCAGCTGCTGCACTCCGAGCGGGTCGAACTGGCCAGTTTTGAACGCGCCGACGCCTATACCAGGCGTCATCACTTTCTCAATGAGCTGACACTCCCGGAGGGCGCCGAAGACCTCGAGAAAAACATCCCTGACAGGGATGTACGGCTGCTGGCCACCAC
>JBDLII010000114.1:0-7049 GCA_039714995.1 Pseudomonadota bacterium
AGACCTTCCGTCTCCTGCTCCTCGGAGACACGCAGTCCGATCAGCAGGTCGATCACCTTGAGGATCACGAAGGTCACGATAGCCGTGTAGACGATAGTGACGCCAACGCCGTAGGCCTGGGCCGCGACCTGGCTGCCCATGCTCTCGTGACCGTCGCCGAAACCGGCACCGCCGAGTGAGGCAGCGGCAAAGACACCGGTCAGGATTGCGCCGATGATGCCGCCGACACCGTGAATGCTGAAGGCGTCCAGGGCGTCGTCAAAACCCAGCGCGGGCTTGATTTTCACCGCGGCGACGAAACAGCCGAGACCCGAAGCCGCACCGATCGCCAGGGCACCCATGGGGCCGACAGCGCCTGCAGCCGGGGTGATCGCAACCAGGCCGGCCACCGCGCCAGAGGCAATACCCAGGGCGCTCGGCTTGCCATGGGAGACCCACTCAGCCAGCATCCACGCCACTGCAGCGGTTGCTGTCGCGATCTGGGTGACGGCCATCGCCATTCCAGCGGTACCATCAGCTGCAAGCGCGCTGCCTGCATTGAATCCGAACCAGCCGACCCACAGCATGGCGGCGCCAACGAGGGTGAACATCAGGTTGTGCGGCGGCATAGCCGTCTTCTGATAGCCTTTGCGCCTGCCGACCACGAGTGCGGCAACCAGGCCTGCGATACCGGCGTTGATGTGCACTACGGTGCCGCCAGCGAAGTCGAGAATGCCCTCCTCCAGCAGGAAGCCACCATCGCCCCAGACCCAGTGGGTGATCGGCGCATAGACCAGGGTCGACCAGATGACCATGAAGATCAGCATCGCAGAGAACTTCATGCGCTCGGCGAAGGCACCGACGATCAGCGCGGGGGTGATGACCGCGAAAGTCATCTGGAAGGTCATGAAGACGCTTTCAGGAATGGTGCCGCTCATGCTGTCAACGGTCACCCCGGAGAGAAACAGCTTGTCGAGACCGCCCCAGAAGGCGCCCTCGCCGCCGAAGGCGATGCTGTAGCCGTACAGCACCCAGACCACCGACATCACCGCGGTGATGGCAAAGCACTGCATCATTACCGAGAGGGCGTTCTTGGCGCGCGCCATACCTGCGTAGAAGAGGCTCAGCCCTGGAATCGTCATGAACAGCACCAGTGCGGTTGCTGTCAGCATCCACGCCGTATCACCGCTGTTGAGTGCATCCTCGGCAAATGCCATCGACGGCAGAAGAGCAGTCGCCATCACCGCAACTGCCGCCTTTTTTGTAGAGCGTATAAAATCAATCATTGCATTATCTCCTGTTACATCACAGTGCGTCGGCGCCGGTTTCCCCGGTGCGGATGCGTACAACATTCTCGATCTCGGAGACAAAAATTTTGCCATCGCCTATCTTGCCTGTCTGCGCCGCCTTGCTGATCGCCTCAATGACCTGCTCAACCATGTCCGCGGATACGGCCGCCTCGATCTTCACTTTTGGCAGAAAATCCACCACATACTCCGCACCGCGATAGAGCTCGGTGTGCCCCTTCTGCCGGCCAAAGCCTTTCACCTCTGTTACCGTGATACCCGAGAGACCCATGTCTCCCAGTGCTTCACGTACATCATCCAGCTTAAACGGCTTGATGATGGCTGTTACCATTTTCATTGCTAGTTACTCCAGTCAACGTGAACAAAAAATTTCGCCGGTTTTCCGGCTTGCAGTAACACCTTAGCAATTCGTGTGCCAACTGTGGAAATGAACAATCAGTTCACCACAGATGCACACAGATAAACACAGATCAAAAAGGCTGTATTCATCTGTGGATAAAAAAAGAGGCGTTGGCATCAATGCGGCGCAATGCGCGGAGCTTATTGCGCCCTACAGTTCTGGGAACTCTGGAGTTATCATCTGACCATGATTGATCTGGTCAGTTTATGCGCACAACAAACTCCCGCCGCACTCTATTGGTGCGCCATTGATCAGGGATGAAAAAATCCTTAGGATGATCGTATGAGAATCACTGCAATCACCCTGCCGCTGCTGATCCTTCTCTGCCTGTATGGCTGCAGCGACGCCCGACACCCCGTCAGGCTCCACGGCAAGACCATGGGAACCACCTGGTCGCTGACTGTCACCTCCCCGCCTGATGAAGTCCGCCCACGGCAGCTGCAGCAGCAGATCGAGACTCTGCTGGAGACGATCAATGCCCTGATGTCCAGCTGGCGTGCGGATTCTGAGATCTCCCGCTTCAATGCCAGCTCTTCAACAGGGTGGTTCGCTGTATCGCCCCAAACATATGCACTGCTGCAGGCGGCATCGAGGATTCACCGGCTGTCCGAGGGTGCATTCGATCCCACTGTGTCACCGCTGGTCGAGCTCTGGGGGTTTGGACACAGCCTTCCGGAACAGGGGCTTCCTGACGCTTCGCGGATCAGCTCGGCTCTGCAACATACCGGCATGGAAAAGCTGCTGCTCGATGATAAAACCGAGCGGATGCGTAAAACCCTGCCGCTGCTGCAGCTTGATCTCTCTGCAATTGCCAAGGGCTATGCCGTCGACGAAGTCGCCCGCCTGCTGGAGAGACAGGGCATACAGGATTACCTGGTTGAGATCGGCGGCGAGATTCGTGTTGCCGGCGCCAATCCTGACGGCAAGGCATGGCGGGTAGCCGTTGAATATCCCCACATCGAGCAGCTGCGATCGGCGGCAGAGATCCTGGGGCTGAGTGATGCCGCTGTCGCCACATCCGGCGACTACCGCAATTTTACCGAGATCGATGGCAAGCGCTACTCTCACATCATCGATCCCGCAACCGGCATGCCGGTGACACACAACCCCGCCTCGGTGACGGTGATTGCAGCGGATTGCCTGACGGCAGACGCCTGGGCAACCGCCTTTACCGTACTGGGTGCGGACAAGGGGGTGAGACTTGCCGACTCCATGCGGATGGCAGTGATGTTTTTGTACAGGGAGAAGGGACGGCTGAAAACCATCAGCAGTCACAAGATGTTGAATTATCTCGAAAACAAGCCTTCGGAGACACCACTCGCAGAATCCGGCGCGGAGTAGTTAGCGGGAAAATTTCTTGATGTTATGCGGCAACTCTGGTATAAATTCGCCTCTTCGCGCACCGGGGCCGCAAAATTACATCTCCAGGTGCATTGAAACCGAATTCTGATCGAGGCTAGAACCATGTCAAAAGTTTGCCAGGTAACCGGTAAACGTCCTGTTGCCGGAAACAATGTTTCCCATGCGCACAATAAAACCAAGCGACGTTTTCTGCCGAATCTGCACAAGCATCGCTTCTGGGTGCAGAGTGAAAACCGCTGGGTGCGTCTGCGCGTCTCCGCCAAGGGTATGCGCATTATCGATAAAAACGGCATCGATGCGGTTCTGAGCGACATCCGTGCACGCGGCGAAAGAGTCTAGGGAGTTTCATCATGGCAAAAGCAATTCGTGAAAAAATCCGCCTGGTTTCCAGTGCCGACACCGGCCACTTCTACACCACGACAAAGAACAAGCGCAACATGTCCGGAAAGATGGAGATCAAGAAGTATGATCCCGTCGTCCGCAAGCATGTGATGTACAAGGAGGCCAAGATCAAGTAACAGTGATCTTGGCTGCTCGCTTGAAGACCCGCCTTGCAAGGCGGGTTTTTTATTGTGCCGTACAGAATGGACGTTTAACCACAGATAAACACGGATGCACACAGATATTCTTTCATCTGTGTTTATCTGTGTGAATCTGTGGTTCATGAATTGCTGACAGTAAATCAAGCCGGGCTCACAGTTATCGGGAACTTGTAAAAAAATCAGGCAAAATATCCACCTCTCCCCTTGACCTTTGCATTTTTGGCTCTATTATTAGCACTCGAATTTAATGAGTGCTAACAACACTCAGTTTTTTGATATCCATCAGGAGATGTAAAACCATGAGCATTCGTCCTTTGCATGACCGTGTGGTAGTACGCCGCATGGAAGAGGAGCGCACCAGCGCCGGCGGCATCGTATTGCCCGACAGCGCAACCGAGAAGCCTGTCGAAGGTGAAGTACTGGCTATCGGACGCGGTACCATTCTCGACAGCGGTGAAGTCCGCCCTCTCGACGTCCAGGTTGGCGACAAGGTGCTGTTTGGCAAGTATGCCGGCACCGAAATCAAGGTCGGGGGCGAAGAGGTCCTCGTCATGAAGGAAGATGACATCATGGGTGTCATCGAAAGTTAATTGCCATATAGATTCAGGAAATATTGATCATGACTGCTAAAGAAGTCCATTTTGCCGATGACGCCCGCCACAAGATGCTGGCCGGAGTCAACATCCTCGCCAACGCCGTGAAGGTAACCCTCGGCCCCAAAGGCCGCAATGTCGTACTGGAGAAGAGCTTTGGCGCTCCGACCATCACCAAGGACGGCGTCTCCGTCGCCAAGGAGATCGAACTCTCCGACCGCTTTGAAAACATGGGCGCCCAGATGGTGAAAGAGGTCTCCTCACAAACATCCGATATCGCCGGCGACGGCACCACGACGGCAACCGTCCTCGCCCAGGCGATGGTTCGCGAAGGCCTCAAGGCCGTGGCTGCCGGCATGAATCCGATGGATCTCAAGCGCGGCATCGACCAGGCAACCATTGCTGCAATCGAAGCGCTGCAATCCATCTCCAGGCCCTGTGAAGACAGCAACGAGATTGCCCAGGTTGGCTCAATTTCCGCCAACGCCGACACCAGTATCGGCGACATCATCTCCGACGCCATGGAAAAAGTCGGCAAAGAGGGCGTCATCACCGTTGAAGAGGGTTCCGCACTGCAGAATGAACTGGATGTCGTCGAAGGCATGCAGTTCGACCGCGGCTACCTCTCTCCCTACTTCATCAACAACCAGGAGGGACAGAACGTCGATCTGGAAGAGCCCCTGGTACTGCTGTTCGACAAGAAGATCTCCAACATCCGCGACATGCTGCCGGTACTGGAAGCCGTTGCCAAGGCCAGCAAGCCGCTGCTGATCATCGCCGAGGATGTCGAAGGCGAAGCCCTGGCAACGCTGGTCGTCAACACCATGCGCGGCATCGTCAAGGTTGCCGCCGTCAAGGCGCCGGGCTTCGGTGATCGCCGCAAGGCGATGTTACAGGATATTGCCATTCTCACCGGCGGCACCGTGATCTCCGAAGAGGTCGGCCTGTCACTGGAGAAGACGACCCTGAATGAGCTCGGCTCCGCCAAGCGCATCATCATCACCAAGGAGGAGACCACCATCATCGACGGCGCCGGCAACGAGGATGACATCAAGGCCCGCGTCGAGCAGATCCGCACCCAGATCGAGGAGACCACCTCCGACTATGATCGCGAAAAGCTCCAGGAGCGTGTCGCCAAGCTGGCCGGCGGCGTTGCCGTCATCAAGGTTGGCGCAGCCACCGAAGTCGAGATGAAGGAGAAAAAGGCGCGTGTCGAGGATGCGCTGCACGCCACCCGCGCCGCCGTAGAAGAGGGCATCGTTCCCGGCGGCGGCGTTGCGCTGGTACGTGCGCAGACGGCTATTGCCGGTCTCACCGGCGCCAACCATGACCAGGACGTCGGCATCACGCTGGCGCGCCGCGCCATGGAGGAGCCGTTGCGCCAGATCGTCTCCAACGCCGGCGGTGAAGCATCCGTTGTGCTCAACGACGTTGCCAACAATGAAGGCAACTACGGCTTCAATGCCGCCAATGGCGAGTTCGGCGACATGGTCGACATGGGCATCCTCGATCCAACCAAGGTGACCCGCGCCGCACTGCAAAACGCGGCCTCCATCTCCGGATTGATGATTA
Source organism: Pseudomonadota bacterium (assembly GCA_039714995.1). Lineage (GTDB taxonomy): Bacteria > Pseudomonadota > Gammaproteobacteria > Chromatiales > Chromatiaceae > Sva-25. Next base: position 5,756 of record JBDLII010000114.1, read on the forward strand.
CCACCGAAGCGATGGTTGCCGAAGAGCCGCAGGATGAGGCGCCTGCACCTGCCGGCGGCGGCATGGACCCGATGGGAGGTATGGGAGGCATGGGCGGCATGATGTAACATCGCCCCGCTTTCCAGCTCGAAAAAGCCCCGCCTCGCGGGGCTTTTTGCGTTGAGTTGACAAATACTCCCATGCGGTTCAGGCTCTCAACTGCAACTCTGCGCTAATAAACACTCAAACAAATCACATAAAGGTGGTAATCATGGCTGGTTTTACAGATATCCTGGGCTCATTGATACAACAGGGCATGTCCCAATCGAGTACTGCACGGGCGGGCAACGCCTTGGGCGCCGACAGCGGCTCGCTGAACGACCTGCTCGGCAGCCTCGGCAAGATGGCCGGAGGAACCCAACAGGGTCAGGCCGCCGGTTCCGGCGGAGAGGGCGGTGCCCTGGGCGACCTGTTCGACAGCCTCGGTAAAATGGCTTCCGATGCCCGCTCAGCAGACGCGACGGCCGGAAGAGATCGAGGTGGCTCTCTGGGCGACCTGCTTGGCAACCTGGGAATGGGAGGTGGCGGTCAGCAGGCAGGTCCCGGAGGCGCTCTCGGCGACCTGCTGAGCAACCTGGGTAATAACAAGGCGGCGCTTGGCGGCCTGGGAGCCCTTGCCGGCGCGTTGCTGGGGGGCGGAAAAAAATCGGTTGGCGGAGCCGCCGGCGGGGGCGCACTCGCCATGCTTGCATCGTTGGCCCTCTCGGCGCTGAAGAAGGGCGGCCAGGCCCCGTCCCGGCCGCCGGGCGCCCTGGTCGAGGCGCAAACGCGCGAAGATGAACTGGCGCTTGAAAATGACGCCGAGGTGATCGTCAAGGCCATGATCAATGCCGCCAAGGCGGACGGCCAGATCGATAATGCCGAAATCGAAAAGATCGTCGGCAAACTGGATGATGACGGACTGACGCAGCAGGAGAAGGACTTTTTTGTCAGCGAGGCAAACAAGCCGATGGATCTTGACGGGGTTATCTCCTCGGCAGCCGGCAGGCCTGACCTGGCGGCCCAACTCTACGCCGCCTCGCTGCTGGCGATCGAGACAGATACGACGGCTGAACAACGCTACATGCAGCAGCTCGCCTCCGGCCTCGGCCTGCAGCCACAGGTCACCTCACATATCGAGCGCACTCTTGGTGTGTGAAAAGCCTTCCGACTACGTCTCCCCTTCTCTTCGGAGTAAGGATTAGAGTTGTAGGGGGGATAAGCGGTAGCGCATCCACCAGAATTTCACGCATTGCCGGATGCGCTGCGCTTATCC
>JBDLII010000115.1:0-6957 GCA_039714995.1 Pseudomonadota bacterium
AACCCGGTCTACCTGAAGGATATCTGGCCAAGCCAGCAGGAGATCAACGACGCCGTCGCGGCCAATCTCGATCGTGACGCCTTTACCAGCGCCTACAGTGATATCTATGCGGGCGATGCGCGCTGGCAGGGACTCGCAGCACCCGCCGAGCAGGTTTTCGACTGGGACCAGGACTCCACCTATATCCGCAATCCGCCCTACTTCAGCGGCATGAGCAGAGAGGTCGGCGCCGTCAGTGACATCAGCGGCGCACGCTGCCTGGCGCTATTGGGAGACTCCATCACCACGGACCACATCTCTCCGGCGGGCGCCATCAAGGCGGATGCGCCCGCAGGCCGCTATCTGCAACAGCAGGGCGTCGAACCGCAGGACTTCAACTCCTACGGTTCACGCCGCGGCAATCACGAAGTGATGATGCGCGGCACCTTCGCCAACATCCGTCTGCGCAACCGGCTGGCCCCGGGAACCGAGGGCAGCGTCACCCAACACCAGCCATCGGGCGAGCAGCTGTCCATCTACGACGGCGCCATGCGCTATCTCGACGAGGGTGTGCCCGCGATCGTCATCGCCGGCAAGGAGTACGGCTCCGGCTCCTCCCGCGACTGGGCGGCCAAGGGCCCCAAACTGCTTGGCGTGCAGGCCGTCATCGCCGAGAGCTACGAGCGCATCCACCGCACCAACCTGGTCTGCATGGGCATACTGCCGCTGCAGTTTATGGATGGCGAGAGCGCTTCAACCCACGGCCTGGACGGCACGGAGAGTTACGACATCAGCGGCCTTGGCGACGGCTCTGCCAAGGAGGTGACTGTGACGGCAACCGCCGCCGACGGCAGCAGCAAAGTGTTCACTGCCAAAGTACGCATCGACACGCCGAACGAGGTCGAATACTACCAGCACGGCGGCATCCTGCACTATGTCCTGAGAAAGCTGGCTACGTAGGCCCTTCACTTACATCTCCCTCCAGAACGAACCGCAGATTGTGCAAGGCGCGGCATGCCCAACGGATGTACTCTCCGTTGGACACGTCGCTGTCGCGCTCCTCTGTCCAGTCTACGGTTCCGCATTTAGAAAATAACCGCCCTCCTGCCGAATCATTTGCTTCCTGAAGCGTTCTCCGCTATTCTGAATAGAGAACATATATAGTACGTTTAACACAGACGATTCGCGGACAATTTACAGCATCATGACAACAGCAGAGACACCCTGGCCGCGCGCCATCATTCTGGTCGACATGAACGCCTTTTTCGCCTCTGTCGAGCAGCTCGACCACCCCGGGTGGCAGGGGCGGCCGATCGCCATCACCAACGGCCTGCGTGGCTCCACCATCATCACCTGCTCCTACGAGGCGCGGGCCTGGGGAGTCAAGACCGGCATGCGTCTGAAGGAGGCGCGGCGCCTCTGCCCGGAACTGATCCAGGCGCCTTCGCAGCCAAAACGCTACGTCGATGTCTCGATCAGGATCATGCAGGCGCTGGAGGCGATCACGCCGGATATCGAGGTCTTCTCCGTTGACGAGGCCTTTCTCGATGTCACCCGCTGCCAGCAGCTGCTGGGGGCGCCGCCCGTGATCGCCCGGCAGGTGAAGCAGACCGTGCTGCGTACATCAGGCATTCTCTGCTCCGTCGGCGTCAGCGGCGACAAGAGCACCGCCAAGTACGCCGCCAAACTGCACAAACCCGATGGCCTGACCGTCATCGCGCCGTGGGAGGCGGAGGAGGCGCTCAGGGACGCCCCGGTCACGGCGCTGTGCGGCATCAACAAGGGCATCGGCGAGTATCTGCGCCAGCGTGGCGTAACGCACTGCGGCGAGATGAAGAAGCTCCCCGTCAGCGAGCTGGCGCGGCGCTTCGGCAACCTCGGAAGGCGCATCTGGCTGATGGCGCAGGGCAAGGATCCCGAGGGTCTGATCACGCAAGTGGCGGCACCCAAGAGCCTGGGCCACGGCAAGGTGATTCCGCCCGGCACCGGGGAGCACCAGGTGCTGCTGACCTACTACCGCCACATGAGCGAAAAGGTGGGTTACCGCCTGCGCAAATACCGACTCAGGGCGCAGACCTTTTATATCGGCCTCAGGATCAGGGAGCGGTGGCTGAAAGAGACAGCCAGGGTCGCCGAGCCGACGGATGACGGCGCAATCATCTACATGCAATGCGTCGCTTTTTTAAACCGCCGCTGGCATGGCGAGGGCTGCTACCAGGTGCAGGTGACCGCGCTGGATCCGCGGCCGGCGCAACAGCAGCAGAGCCTGTTCACCGCCGACAACAGCAAAAGGGAGGGGGTCAACCGCGTGATGGACGCCATCAACGAACGCTATGGTGAATATACGCTGGCGCCGGTGCGCCTGCTGCAGCGCTCCGACATGCCCAATGTCATCGCGCCGGCGTGGAAGCCGCATGGCCACCGGCAGACGATCTGAGGAAGATCTGATTGAAGCGCAATTATGCGTCATTGCGAGCGCAGCGAAGCAATCTCGTGCTTACAAATCATAAGCTTGGAGATTGCTTCGTCGCTGCACTCCTCGCAATGACGATTTGTTCATAGGCTCCCTAACCGAAACAGGTGAAATAGCATGTGCGGCGGCGTCTTTTTTACCCATCACAATGAGGAGTATCGCTACTACTTCCCGAATCCCGCGGCGCAGCTGCCTGTCAGACAGCGGGATGGCCAGATCATATTGCTCCCCTGGGGCAGGCGCCGCCAGCAGCAGGGCTTCCTGCCCATGGGTGGGTGGGCGCGGCTGGAATCGATCTATGCGGGGCGCTGGGAGCGTTATTTCCCAACCCCGGTCAAACTGCCGGTGTCACAATTCATGGAGAAGGATATCGAGGGCAACAGCCACTGGTTCGATGTCACCAGCGGCAAGTGGATCCAGGGGCTGGTCGCCAGAAACAGGCATGAACAGCGGGTCTACGTGGTCACCGTCGAACCGCAGGACGAGGAGGCCGTGCATGAACGCTGGCCACGGATTCTGGCGGGGTGAGAAGAGAATAAACCCCAGATGCACACAGATAAACACAGATCAAAAAAAGCCATATATCTATCTGTGTGAATCCGTGTTCATCTGTGGATAAAAAGAGGAGTTGACATCAATGCGGCGCAATGCGCGGAGCTTATTGCGCCCTACAGTCCTGAATACACGGAAAAAGAAAAGCGGGAGAATTCCGTGTTGTCCGTGTGCTCCGTGGTTGAAAGACTGGATTTAGATCAGGCGTTTTTTGCCTGCTCTTCGGCGATCTGCTCGTGCACCTTGGCCATGTCCAGGTCGGATGCGCGTTCGACAATATCCCTGAACGCCATCTCGGGAAGCGCGCCGGCTTCACTGAAGATGATAATCTGCTCACGGAACATCATCAGCGTGGGGATGGAGCGGATCTGGAAGTGCGCGGCAATTCCCTGCTGCTCTTCCGTGTTCACTTTTGCAAAAATGATGTCGGGAAACTCTGCGGAGACCTTCTCATAGGTTGGTGCAAAGGATTTGCAGGGACCGCACCACTGCGCCCAGAAATCGACGATAACAAAATCATTGTTATTGATGGTCTCTTCAAAATTCTCTTCGCTCAGTTCTAAAACGGCCATAATCTCTCTCAGAGTTGTTGTGTAGCTAAAATGCCTTAAAGAAAGCAAAACCCCGGCAGGGCGGGGTTTTCAATCAGACAATGAACCAGTGAATGCGGAACATCAGGTCCAGTTGGCAAAATTGTCGGTGCTTTTCTCTTCACCGTCAGCATAGCCGGCTTCGTAAGCCTCGGTGACACGCTGCTCTTCGCGCTTTGGGTTTTGAAGAAAACCTGCCTGCCAACCCTGAATATACTCCTCGTTAACGCCCATTCCTTCCATCTTGGTTACAGCATCATAATAGGTCTGGTTCATATTCCAGTTCTCCGAGTTAAATCACAAAATCCGGGTCATGCAGGTACATGACCGTGAAAAAATTTGCCACAGAGATGTCCTCTGCGAATTTGATTAGAATACTCAATTTTACTAATAAATGCCAATGTTTTTGGCCAAAATGCATTGATGAATCACAATTTCCCTGAATAAATACAGGTATGTAAACCTGGATTCCGGCATACGCCGGAATGACGGAACCATAGCTGCAATACGGAGGCTATTCGGTCAACGCCATGAAGAGTTTCGGCAGTTTTTCCGGCAGTCGATCGACATGGTCGATGACCCTGTACTGCTGGCCGAAAATGTCGCTGACATAGTCGTCCGCCTTGGGATCGAGCGAAATACAGGAGGTGAAGATTCCCTGCTGGTCGAATGGCGCTGACTTAAGCCAGCACTCCTTCGATCGCGGTCAGAAGATCGCTCCTACGATTTTCCCGCCCCCTGTAGGAGCGCTCATCTGACCGCGATAGGGATCACTCACGCCTGCACAGTATCTCCAGCGCTTTGGAGACGGCAAACAGCCCCGCAGTCGCAGTCACATGCGTGACCGAGCCCAAGCCACCGCAGTTGAGGCTGTTCCCCTTCTCTCCCTTTATCTCCTCGGTTGAATAGACCGCGGGCACGGAGAAACGCCGCCGCGGGTTGCGTGGAAACCCATAGTGCTGGCGCAGCTCCCTGCGGGTGCGCGAGAGCAGCGCATCCTTGTGGGTGCGACTGAGATCGGTAATGTGCAGTTTTGTCGGATCGCTCTTGCCGCCGGCGCCGCCAACAGTGACGACTGCGATCTTTCTGCGCCGGCACCAGCTGATCAGCGCTGCCTTCTGGCGGAAGTTGTCGATGCAGTCGATGACCGAATCCAACGCGGGATCCAGCAATTCATCCAGGTTTTCAGGGGTGGCAAACTGTTCGTGGACGGTAACACGGCATGCTGGATTGATATCCAGAATGCGTTGCTGTGCGACCAGCGCCTTTGCTTTTCCCAGCGTACTCTGCAGAGCGACAAGCTGGCGGTTGCTGTTCGAAGCCGAGACATGATCCATATCGATCAGCGTCAGCGCGCCGATGCCGCTGCGGGCCAGCGCTTCGGCGACCCAGGAGCCCACCCCGCCGATGCCGACCACGCACAGATGCGCATGCCGAAAACACGCGAGTCCCGCATCGCCATAGAGCCTGGCAACGCCCCCGAAGCAGCGCTGATAGTCACTTTCATCAGGCAATTATCAATCCCGCGCGGTTAACAAAAATGTTTGCTGCTTCCACTGCATCACGGCGCCCAGCGGCACGATACGCAGGATTTTCAGGTTATTTTTCAAGTGATCGCCCTCCTCATATTCGCGGTTGTTGATATAGACCATGCGTCTGCTGCTGTCCGGCGAGTAGACGTGAAAATCGAGGTGCAGCGGCTGCACCTGGCGGATAAAATCCGCGGGGAATGTTGAGAGCGCCGCAGGCGCTGCATCACGGCTGACAGATTTTGGTTTTGGTTTTGGTTTTGGTTTCGGTTCAGGTTTTGGCTCCTCCTTCGCTGCAACCACGGGAGCAGCTGCCGGCCTTGGAGCGGGCTTGCGCTGCGTGCCCGGCGCAGGTTTACTGATAACCGCTTCAGATTCGGTCTGCTGAGCATTGGCTTCAGGTTTCGATGCAGGCGGCATCCTGCGCTCCGCCCCGGGGGTGGGTTCGGCAACAGCTGTACTTGGTGTGGCAGCAGGGATCACCGGCTGCCGTGCGGGGGTTGTTGGCTTTAGCGTCTCTTTCCGCGGTTGTTGCCGCCGCTGCACGGCCTCGGGGGAAGGTTCTACCCGAGCTGCGGACGGCGCCGCTGGTTTCATGGCTGCAGTGCGGGACGGAAAAAGTGTCTCACGGAAAGCGAAGGTGACGGCCGCTGCAGAGACAACGAGCAGCAGAATCAGCAGCGGCAGCCAGGAAACCCGTCTCTTTCGAGCCCTTCCGGCACGCGGCTTCACAATCAGGGGAAGCACCGAATCCGCGGCGCCATGACGCTCATGCTCGGATTTTCTCAGTGCTTCGAGTATCAGTGACACGGGTCAGGAGCCTGTCTGGCAGTTGCAGCCGCAGCGGGAGAGCGCCATTAACCCCTCGCCCTGAGGCGCGGACCGCTATCCGATGGCGAAGCCGAGTTGAGACGAATGATGGTCTGCATGCCGACCATCGCATCCGGCGTCAAATGTTTGCTCGCCTGAAACAGACGCACGGCCTCGGCCAGCCGTTCATCAAAGAGATCCTCGCCATTTTCGGGGGGAATCTCCGCACCGTTAATCTCGTTGAGACGATCGCGCAGCCATTCGATCTGCGCCCCACGATCGCCGGGACGCATCGCATAGCGGAAACCCGTCGGCGGCTCCTGCCAGATCAGCTCAAATTCGCCGAACCAACGAGCACTCAACTCCTCACTGGGAAAGTGATAAATCGCTGCATCGAAGCGTATCACCACGGAATCGCCCTCTCTTCCCAGCAGAGTCAGGTAGTGAGGACGCTGATCTCCCAGATGGAGCTTGAGAATCACCGGACGGTTGATCTCGTTGATCATGGCCCAGCTGCCATGCATTTTCAGACAGCGCAGCCCATACGCCGCAATCTCGCCACATGGCTCGGTGCCTGGATCAATGCTGATATCCCAGACTGAAACCAGCTCCCTCAGCGCACTCTCCCTGCTCGTCTCCTCGCCATGGTCATAAACCCAGGTATCCAGGCTAATGGCCTGACTCTCTGCTGTCACCTGATCGGATGCCTGCTCTGAAGCCGGCTGTGCTTCAGGCTGCTGCTGGCTGCTCACCGGTTGCTGCAGTTCCTGTCCGGTTACAGGCGCATCAGCGGCCTCTTGTGAAGGCTGGATATCAGTATCACTCGCTGCAGTCAGTGACCCTGCCGGGGCTGATTCGTCAGCTTCCTGAACCGCAGGTGCGACAGCCTCTGCTGTCGCCGCATCTTCATCCTCGGCAGATAGATAGGGTTTCGAGACGCCGTTGCTGATCAATACCGGAGCGTCAACAGGCGCTTCAACAGACGTTTCAACAGGCGCTTCAGCTGCTGACGGAGGTGCCTGCA
>JBDLII010000116.1:0-6895 GCA_039714995.1 Pseudomonadota bacterium
TCCGGCATGGGCGGTATGTCCGGCATGGGTGGTATGTCCGGAATGTCCGGCATGGGTGGTATGTCCGGAATGTCCGGCATGGGCGGTATGTCCGGCATGGGCGGAATGTCTGGTATGGGCGGTATGTCTGGCATGGAAGGCAAGGAAGAGAAGGAAGAAAAGGAATAGCAAAAATAGCCGTTTCCGCAACGTAGAAGAGAGGCCGTTATCGACTCAGCGCGATAACGGCCTTTTTACAGGCTCACACTTACATCTCTATCGCCTCCCAGGCAGGTTGAACTGAAAAAGTGTCAGAAAGCTCTGGGCGACGAGCGAAGCAATTCGTTCAGAGTCTCCCTTTGAAGCTAACCACTTTTTCAATTCAATTGTTTTTCCCGGAAAAACAATTTCTTTGGCAGCACTCGCTGTGATCTCATGCCATATTGTCAGTAGTGTTTCCCTTATACAACAACAACTTAGGGATTCCCAATCAAAATTTCCTGCCATCCTGTCAGGTTAAATGGATCGGGACAAATTGAAATGCCCCAACAATAAATAAAATCGCCTATAAAACATAAGGATAGGGTATTTCAGGCAGAGGTGGCATAGCTCTTGCGTTACAACTTGGGAATTTGATTTTGCGCACACTGACAGTCATCACAGATTTCTGAAAGAAAACAGGCCGAGAGCACCCCTGGAACCGGGGTCATCTACAGGAGAGTTAGAACATGATGTTGAAGCGAGCAATAGCTAGATTCCGGCAGTGGTTATCCCCTGACCTGTCAGCCCAAAATCCGGGATCAGAGCAGGAGGATGCAATCCGTGCCGCAAGACGGGGATTTTTCAGGAAGGCGGCCCTCGGAGCGGCATCCGTTTCAGGTACCGCTGGGCTGGCCAAAGCAGTCGTCGATTCGGTTCCGCAGCCAAACTTGGAAGAGCTCTATACGAAGGATGCTCACGCCGGCGAGAAGGAGCTGCTGGAGCGGGAGTATGTGCTGATGTCCGAACAGGAGAAGAGGGACATGGTGCAGGCGTTTATCGACGACTACAGCGATCAGTCCTGATGAACTCGACTATCAATCGATCGGGAAGTAACTATGCCTAAACAGAACAACAAAGATAACACAGCAGAAGGGGTCTCCCGCCGCGATTTTCTACGCAAGGCGGGCACCTACAGCGCTGCATCACTTGCCGGAACGGCTGCGCTCCTCTCCCCCAAACCCGCCAGAGCCACCAAGAACGTCACCTGGGCGGAGCATTTCCAGAAAAACTATCGCCTGATGACGGATGAGGAGAAACAGGAGGCTGTCGACAGGCTGGAAACACGCTATTCAGAGGAGTTCGGTAAAGAGGTGACTGTCGACGATGCCCCGGCAATGGACGGCGTGCTGTTCGGTTATGCGCTCAATATCCAGAAGTGCATCGGTTGTCGGCGTTGTGTCAAGGCCTGTGTCGCCGAGAACAACCAATCGCGTGGTGAGAATCAGCAGATCGAATGGATTCGCGTCCTGCGCATGGAGAAAGGTGAGTTCACTGACGAGGACCGTGACAAGGGAGGATATCCGGAGGATTACGGCGTTCAGGTCGGCGGCAATGCCTACAAACCCGCCGGTGTCGTCCTCGAGGGGCAGCACTACTATGAGGCCGACAAAGTCCCCGAGAAGGATGCATTCTACTTTCCGATGCAGTGCATGCAGTGCGAAAAACCTCCCTGTGTCAAGGTCTGCCCGGTGCGCACCACCTACCGGGACCCCGACGGCATCGTCGTCATCGATTACAACTGGTGCATCGGCTGCCGTATGTGCATCGGCGCCTGCCCCTACTGGGCGCGCCGCTTCAACTGGGGGGAGCCTGAACTTCCGGCCGAGGAGATGAATCCCAAGACCCACTACCTCGGCAACCGCCCGCGCATGAAGGGCGTGGTCGAGAAGTGCACCTTCTGCATCCAGCGCACCCGCAAGGGACGCTGGACGGGCTGTGTCGAGGTCTGCCCGGTCGGCGCCAGAAAGCTGGGCAACCTGCTGGATCCGGATAGCGACGTACGCAAGGTGTTGGCGACCAAGAAGGTCTTTCGTCTGCGCGCCGATCTCAACACCTATCCGAAGTTTTTCTACTTCATGGACTAAGGGGACATCACGTGAAACGCTTTATTCAATTCGTACTCGATTTCCTGCGCGCCGGCTTCACCGGCGGTGTCATGTTCTGGTCATGGATGCTGTTTCTCCTCTTTTTTATCATGCTCTGGGGCTACGGCGAATATGTCCAGATCGCCAACGGCATGATCGTCACCGGCCTCAATGACCAGGTCAGCTGGGGGTTCTACCTGGCCAACTTTGTTTTCATGGTCGGCGTGGCCGCTGCGGCAGTGACCGTGGTGTTTCCCGCCTATGTCTACAAGCACGAGGAGCTGCACAGGATCGTCGTGCTCGGGGAGATGCTGGCCATCGCCGCGGTGGTCATGTGTCTGCTCTTCGTCACAGCCCACATGGGACGGCCTGACCGGCTCTGGCACATCTTTCCGGTCATCGGGATCTTCAACTGGCCCCACGCCATGTTGACCTGGGACGTACTGGTTCTGACCGGTTATCTTGCACTTAATGTCATCGGCGGTTTCTACTATCTGTATAAAAAATACACGGGCAAACCGATGAACAAGCTCTTCTATCTCTCCATAGTCTATATCGCCATCGTGTGGGCGCTGAGCATCCATACGGTGACGGCCTTTCTGATCAACACCATGCCGGCAAGGCCCATGTGGTTTCATTCGATGATGCCGATCAAGTTCATCACCACCGCCTTCGCCGCCGGTCCTTCGCTGATCATCATCGTCTTCCTGCTGGTGCGCAAGTTCACGCCGCTGAAGATCGCTGACGAGGCGTTTCACATGCTGTCGCAGATCGTCACCTGGTGTCTCGGCATCGCCCTGTTCCTGACCATGTCCGAAATCGTCACCGAACTCTATCCCAGCACCGAGCACTCACACGGGCTCAAGTACCTGATGTTCGGTCATCATGGACTCAATGCACTGGTCCCCTTCTTCTGGACAGCGATGGTGTTGATGATCGGCTCCTTCATCCTGTTGCTGATCCCCGCTGTCAGAAAGAACCTGACATTGCTGCCCTTTATCTGCATCGGGCTCTTTGTCGGCATCTGGATCGAAAAGGGCATGGGCCTGATGCTGCCGGGCGTCATCCCGACACCCATCGGTGAATTCGCCGAATACACCCCCAGCCATATCGAGCTCATGGTCGTCGGCGGCGTCTGGGCCATTGGCTTCTTCGTCCTGACCGTACTGATCAAGGGAGCCGTCGGCGTCATGCTCGGCGACGTCCGCTACGAGGAGAGTGCGAAGCACAAGCTCCAGGGCGATCAGGCAAAAGCGGTGGCAACCTGAATGCCGTGCCCGGCAACCGATACCGGTACAGCGGCGACGCTGACTCCACTGATTTAGGAGAGATAAGACGATGATTAGCTATCGAGTGTTTGCGCCATTCATGGGGCTGTGCCTGTTGGCGGCAGCTTCAACCGCCGCAGTGAATGGAAAGGAGGCGCAGGATGGTAAAGAGTGCTATGAAAGCAGGAAGGATCTGAGCCAGGTTCAGCAGCGCGAGATCGAACCGGGGGTGACCAACGTCAAGTGCTCACCGACCACTGGCGGTGTCCTGTTCTGGAGCGATCCCTTCGACGGAACCATTCCGATGGGCGATATGCCTGTCGAGGCGGACTACTCGCATGAAGAGGCGGTCGTCAAACCGCGCGAGCCGCAGATCGACAGGAACAAGCTGCTGACGATCTGTTCCATGGCCTGCCATAACGGCGAATATGTCCCCTATCCCGAAAACAAGCTGCCGCGCCAGCTAACGATGCACAAGGATATCGTGCCGGACTCCATACAGCTGAAACATGGCAAGGGTGCAATCTGGTGCCTGGACTGCCATCATGCGGCCACACGCACCAAGCTGATCGACCACTACGGCAACGAGATCAGCTTCAATCAGCCGCAGAAAGTCTGCGGCAAGTGCCACGGCCAGGTTTATCGCTCCTGGCGAGACGGCATCCACGGCAAGCGTATCGGCATGTGGAACAAGGGCGGGAAAAAGCGCTGGTGGGTTTGCACCGAATGCCACAACCCCCATGACGTGGAGCAGGGCGACAGAAACTCGGGTTTCGCCCAGCTTGATCCTGAGCCTGCGCCGATACTGCCAAAAGGCATGACCAATGCCAATCATGAACGCGGCCACGGCCAGGATCACGGCGGGGATACGCACTAGGGTCTGTTTCCAAACACTTATTTTCAATCGGATATGCCGCTGATAACAGCGGTCATCTTAGCGCAGAGGAGCACGATGACAAGTTTTCAATTAAAAGAACACGCCCGGCGAGAGGCATTCGAGACCATCTGGGAATCACGGATCAATGCAGTTTTTGCCGATGTCGCCGCTGCCTACGACAGAGCGAATGACTATGCCAGTCTGGGATTGCTGAAAGGGCTGCGACGCCGCTTCATCGCCACCATCGATGTCGAGCCGGGCCAGCGGGTGCTCGATGTCTGTGCCGGGACCAATGTCATCGGCATCGAGTTGCTGAAGAAGCAGCCCGGGCTAGACGTCTATGCAGTCGATCGCAGCGACGCCATGCAACAGGTCGGCAAGGAGCGCGCCATGCGGCAGGGTTTCGATATCAAGGGACACATCTGTGACGTGCACCAGTTGCCCTTCCCCGACAACCACTTCGATGTTGTGACGCTGCAGTATGCGACACGACACCTGCGGGTCATCGATGTCTTCACCGAGATCAACCGGGTTCTGAAACCCGGCGGGAATTTTTATCATTTTGATATGCTGCGGCCAGGCAACAAGATCATCGAGGAGGCCTACTGCCTCTATCTGAAAGGCTGTCTCAAGACGATCTCCCGGGCCATCCGCTCCGGACCGGACGCCCTCGCCTGCTGCGACTATTTTGTCGATGCCATTCGTCTCTTCTACTCAACAGAGGAGCTTTCCCGCCTGCTCTCGGACCTGGGTTTTTACGATGTCCGCGGCCGCTCGCTGCTCGGCGGCACAGTCGCCATGCACAAGGCATGCAAGGCTTAGCCAGGGGATTAACGCAATGACGACTCATAAGAGAGTAATCACGACCATTGGGGTCATCGCAGCTTCCCTGCTGGCCAGTCAGGCGCAGGCGCTCGATGGCGCCGAACTGTACCGGGAGCGGACCTGCATCGCCTGCCACGGTGCTGAAGGCAGGGTTCCGGTGATGACTGAGTATCCGAAGATCGCGGGGCAGAATGCACCCTACTTGCTGGCCCAGATGAAGGATATCAAGAACGGTGCGCGCAGCAACGCCCACGCCGTGGCGATGACAAACGTGATGCATCTGATCAGCGACGAGGAGATGGCCACCGTTGCCGAATGGCTTGCCGGCCTGCCTGAATAAGCTGTTGTCCAGAGCGGGTTGCGTTCACCCGGCCCAGAGGGTGTCAGTCAGGGAGACGATCTGTGCATAGTAGTCGTCACGCTCCAGACCCAGAAGCGTAGATCCGAATAGCTCGGCATCGTCAGCGGTTGCCAGGTCCCCATAGTTGACCAGCACCGACTGGTAGAGGATCAGTGCAGGCAGGATATCGTGTCGCTCCTCGAACTGCCGAGGCAGCGAGATGACATAGCCGTCATCCGGGTTTTCCGAGACAGGCTCAGTCGTGGCGAAAAGACCGGGTTCGATGCCATCGGAGACGAATCGGATCTCGACCGGATAGCGAATGCAGCGCCTGTCCTCGAGCATGCGCAGCACCGCCGGATAGTCGATGACAGGGCCATAACGTTCGCGGATCTCTTTGGCCTTCTCTATCGCATGCCTGGATACGGCGCTGTGAATAACCTTGCCGGGGCGTTTTTTGACTTTTTTTGTTTTATGTTCCATGACATCACCTTTGTTTGAATACAGCATGATAATCGAATATGGCGCGATTTCCGAATCGCACCCGGCGATAATGGGTAACTTCTCAATCACACCGTGCATGACAATTGTTCATAGGATGTGCTGAGTGAAACGAAGCGCATCGAGTCGGCACAGCTATTGATGCATGCGCCTCGCGCCACGACGCATCCTGTGCAGAATCGAATGCACGGTGTGATTGAAAAGTTACAGCATGAGGAGAGAGATGCCTGAATACCAACTGAAGTTTACCGAAGAGGAAGATGAGGACGAATCACGGCAGCGTACGCTCGATGAACTGCATGCCTTCATCGCCACAATGGACGGCCGTACGCTTGCAGTCGTCACGCTGGACAAACAGCAGAGCGCGCTGTGGGATCAGGATGGTGACATCGACTATCAGGACGCTTACGGACGGCAGATCATCGAGCAGATCAGCGATGGCGAGACCGAGACGCTGGTCATCCGCAATTGCGACGGGCTTCCGGTGGCCCTGGCGGCGCTGAACGACTCTTCAGGGTGGCAGGGTATCGGCATCGACGAACGGCTGCGTTTCGAGATCGCCATCGCCATGCAGAATGACGAAACCGAGTTTGAATGATCCAACAAAGCTGGCGGGGCTTCACCCCGGAGCGGATCATCACAGATTCCACAGAGAAGCTGTTTGCATTCTGAATTTCATCCCAAAGATCTCAGGGAAAGGGTCACGAAGGGATGCCATCCAGCTTTCATGACCCCCGTTTGGTTCGTAGTTGATTTTTGTCAATGTTCTGAAACGAAGACTCGGGTAAAAAGGTGTGGATCAAGTCTGGGATTAGCGGAACGAAAATTGAGGTATAGAACAATGTTCAATGGAGTTAGAGGATGGGCTGTGCTGTGCGCACTCCTGCTGGGGCTTTCCGCCGTCACCGGATATGCCAAGACGGACGAAGCCTCCGCACCGGCAGCCAAAGAGGCGAAGAAAAAACTCATCCCGAATAAA
>JBDLII010000117.1:0-6740 GCA_039714995.1 Pseudomonadota bacterium
CTCACCGCCTGCACCCAGGAGGTGCAGAACAAGTTCGGCCGGGCGGTACAAAACTGGACCGGTACAAATGGTGTACTCGAAATCTATGCCGGTGATAAACTTGTCAAGCGCTTCATGCAGATTGATAAACTCAGCACCGCTGTCAGCACCATGGGCAACAAGCCAAGAGCCTATCGCTTCGGCTATGGCGTACTGGATGCCAATCTCAATGAAGTCAAAGACGACGATGAAAAAAAGGTCTATTTTGAAGTCAGCGATTTCTCCACCTATATCTTCTTTGACAGGCCGGAGTAGCCCTGCATGACCGAGTTTGCCCTGATTCTTGTCAGCACCATCCTGGTCAACAATTTTGTGCTGTCCAAGTTCCTCGGCCTGTGCCCCTTCATGGGCGTCTCCCGCAAGCTGGAGACAGCCACCGGCATGGGGCTGGCGACCACCTTCGTGCTGACGCTGTCGGCCATCTGCTCCTACCTGGTCAACCAATACCTGCTGATTCCGCTGGAACTGGAGTACCTGCGCACCATCGCCTTTATCATGGTCATTGCCGTGGTGGTGCAGTTCACCGAGATGGTGATGCACAAGACCAGCCCGCTGCTCTATCGCGTGCTGGGCATCTTTCTGCCGCTGATCACCACCAACTGCGCGGTGCTGGGCGTTGCGCTACTGAATGTCCAGGAGGGGCACAACTTCATCGAATCCGCGCTCTACGGTTTTGGCGCCGCGGCGGGCTTCTCGCTGGTGCTGGTGCTTTTTGCCGCCATTCGTGAACGCGTTGCAGCTGCCGACGTGCCCAAATATTTCGAGGGCAACGCCATCGCCCTGATTACCGCCGGCCTGATGTCGATGGCCTTCATGGGTTTTTCCGGACTGGTGTCAGGCTGATGATCAGCGCCATTGTCACCATCGCAACGCTCGCCACGCTGTTCGGCCTGCTGCTCGGCTATGCGTCCGAGCGCTTTCATGTCGAAGGCGACCCGATCGCCGACCAGATCGACAAGCTGCTGCCACAGACGCAGTGCGGCCAATGCGGCCACCCCGGCTGCCGCCCCTATGCAGAAGCCATCGCCAACGGCGAAGAGGAGATCAACAAGTGCGCGCCCGGCGGTGAAGCGACCGTCCTTGCGCTCGCCGATCTCCTTGGACGCGACCCGGTCCCGATGGATGAGTCCGTCGGCGAGAAGATCCCGTCAGTCGCACACATTATCGAAAAAGAGTGCATCGGCTGCACGCTCTGTATCCAGGCCTGCCCCGTCGACGCCATCCTCGGCGCGGCCAAGCATATGCATACCGTCATCGACAGCGAGTGCACCGGGTGCGAGTTGTGCCTCGCCCCCTGCCCGGTCGAGTGTATCGTCATGGTCCCCGTCGAAGAGGGCATCGGCAACTGGTCCTGGCCCTTTCCTGACAGCAGCAGCGGCGCATTGCCGCTTCCCCGGGAGGCACACGGATGACGGCGCCATTATCCAGGGTCGACCACTTTCACGGCGGCATACATCTGCCGGATCACAAAACTGAATCAACGACGCAGCCCGTTGCCGCCATGCAGATCCCGTCCAGCCTGGTCCTGCCGCTGCAGCAGCACATCGGCGCACCCGCAACACCGATCGTCTCGGTTGGTGACCATGTGCTGAAGGGCCAGCTGATCGCGACTGCGGGCGGACGCGTCAGCGCCCCGGTGCATGCGCCGACATCCGGCGTTGTCACGGCCATCACCAACCACCGGGTGCCGCATGCCTCCGGGCTCAGCGCCAGCTGCATACTGATCGATACCGACGGCAAGGATAAGTGGGTGAAGCTTCCCAAACCGATAGCCAATTATGCTGATATGGACCGCGCGCTGCTGATCGAGCGCATCCGCGAATCGGGCATCGTCGGTCTCGGCGGCGCCACCTTTCCCAGCAGCATCAAGATGGAGGCGCGCAACAACAGCATCGATACACTGATCATCAATGCGGCCGAATGCGAACCCTATATCACCTGTGACGACATGCTGATGCGTGAGCAGGCGGATCATATCGTCGACGGCATTCAGATCATCCAGACCATTCTCGGCGTTAAACGCTGCCTGATAGGAATCGAGGACAACAAGCCTGAAGCGATAAAAAGCATGCATGCCGCTGTTGACGCCGCTTCGCTGGAAGAGACCAGCGTGGTCACGATACCGACTCTCTACCCCAGCGGCGGCGAACGTCAACTGACAAAGCTGTTGACCGGCAAGGAGGTTCCATCCCACGGTATACCCGCCAACATCGGCATCGTCTGCCACAATGTCGGCACCGTCTACGCCATTGCCGATGCGGTGCTGAAGGGCGTGCCGCTGATCTCGCGCATCGTCACCATCACCGGTGAAGGCGTCGAGCAGCCGCAGAATATCCATTCACTGATCGGCACTTCCGCCAGCGAGTTGATTGCCCGGGCAGGCGGCTATACCGGCAAGGCAAACCAGCTGATCTGCGGCGGCCCGATGATGGGCTTCTCGATGCACACGGACCTGTTTCCGGTCACCAAGGGGGTCAACTGCCTGCTGGTGCCCAGCCTACAGGAGAGCCCGCCTCCGGAGCCCGCCACCTCATGCATCCGTTGCGGCAAGTGCGCCGAGGTCTGCCCGGCGCAGCTGCTGCCGCAGCAGCTCTACTGGCATTCGCGCTCGCACAACTTTGACAAGGCGCAGGATTACCACCTGTTTGACTGTATCGAGTGCGGCTGCTGCTCCCACGTCTGCCCCTCCCACATCCAGCTGGTGCACTACTACCGCTTTGCCAAGACCCAGATCTGGAGCAAGGAGCAGGAGAAGCGCAAGGCCGACCAGGCGCGCCGCCGCCACGATGCAAGAGTTGCGCGGCTCGAACGGCTGGCAGCGGAGCGCAAGGCGCGCATGCGCAAAAAAAAGGCGGCGCTGAAAAGTAAAAAAGGCGGTGGTGATAACGCCAAAAAAGCCGCCATTGCCGCCGCGGTGAAACGCACCGCAGCAAAAAAAGCCGCGGCAAAAGCAGCATCCGACTCCAACCAGGGCGCCACCGACTAATGCAATTTTCCGCCTACAGCTCTCCACATACCGGCCATAGTGTAAACGTCACGCGCGTGATGGCGCAGGTATTGCTTGCCCTGGTTCCAGGCATCATCGCCATGACCTGGTATTTCGGCTGGGGCGTTCTTGTCAACATCCTGATTGCATCAACGGCAGCGGTCGCAGCCGAAGCCTTTGTGCTGAAACTGCGCAAGCGCGCCATCGCCCCCGCCATCATGGACCTGAGCGCCGTGGTGACCGCTGTGCTGTTTGCCATCTCCATCCCGCCGCTGCTCCCCTGGTGGCTGACGGTTGGCGGTATGCTGTTCGCCATCATCGTCGTCAAGCAGCTCTATGGCGGCCTTGGGTACAACCCCTTCAACCCGGCCATGGCCGCCTATGTGCTGCTGCTGGTCTCCTACCCGACCGAGATGACATCGTGGCTGCCTCCGCGCCAGCTCGATATGCACAGCCTCGACCTGCTCACCACGATCAGCGTCATCTTCACCGGCAACCTGCCGCAGGGCCTCAGCTGGGACGCCATTACCATGGCCACCCCGCTGGATGAGATGCGCACCAAGCTGGACATGGGCAAGATGATCAACGAGATTCGCACCAGCCCGCTGTGGGGTGATTTCGGCGGGCTCGGCACCGAGTGGGTCGCCAACTGGTTCCTGCTGGGCGGACTCTTTCTGCTCTGGCGGCGCATCATTACCTGGCATATTCCGGTGTCGATGCTCGCCGCCCTGCTCATCATGGCCACGGCCTGGTGGCTGGCAGAACCGGACGCCAACCCCTTCCCCGGCTTCCACCTCTTCAGCGGCGGCGTCATCCTGGGCGCCTTCTTTATCGCCACAGATCCGGTCACCGCAGTCACTACCAGAAAGGGGCAGCTCATCTTCGGCGCGATGATCGGCCTGCTGGTCTACAGTATCCGCAGCTGGGGCGGCTACCCGGATGCCGTCGCCTTCGCCGTGCTGCTGATGAATATGGCCGCGCCGACTATCGGCTACTACACGCAGCCGCGCATCTATGGTGAGCAGGAGAGCAAGGATGCAGCTTAGGAATATCCTGCTTTCCGGCATGATCCTCGGCTTCTTCGGCGTCGCCGGCGCACTACTAGTCGCCGGCACCGAGCAGCAGACCCGCGAAATCATCATTCACAATGAGCGCATGGCGCTGCTCAATCAACTTTACGAGCTGGTGCCCCAGTCCGAGATCGACAACGATTTTCTGCAGCACCCGCTGACGCTGGATGCACCGGAGTTCCTCGGCATCAGCGACTCCCAAGCCTACATGGGATTGCAACAGGGAAAACTTGCCGCAATGGTTTTCGAGGCAACTATTCCCAACGGCTATGCCGGCCCCATCCTGATGCTGGTCGCCGTCGACAGCGAGGGAACGCTGAAGGGAGTAAGGGTCGTCTCCCATAGCGAGACGCCGGGACTGGGCGACAAGGTAGAGCTGGAGCGCTCCGACTGGGTGCTGGGCTTCAACGGCAAGTCACTGACAGACCCGGATGAAGCTCACTGGAAGGTCAAAAAAGACGGTGGCGTGTTCGATCAGTTTACCGGCGCCACCATCACTCCACGGGCTATCGTCGGCAGCGTCAGGAAGGTGCTGCTCTATTTCGACCAGGAACGCCAGGCGCTCTTCAAACGCTATCTCAGGGAGACGCAGGAGGCGGCGGCAGGAACAGCCGCAAAGGTTGTGCACAAAAGCAGACAGAATCCATCATGAACAGCTATCGTGAAATCATCACCAATGGACTGTGGGGCAACAACCAGGCTCTCGTTGCGCTGCTCGGTCTCTGTCCGCTGCTGGCCGTCAGCAATACCGCCATCAACGGCCTGGGGCTGGGCCTGGCGACAACCCTGGTGCTGCTGCTCTCCAACACATCGGTTTCGCTGATACGCCATGTGGTGCGCCCGGAGGTGCGGCTGCCGGTCTTCGTACTGGTCATCGCCTCGTTCGTGACGGCGGTCGAACTCTCGATGAAGGCGTGGTTCTTCGACCTCTACAAGATCCTCGGCATCTTTATTCCGCTGATCGTGACCAACTGCGCCATCATCGGCCGCGCCGAGGCCTTTGCCTCGAAAAACAATCCGGCCAGGGCCGCCGTGGACGGCCTCGCGATCGGCATCGGCTTTACGCTGGTGCTGGTCGTCCTCGGAGCAAGCCGCGAATTGATCGGCCAGGGCACCCTGTTCTCCCAGGCGCACCTGATGTTCGGTGAGGCGGCGAGAGGCTGGACCTTGCAGATTGAGGGATTCAAGGGCGCCCTGCTCGCCATCCTGCCTCCCGGCGCATTTCTCGGCCTGGGCACCATCATCGCACTGAAGAATGTCATCGATGACTGGCAGCAGAGACAGCAAGCAAAAGAAGCCGTCATTGAGGCCGCACCGCAAGAATCACCGGGTTAGGGAATTATCGCGGTCAGATGACCGCTCCTACAATCGGAAGATGGCGCAATGCACAGCGCTTATTGCGCCCTACAATCTAACTGTCAACACGTCGCAGTGGGCATTGTGCAGTACTGCGTTGACGCTGGAGCCGAGCAGGCGCTCGATGCCGCGGCGCCCATGTGAGCCGATGACGATCAGGTCGACGTCATGCTCACGGGCATAATGAGTGATGGCATGCCCC
The DNA here is from genome assembly GCA_039714995.1 of Pseudomonadota bacterium. GTDB lineage: Bacteria > Pseudomonadota > Gammaproteobacteria > Chromatiales > Chromatiaceae > Sva-25. Next base: position 5,654 of record JBDLII010000117.1, read on the forward strand.
GGGTTGCCGGTGATGACCTCTGCATTCAGCTTGCCGCTCTCTATCGTTGCCGTCAGCTCATCCATTCTCTGGTGGGCAACCTCCAGCAGGGTCTTCTCGAGCTCGATATCGACGGCGAGATCATAGAACTCGCCCGGCATCATCAGATCATCGACCACATGCAGCAGCGTCAGCCTGGCGTCGCTCACTTCGGCAAGCTCCCGCGCCCGGCGCAGCGCCCTTTCGGAGTGCTCTGAAAAATCGGTGGCCAGCATGATGTGGCGATAGCCCGCATAAAGATCGCGCTCGATCTGGTTGGTCACCTGCTGCAGCCACTGCAGCGCCTGCTGCGACTGGCCATGATCAAAATAGCGCACCTGCGTATCGACAAAGACATTGCCGATCATCGTCATCCAATGGTCCCTGGTCTTTTCGCCGACGATGGCGATGCGCGCAAACTCCTGCTGATGCTTGATGCCAAACTTCAGATCGTCCCATGCAGCCCTGGCCTCCCAGCCCTCGAAATCCTCGAGCTTGATCAACAGCGAGATGGGTGACTCCTGCTGCAGGATCTCCTCGATGCGGGGAACAAATGCCTGGTAGTCGGCATCGGTCAGCTTGCCGCTCGCCGTGAAGGCGTAGACATGCGCGCTGTCGACAGGGATCTCCTCATACATCCTGCTGCTCCTCGTTGTCGGGGCTGTCATTGCCCTGTTTTTGAGGCTGCTCCTGCTGTTCACGCTCCCTGATCCTTTTGGCAAGCTCCTCGTTGAGCTGCATCAACTCCAGGGAGGTTTTATCGGCGACCATCTTCAAACGATCCAGGATGCCCTCGGTGATGTACATGGTGTCCATTTTAAGGGCATTGCCCATACTCTCACTCATTTCATGCGCCGTTTCCCCGACACGCTTGAGATCCCTGGCAAACTCGTCACTGATATCGTCGATCTCCTCGCGCGACAACTCCCCCAGGTCATACAGCCGTGATTTCGCTTTCTGCACGGCCTCACCGAGCGTGGTTTTTTCACTGTCGAGAAACTCCTCCACATGCGACAGCAGGGTTTCATAGGCATGCTGCAATTTTGATTTCATGTCATCGCTATCCATC
>JBDLII010000118.1:0-6544 GCA_039714995.1 Pseudomonadota bacterium
GGCGACGAAAAAAGTCCACCGCCTGATCACGCGGCATCTCGGAGCGGGTCACGGCCATGTCTGCCTTCACAAGCTCGTACATGCGCTTTTCAATCGCCGCCAGATCCTCGGGAGTGAATGCGTGTTCCGAGGAGAAGTCATAGTAGAAGCCATCCTCGATGACCGGACCGATGGTGACCTGCACCTGCGGAAAGAGCTCCTTGACCGCCATTGCCAGCAGGTGGGCAGTCGAGTGGCGGATCACCTCCAGGCCAGCATCATCCCTGTCGGTAATAATCGCTACATCCGCATCCGCCGTGATCGCGTGCGACATATCGACCAGTGCGCCATTGACACGCCCGGCCAGCGCTGCCCTGGCAAGACCCGGACCAATCGATGCGGCGACATCATGGACGGAGACAGGGTGATCATAAGCGCGGACGGAGCTGTCGGGGAGGGTAATTTGCGGCATGGTAAAACCTCAGTGGTGACCCATACGAGAGGACACTTGAAAAATCAGAAATAACAGGCATTCAGGGAGCGCAGAGCGTAATGCCCTTTTTTCGCCCCGAAACAGCATATTATAACAGATTATTATAACTTCTCAATTTAGGGAGAAAAGCCAGAGGCAGGTCAATCACACCCCGGGCCGGAGTCTCTGACCTCGGCGGAGACCACGTCGGCAAATTTCTCGAAATTTTCCCGAAATGCCTTGCACAGCTTGCGCGCCGTCGCCTCGTAGGCGTCCTGATCGGACCAGGTATTGGCAGGCTGAAGCATCCCGGTGGGAACTCCCGGACAGGATTCGGGCACATGGAGATGGAAAAATTCGTCCCTGTGCATCGGGATATCATCCAACTCGCCATCCAGCGCCGCATTCAGCATCGCGCGCGTGTGAGGCAGATGGATGCGTTCACCGCTTCCATAGCTGCCGCCGGTCCAGCCGGTGTTGATCAGCCAGCAGTGCACATGATCATGCTGGATATTTTTCCCCAGCAGTTCGGCATAGACAGCCGGATGAAGCGCCATGAAGGGGGCCCCGAAACAGGCACTGAAGGTTGGCGTGGGTTCGATCACGCCCTTCTCCGTGCCGGCAACCTTGGCCGTATAGCCGGAGATGAAGTGATACATCGCCTGCTCCTTGGTCAGCTTTGCTATCGGCGGCAGCACGCCGAAGGCATCCGCTGTCAGCATGATGATCTTGGTCGGATGTCCGCCGAAGCCGGGATAGATGGCGTTGGGGATATAGGTCACCGGATAGGCGGCCCTGGTATTTTCGGTGTAGCGCTGGTCATCCAGATCCAGGTGGCGTGAATCGATATCGATATGCACATTTTCCAGGATGGTCCCAAAACGGCGGGTTGTTGCGTAGATCTCCGGCTCTTTCCGCCGTGACAGCCGGATCACCTTGGCGTAGCAGCCGCCCTCGATATTAAACACCCCGTCATCATCCCAGCCGGTTTCATCATCGCCGATCAGTTTGCGGTTCGGATCCGCCGAGAGGGTCGTCTTACCCGTACCTGAAAGACCGAAAAAGATGGCCACGTCATCTTTTTTGCCCATGTTGGCGGAGGCATGCATCGACATGACGCCCTTTTGCGGCAATAGATAGTTCATCACCGTAAAGATGGATTTCTTGATTTCACCGGCATAGCTGGTGCCGCCGATCAACACGATTCTTTTGCCGAAATGGATGGTGATAAACGCTTCCGAATTGGTGCCGTCCGATTCCGGGTTGGCGTGAAAATGGGGCACATGCAAGACCGTGAAGTGCGGTTCGACCGCCTCGACATCGCGGTCAGAATTGGCCGGGCGCAGGAACATGTTTCTGGCAAAAAGGCTGTGCCAGGCCTCCTGGGTAATCACGCGCACCGGCATCTCATGCTTGGGATCGGCGCCGGCCAGGCAGTCCTGGACAAAGACCTCCTGTCCCTCCAGAAAGGTACAGGCACGTTGATACAGGGCATCGAAGTTCTCTTCCGCAATAGACTGGTTGACATCGCCCCACCAGATCTTCTCCCTGCTGGATGGTTCGTCGACGATGAACTTGTCATTGGCGGCCCGACCGGTGTAGACACCTGTTCTGACCACCAAAGCGCCGTGATGAGCAAGGTGCGACTCACGCCGGCGCACCGAGGCCTCTATCAATGCCGGGGTCGACAGATTCCAGTAGATAGCATCCAGCTTTTTGAGCCCCATTCTCCTCAAAACCTGTTTCAGGTTATTCCCGCTCATCGGAGTAACACCTCAGCTCATTGTTATACATTATCAATGTTGCCATTCTCCCCAGCGGCAGAACCTGCTGTCAACCCCGGCATTTTGTTTGCCCTTCCCCCGAACCCCATCCCATAGACTTATTCAGATGTTCCCTATATTCTTCAGCTTACCTACATTGCTGATGTCATCCGCCAAAAAAAGAGAGCCGATGAAAAGAGTGATCCCCCTGTATCAACTGACTCTTGCACTACTGCTGCTTGCAGCTGCGAACAGCGCAGCCGCAGAAACGGCCGCTCCCCAGCTTGACGCCGACACACTTGTTTCCGAAGAGCGCCTCAACAAAGCCATCGACAGCGCACAGGAATCGACACAGCTGGATAAGGCGGTCAGGGAGAAGTTGATCGAACTGTACAAGTCGACCATCGAACTGCGTCAAGAGGTGCAAACCCACAATGCTGCTGCCGCTGAATTCATTCGTGACAGAGAAGAGTCCCCGGGCAAGATCGAGGCGATCATGGAGGATTTCCGCAAGCAGGAGAAGAGCGAAGTCTCTGATCGCCAGGCCCAGCAGATCGATGACGAGGCTGCAACACCCGAACTCGAACAGCGCCTGGTTGCACTGAAAGCCGCTCTCACGGCAGCGAACAATCGAGTGGCCAGTCTGAACCAGCAACTGGAATCACTGAAACAGCGTCCGGAGGAGATCAGCCAGCAGATTGCCACGGCGACTCAACGCCTGCAGGAAGTCGACGACGAGATGAAATACCCTGCGCCAGCGGATCAGCTCCCGCTTCTGAGCGAAGCACAGCATTGGGATCTTGCCACCAGGTCCGCCGCTCTGAGCAGTGAAATCGAGATGCTCAACCAGGAGTTGCTCGGTCAGTCGACGATGATCGAGCTGCTGAAAACACAGCGCATCCAGGCCGAAGAGAGCTATAAGCAACTCAGCACAACATCCGACCTGCTTCAGGAGAAGCTGGCTCAGCGCCGCCAGAGCGAAATCGAACAGGCGCGGATGAAAGCGCAGCGCGAAAAGGAGGAGGCAGCCGGCAAACACCTGTTGGTCCGGGAGTTGGCTGAAAAAAATACCATCCTGAGCAAAGAGCTTCAACAGTTGACACGGCAGCTTGAACGCCTGGTTCTCGACAAGGATCAGATCGTTGCAACAACGCTCGAGATCGAAGAGGAGTTTCGCAACACCAGGGATAAGATCGAACTAGCCGGCCTCAGCCAGGTGTTTGGCCAGGTGCTTCTCGACCAGCGCCGCAACCTCCCCGATACCAAAACATTCCAGAACAGGGCCAAACTCAGTCAACGACACATGACTAAAGCCGGCTTGCGCCAGATCAACGACATCCAGGAACGTAAATCACTGCACGATGTCACTGGCTATATCGGCGAGTTGACCTCAACACTCGAGCCCCGGGAAGCGGCTGCCATACACAGCGACATGGTCAAGCTGGCGGAGAGCCGCAGATCGCTGCTTGATAAAGGCATCACGCTGAACAGCAACTATATCAGGACCCTTGAGGAGGCGGAACGCGCCTACCGGCACTTCCTGGAGACCGTCGAGAACTACCAGCTCTTTTTGGCCAGGCATCTGCTGTGGGTGCGCAATGCGGGGCTTCCAAGCCTGGAAAATATCCCTCTGTCAATCAAACAGTTCAAGTGGATATTCAATCCCGCACTGTGGCGGGAGTCCCTCCAGGCCCTGCTCTCCAGCGGCATGGAGTCGCCACTGCTGATCGTAGGTCTACTGATCGTCATACTGCTTCAGGTGAATGCAGGGCGCTTGCGCAGCATCATTGAAACGGCCGGCAGGCCTGTGGGGAAACCGCTGGAGGATCACTTCCTCTACACCTTCAAGGCGCTGATTGCATCCCTGCTGTACGCCCTCCCCTGGCCACTGCTGCTGGCGCTCATCGGCTGGCAGCTTGGCGCCGTGGAAGAGGCTACCATCTTTACAAAAAGCCTCTCGGAAACACTGCTGAAAATAGCGCCTGCATTCTATTTTCTGCGCAGCTTTACCATCATCTGCATCCCGAATGGCGTAGCAGCCATCCATTTCAATTGGCCGAAATCAAGCGTTCAGCAGCTGCGCACTGAATTCAAGCATTTCACGATCATCTTTTTACCCATCCTCTTCATGGCGATTACCTCGTTCAACTACAGCGATATCCCGCTGGAAAAGGGGCTCGGCCGGGTATCGATCACGTTGACGCTGCTACTGCTCGGCATCTTCTTCTACCGTCTTTTTCGCTCCAGAAGCGCGGTGCTGAAACTGCAGAGCCATTTTCCCGACTTTCTGTTTGCCAACAAGCAGCTGTTGTGGATGTCCATACTGCTGCTCATCCCTGCTGCGCTGCTGATCCTTACGCTGCTTGGCTACATCTTTACCGCGGGCATGCTGATTGAGAACCTGCTGAGCACACTGTGGTACGCACTTGCTCTTGTCGTCGCCCACCAGCTGGCGATACGCTGGCTGGTGCTGTCACACCGCCGGCTTGCTTTCAAGGCCATGCTGGAGCATCACAAGAAGGAGACAGATGGGGAAGAACCACCGCAACCCGAGGCCGAAGAGAAGTTTGATCTCTCCACACTGACCCTGCAGAGCCGCAAACTGCTCGATGTCGCACTCATTATCGCGGCCATTGCCGGCTTGTGGCTGATCTGGTCCGAGGTGCTTCCCGCCTTCACACTGCTCGACAATGTGACGCTGTGGAATGCAACCAAGACGATCGCCGGCGTCGAGCAGCATGTCGCCATTACGCTGGGCACTGTCTTTACAACCATCATCATCATCATCATCACTATCGTGGCGGCAACAAATATCCCCGCCCTGCTGGAGATCGTGCTGCGCCAATCCTTCGGCGTCCCGGCGGGAAATCGCTACGCGATCACCACGCTGATCAAGTATCTGATCGCATCGATCGGCGTCATCATCGTCTTCGGCACACTTGGGGGAAGCTGGTCTCAACTGCAGTGGCTGGTGGCAGCCCTGGGTGTAGGAATCGGTTTCGGCCTGCAGGAGATTATTGCCAATTTCATCTGCGGAATCATTATCCTGTTCGAACGTCCCATTCGGGTCGGCGACTTCGTCACAGTCGGCGAATCCAGCGGCAAGGTGACCCGCATTCGCATTCGCGCCACGACCATTCTCACCCGCGACCGGCAGGAGCTGCTCGTTCCGAACAAGGAGTTTATCACCGGGCGACTGCTCAACTGGTCGCTTTCTGACCAGACGACCCGTATCATCGTGCCGGTCGGCGTCGCTTACGGCAGTGATGTCAAGACAGCCATGGAATTAATGCTGCAGGCTGCCAGGGAAAATGACAATGTTCTGGATGAGCCTGAACCCTTTGTGACCTTCGAAAGCTTTGGCGACAGCTCACTGATACTGAACCTGCGCTGCTTTCTCGAATCGGTCGATGGTCTTCTCGAGACGATCAGCCAGCTCCATGAGAGGATCAACGAAAAAATCAACGCCGCCAACATCGAGATTGCCTTTCCACAGCAGGACGTGCACCTGGACTTCAGCCACCCCCTCGATGTGCGTATCATGAATCAAGGCGCGTCAGCTCCCCTCTCCACCCGGGGAGAGGGTTAGGGGGAAGGGACGCAAGGGACGATGAAATTCAATCGGAAGTAACGGCTTTCTGAATCAGCGGAATCAGTGGTTCGGGAAGCCTGACCTCCCCCGACAGTGCAAACTGGTGCGCCTGCTCTGACATCTTTCTCCAGGTCTTGCGGATGATGTCGATCCACTTCGCCTCATCGTATTCCGGATGTTTGTCGGCGAATGCCTGCATGTAGTGTTCGATGAAAACCAGTCCGGCGATATCCTCCACCAGCTGGGTGTCACTGTTGCTTTTCAGCGCGCGCTTGCCCACGGCCTGCTTGACCCGTTCGATCACATCCGCATCCATCCCCGCCTGCTGCAGCAGCTCTGCGGCGCTCCCGGCATGAAACTTGTAAAGCCCGGTGCGCCATTGATGGTAGCCTTTACGATCCATCGGATAGTCACCGCGCGGCGATTTCCAGCGCTGGATATGTTGTGCGCGAACCGCCAGGCGGGAAGCCTCGTCGGCGTCCGGCATATAGCGTTGCAGCATGTCTGACATACGCTCGGAATAGAGCAGTTCCTTCGGCCAGCTCTCGCCGTCAACGACCTCCTCATTGGGATCTTCACGATTGGCGGCATCAATCAGTGCTATGGCTTTGTCGTATGCTTGCTGCTGGGACATAGGGGGCTCTCCGGTCACGAAAAAGACATTGTAACTTTCTCACTACAATCCTGTCAGAACATCATACCCTCTTCATCAAATGGACTTATCCGTTAAAATCCAGC
>JBDLII010000119.1:0-6520 GCA_039714995.1 Pseudomonadota bacterium
CGGACACACCGGTTTCTATCTGTTGTTCGCAGTGAGTGTCACCCTCTCGGTACAGCTGGTCGGCGTCTATCTGGTCTTTGCCAGTCTGATCGTGCCGGCGCTGGCGACGCTCTCTGTCACCTCGGAGACTCGCTTGCTCTATGGCTACTGCATCGGTGCACTGGGTTATGTTTCGGGGCTGGCGGTCTCCTGGCTGTTCGATCTGCCAAGCGGCGCAGTGATTACCTGGATGCTGGTGCTCTTTGCCCTGCTGATACGCTATCTGCTCAGGGAGAATAAATAGTGTCCGTTCATAATCGCACTGCTTTCAAAATCAGCGCTACCCCGGCGAAGGTTGGAGTCCATGGAAGGCAATTACTGACCGAACAATGAATATACGGCTTGACGCACATGACTCAATGTCCGGAGTATGCAGCCGCCTGTCGCAGCAATCCGTCTTTCTTTTCGATTCCGCTCTCATGTTGACTGGCTGGAGTTGTTCCATCAGATCACACCAATCGTAGGAGGCAGAGGGGAAATAACAACCTTTGACAAGTGTCGCCTGCATTACGATCTGAACGCAGACGACCCGGGTGCACTGCTGCAGTATCAGTTGTGCAAGGCAGCCTATCAGCTGCTGATGCTGACGGTAGGGAAAGACGAAGAGAGGAGGGCCGCTGTTTAATCCTGACTCCACCACCAACTATGCCCGGCCTTGTGCCGGGTTTTTTCTTCCCTATTGAGTGATCCAGATCAAATAACCCTGTATTTCCTGAGCTATTCTCAGCCTGGCTGCTATATTTTAAATATACACAGATTGATTTTTCTCAAGAACAACATCAAAGGAGAAGGAGAGACACCAGCCAGCGGTGTGTCTGATAACACTGGCAGTAAATGGAGATAGTTTCGACCTCGAATGGGCTTATTGAGTTGCTCGCCCAGATAGTGAGCCGTCTTGCATTTACCGTCTAACCCACGCTACGGGGCACCAAAGTGATCCTGAGCATGACATTAAACTGTTCCGCAAGACCCCGCCAAACACTTCGCGGGGTTTTGTGTCGTAGCGCGTCCGGTTTGTTGGCGCATCATGTATCTACAGAGGATTGGAGGAAACTTTTGGATGCAATAAAAGAAGATATAAAGGAAGCACTGAATAACTATGCAAGGGAGTACAACATCACCGTAAAAGAGGCGGCTGAGCAGATTTTAAGCTCTTTTCTGATCGCAGGTGGTTTTCTGAAACGCCCGCTAGAGGATAATGAGTTCATGCACTCAGGACGACTCTGACAAACACAGCCGGCAAGTTCTGCCTGTAACACTTATACTGATGATGAATCACGTGGGACCGGTTAAAATTCGGGAACATGGGCTCTTTCTGCGTCTCCCGTTTAAGACACTGTGTTCACTATTTTCCAGTTGTCGGTCTGCTGTATCACCCTTATTGTGCTAGCGAATCTACTACACAGGAGGAAAATGATGTTTAAGGGAATTCGATTTCTCCTGCTGTTCAGCCTGCTGCTGTCGTCGGCTGCAACCGCAGATGTCACTTTGCTGGTGCATGGTTATCTCACCAAAGGCATCACATGGGACAGAAACGGCATTGTTGCAACCATGGCCGCACATGGTTGGCAGGATGGTGGCCCGCTAGCGCCCGGGGCATGGGCGCCTGAAGTACAAGGTAATAAAACACTGTATGTGGTTGAACTACCATTCACCGCCCCTCTGCTCGTGCAGTCAGACGTACTGCAGGCACAATTGGAGCAGGCACAGCTGCGTCATCCGGGTGAAAGCATCACTTTGGTCGGACACTCCGCCGGCGGCGTGGTGGCGCGCATGATGCTGGTACGCTATGGAGCCCAGCAAGTCACCCACCTGATCACCATTGCCTCGCCTCACCTGGGCACGCCTCGCGCAGAATTTGGCCTCGATATTACCAAGGACGGTCCCTTCAACCTGGTCAAGGAGATTGCCGGTGGAGACACCTATGATGCGGCGCAGGAGTCACGTGCGCTCTTTGTTGATCTGCTTCCACCCCGCAGACCGGGAACAGCGCTTTACTGGCTAAACGGACAGCCGCATCCGGATATTGACTACACCTCGGTGATCCGCCCCGATAACGACAATATTGTTCCCGCTGCAAGTCAGGATATGAACCTGGTGCCAGAACTTCGGGGAAAGTCGACAGTCTACTTCACCCCGGGTTCTCACTATCTCAAGGCTCGTGACGGGCTCATGATCATCTCTATTCTCGAACAGGGAAATTCTGAATGAATCGCCGGTAGGAGGCCTAAAAAACCTGCATCAGATTGCGCTATCAATTGATGTTGGTTTCTCCGTATCAGCGTGATCCAAATACGGCGCGGCCGGTGATTTCGCCATCTATTTCGACGCCATGTGGCTGCATGTTGATCTGGATATCCTGCAGCTGCAGCGCCGAGATATCGAGCAGTGCCTCCTCTGAAGACAGGTCGTCGAACAGCTGCATCAGGCGCTTTTTCCACTGCTCAAGGCGTTGCTGCAGCTCCCTGTTGGCTTCATCTTCCAGCGCCAGGCGGATGAAGTCATTGAACTGCTCTATAGCGGCTTCCTGAAGAGAATTATCAGCTGTGGAATCATAGTGCAGAGTGTCCAGCTCCAGACGCAGTTGCTGCGTGGCGGCATCGAAAACCACATCGGCGCTGATCTCCACGGTGGCGTCGGCTGTATTGGAGAGCCGTGAAGTCACGTGGAGCTGCTGCTCATCGGCGGTGAACTCGATCGCCTCGATGCGAAACTGCTGCTGATTGAACGCGAAGCTCTCTGCAGCGAGTGCGGTGGTGAGATTTCGCCCGAGTTCAGCAAAATCCAGTGTGACATCGAAGCGCAGGCGGCTCACTTCCGCTGAATCGGGAGAGAAAAATTCAGGCAGCGGCAGTGCAGTGCTGTTGGCAGCGGGGCGGGAGCCGCTGAGCAGTTGTGGATTGAACTTGACGGCAAGCTGCAGATCGAGGGTGTCGCCATCTCCGGAGACAGGCGAAAAGGCGAACTTTACGGGATGCAGCAGCAGCCACAAATGTTCTCCAAGTTCTATGGGCTCCCGCAGCTGCAACCATCCCTCTGCAGCCTGCCGGCGCATGCTCTCGAACTGTGGGCGCATCCTGTGTATCGCCACTCTGAGCCAGCTCCTGAGCTGCTTGTGAAAAGCCTCATCGATGAGCGGCATGACATCGGTATTCGATCCGCTCAGGTCGCATTCGTTCAGAAAACGGCTGGGCAGGAGCCGCAGCGTCGGTTGCTCCAGCCATGCCACGTGTGGCTCCAGGCGAAGCTGCATACGGATAATCGCCTGTCGCGGCGGCTCATTGATACCGCAGCTCGAGTTGAACTGCATGGTGCCCATCCAGCGTTTTTTTGCCATGACCCAGTAGCTGACATGCGCCTGAATCGTCAGTACATCACCCTGCAGATCGAATTGCAGCGGCCCTCGCCAGGCCAGATACTTGGTATAAACACGCTCCCTCTTCTGCCACTTGCGCCAGTTGCCAACCTGGTAGGGCACATGCTTTTCAATCTCCTGAAAGAGCGGTTTGAGAGAGAGTCGGAGTGGGATTTCAACAAACGATGACGCTTCGGCGACATCTGGATCGTGGGGCTCTCCCTGGGCGGCGCTGGCCGGAGTCGCAAGAAGCAGCTGCAGGGTGAGCAGCAGTACCGTAGGCATCATGGATCATCAACTCCAAAAACTGGCAAAGCCAGAACCAAAGTAATGTGGTGCAATAAGCATAGCGCATTGCACCTTCTCATGCGACGCAATGCCCGATTTATATGGAAGCCCAGGGAGTCCATTGGATTCGTTCTACCTCAAGGTGTTGAGGCACTAGTAGATCGCAGCAGGTGCTACTCAGTTGAATAAAGCCGTGATTAACGGGGTAAGGACGGGGTAAAAAGAAAAAGTAGCAAAACGAAAAAAAGGGCCACGCTCTCGCGTAACCCTTTGATCTGTATATGGTGCCGAGAAGAGGACTTGAACCTCCACGAGCCAAAGCTCACTAGCACCTGAAGCTAGCGCGTCTACCAATTCCGCCACCTCGGCATGGTGTTCGGCCTACCTTTTTCGGTAGCAGGCGAACTCTACAGAGACATTGGCCGCTTGTCAACGTACAATGTATGCCTGAATCTAATAATAGAAGAAATTTGTGGCTAAAAGAAATCGAGACAAACAGCGCAAAATCCGCAAGGGTGTGGACCTGGCCCGCGAGGCGAAGAAATATGACAACCCGATCCCCAGTCGGGAGTTCATCATGCAGACGCTCAATGATGAGGGGTGTCCGCTCAGCTTCAATAAACTCGTCTTTCATCTGCAGATAACGGAGGAGCAGAGCGAGGCGCTGGACTTTCGCCTGCGCGCGATGGTGCGCGACGGACAGCTGATCCGTAACCGCAAGGGCGGTTTCTGCGTCGTCAACAAGACGGACCTGATTGCCGGCCGCGTCATCGGCCACAAGGACGGCTTCGGCTTTCTTGCACCTGACGAGGGGGGAGACGACCTCTTTCTGCTGCCGCGCGAGATGCGCCAGGTGCTGCATGGCGACCGGGTCGTTGTGCGCGTCTCCGGCGTTGACAGCAAGGGGCGCCGCGAGGGTTCCATCGTCGAAGTGCTGGAGCGCGCCCACACCCGCATCGTCGGGCGTATTCACCTCGAGAGCGAGGTTGGCTTCGTGCGCGCCGACAACAAGCGCATCACCCATGAAATTATTGTTCCCTCCAGCGAGCTTGGCGGCGCTTCCGAGGGCGATATCGTCTCGGTTGAGTTGATCGTGCAGCCGAGCCGGCGCACCCAGGCGGTCGGCAAGGTAATCGAGCTGCTCGGCGAGCACATGGCTCCCGGCATGGAGACCGACATCGCGATTCGCAGCCACGAGATTCCGGTGGAGTGGCCTGATCAGGTTGAACAGCAGATCAGCGAGTTCTCTGAAGAGGTCGCCGAGAGAGACAAGCACGGCAGGGAGGACCTGCGCCATCTGCCGCTGGTCACCATCGACGGCGAGGATGCGCGTGATTTCGATGATGCGGTCCATTGTCAGCGGACAAAAAATGGCTGGAGGCTCTACGTCGCCATTGCCGACGTTTCGAACTATGTGAAACCGGACAAGCCCCTCGACAGGGAGGGCTATCTGCGTGGCAATTCGGTCTACTTTCCGGACCGCGTGATCCCGATGCTGCCGGAGATTCTCTCCAACGGGCTCTGCTCTCTGAAGCCAAAGGTGGACCGCCTCTGCATGGTGTGCGAAATGCTGCTGAACCGCGATGGCAGGATCGTGCGTTCGCGCTTTTATGAAGCGGTCATGCATTCTCAGGCGCGCCTCACCTATAACAAGGTTGCGGCCATGCTGGTTGATGGGGACAAGAAGTTGCGCAAGCAGTATGCAGAGCTGGTGCCGCATCTCGAGGAGCTCTATGTGCTCTACCAGGCGCTGGTGAAAGCGCGCAAGAATCGCGGCACCATCGAGTTCGAGACCACCGAGACCCGCGCCATTTTCAAGGATGGCAAGATTGGAAACATCATCCCGGTGGTGCGCAACGATGCGCACAAGATTATCGAGGAGTGCATGCTGGCGGCAAACGTGGCTACGGCGAGCCTGCTGCAGCGCAGGAAGATTCCGGCGCTCTACCGGATTCATGAAAGCCCGCCGGTGGACAAGTTGACCGATCTGCGTCAGTTTCTCGGTGAACTGGGGTTATCGCTTGGCGGCGGTGACAAGCCGACAGGCGCCGATTATTCGAAGCTGCTTGCCAGCGTCCAGGACCGCCCCGACAGGGAGTTGATTCAGACCGTGCTGCTGCGCTCCATGTCCCAGGCGGTCTACAGTACCGAAAACGTCGGGCATTTCGGCCTCTCCTACGACGCCTATGCCCATTTCACCTCGCCGATTCGACGCTATCCTGACCTGCTGGTGCATCGCGCCCTGAAGCACGTGGTGAAGGGCGGCAAGCCGCATGATTTTCACTATACGCTGCCGCAGCTGCAGGGTATCGCGGAGCACTGCTCCTCCACCGAGCGGCGCGCGGACGAGGCGACCAGGGACGCCATGGACACGCTCAAGTGCGAGTACCTGGTCGACAAGGTCGGTGAGGAGTTCGACGGCATCATCACCAGTGTTACAGGTTTCGGGCTGTTCGTAATGCTGGATGATATCTATGTCGACGGGCTGGTGCATATCACCGCGCTCGACCGCGACTATTTCCATTTCGACCCGATCGGGCATCGTCTGCAGGGTGAGCGTACAGGGATAACCTATCGTCTGGGCGATCCGCTGCGCATCCGCATCGCCGCCGTCAATATCGACGACCGCAAGATCGATTTTGTACTTCCCGGTGATGGCAAGCGCAAGGATAGTGATAAAAAGAGACGCACCGGGAAGCGCACTAAAAAGCAAGGCGGCAAACAAACGGGTCAACAATCTGCTAAGCAATCAAAACAACAGCCTGACAAGCAAGCTGAGAAACAGCCCAGAAAACGCAGAAGACGCCGTTGATATGCCGTGCGGTCAACAAATCATAG
>JBDLII010000120.1:0-6506 GCA_039714995.1 Pseudomonadota bacterium
GCGCACGGAAACCTTGACCTACGTTCCTGCACAGGCCGGTGAATACCGGATTCCGGATATCAGCATCAGCTGGTGGGATATCAAGCACAACAAGCTGCACAGGGAGACGCTGGAAGGCATCACCCTGACTGTTGCCAAAGCTTCGCAATCCGACAGCACGGACACCCCAATGTCAGCCGCCGGAAAATGGCTCCAACACTGGAAAGCCCTGCTGTTCCTGGTACTCCTGCTGGGCGCACTGTGGCTCCTCTGGCAGCGCCGGCTCTATCCTGCCTGGAAGCGAAAACAGGCAGCCAGGCGCGACAGCGAGCCGGCATGGTTCAAACGCTTTACCAACGCGGCCGGAAAAGAGGGGCCTGATGAAACCATGGCAGCCCTGATGCAGTGGCTGGACCGGCTGCAGCTTCCGGATCGCCCCGCGCGCCTGCGGCCATTCATGCATGCCTATGGAGATGATCATGGCCGTGAACAGGTGGAGAAGTTTATCGAGGTATTCAACCGGCAACCTGATTCGGAGTGGAACACCCAACAGCTGATTGCGGCAATCAGGAGCGCACGCAATAACTACCTGAAGCAGTCACGCAGAGCGGCTGACAAACAGGGTGTCGGCAACCTGCAACCCCTGAACCCATCAATGATGATGGATGAATAGCTTGACATACCATAATTAGTAACTATACTTTTTATGGTATGTGGAAGATCTACGAACACAAGCATGCAATCAAGCAGTTGAACTCACTGCCGCTTGAGATTCTGAAGCGGTATGAGAAGTGGAAAGACATCGTAGCTATATCAGGGCCAAACGGGCTAAGACAGATTAAAGGATTTAACGATGAACCTTTGCGAGGAAAATGGAAAGGCTGTCGCTCTTCGCGTCTGAATATTCAATACCGTGTTATTTACAGAATTGAAAAAGAGCGTTTCTTTGTACATGTAATCAAGGTGACAGCGCATGACGACAGGAGAAATTGACATGACACAATATCAAGAATCCTCCCAAAGAGCAGAGGTCTCTATTGGTGAATCTGTTCGCATCATTCGTGAGTTGCAGGAGTTGAGTCAAAATGAGTTATCTGCGATTACCGGCATTCCTCAATCAACAATTTCAGCGATTGAGCATGACAGGATCAACCTGGGTGTAGAGAGGGCAAAAGTGCTAGCGAGGGCATTAAAATGTCATCCGGCTGTTTTGGTTTTTCCGGGGTGGGATGTTGAGCAAAGTTCTGCAGCATAGTGCATCCTGCCCATCCGGCATCGTTCATGCACCTCACATACACTCTTGTTGGCGAAACGACCATCAGGGTTTCCCCGGATGAAATGGCGTAACCGAAAACAGAGCACCAATGTCGATGACAGAAGAGGCCGCGGCGGCCGCATTGGAGGCGCCGGCAGGGGCTTGCCCTCCATCGGCAGGCTCATTGTCCTGTGGCCGATGATCAAACCGCTGCTGCGATCGAAGCTGGGTCTCGCCATCATTGCTATCGGTGCAGTGGCCTATTTCGGCAACTTTTTCTCGCTTTCGTCATTGACGGGAGGCGGCGGCAGCAGGGTCGTCAATGAAGAGCAGGACAACGAACAGGCGATGTTCATCAAGACAGTGCACGGCGACACCGAGAGGATCTGGTCGGCTATCTTCGCCGAGGCCGGCGTGCGCTACCCCTCCCCGACACTGGTGCTCTACCGTGGTTCGACGGTCAGCGGCTGCGGCCCTGCGAGTTCCCGCATGGGTCCCTTCTATTGTCCCGAAGACCGGAAAGTCTACGTCGATCTCGGCTTTTTCGAGGATTTGCAGCGGGAGCATCGCGCCGGCGGCGATTTCGCCGATGCCTATGTGCTGGCGCACGAGGTGGGCCACCACGTGCAGAATCTCGAGGGGACCCTGGATCAGGTGCAGAAAGCCAAGCAGCAGGCATGGGGCGAAGCGAAAAAGAATGCGCTGCAGGTCAAGGTCGAACTCCAGGCGGACTGCTATGCGGGTATCTGGGCCCATCATGCCCAGCAGCAGTTCGACATTCTCGAGGAGGGCGATCTCGAGGAGGCCCTGACCACGGCTGCCGCGATCGGCGACGACCGGCTGCAGAAACAGTCGCAGGGCTTCGCCATCCCCCACACCTTCACCCACGGCAGCTCCAAGCAGCGCGTCGAGTGGTTCGCCAGGGGCCTGGAAAGCGGCGATCTCAAGGAGTGCGATACCTTCGCACAGTAACTCTTAGGGAAGCTCTGATTGAATCGTCATTGCGAGGGGCGCAGCGACGAAGCAATCTCAAAGTTATTGATTTATAAGCATAAGATTGCTTCGCTGTGCTCGCAATGACGAAGTTCTTTATTCATTCAGAGCTTCCCAAGCAGTCTTGTGGTCAGATTACCCGGTTTGGTTCTGGTTGAATCTGCTGATAGCGAAAGGTTCCAGGGGAAAGCTGGTCGCGCCATCGACGATCAGTTCGGCGAGGATTTTGCCGACCACGGGCGAGAGCTGGAAGCCGTGGGCCGAGAAGCCGAAGGCGTGCCAGGCATCCTCCGCTGAGCTGCTCCTGCCGATGACCGGCAGGTTGTCGGGCATGAAGGCCTCGATTCCCGCCCAGGTGCGTACGATGCGGACATCGTTCAACTGCGGAAACAGCGCCATCACGGTGCGGGCGCTTAGCGCCAGTTTCGGCCAGCTGATCTGCGTAGACTGCTGCTGAAAATCGAGGTCGGCCATGTGCGCGCCGCCGATCAGCAGGGTGCCGTTCTGCATCTGCTTGAAAGAGAGCTTACGGCTGGCGGCGCCGATGACCGGGTCGATGAAGTGCGGCAGGCGTTCGGTCACCATCATCATCGGTGCGCCGGGCTTCAGCGGTACAGGCTCTCCCAGCGACGTGGCGATGCGCCCCGCCCAGGCGCCGGCGCAGTTGACCAGCACGGGTGCCTGAAAATCACCCTTCCGGGTCGTCACCCGCCAGTTTCCCCGTTCCCGCTCGATGGCGTCGACAATGGTCTTGACGTGGTACTCGACACCCAGCGAGCTGGCCTTGTGGCGAAAAGCGGTCAGTGCATGAAAAGGGCGCGCGTAGCCGTCCTGCCGGCAGATCAGGGCGCCGACACAGTGAGGAGCCAGCGCCGGTACCAGCTGATAGAGTTCGTCACGGCCGATCATCTCCTCGTGGTCATAGCCGAGCGAGCGCACCAGCGCGGCGCGCTGCTCCAGCAGTTCGAGATCCTGCGCACTCTCAGCCACCCTGAGCTGGCCGGGAAAGCGCGCATCGCAATCCGAATCCAGCAGCGATTCGATATCGCGCCACATCCTTGCTGCCTCGACCGTCAGCGGGATCTCCGCCGGGTGGCGGTTGAGCTGGCGCAGGCCGCCGGCATTGACGCCCGAAGCATGCCGCCCGGGGCTCTCCTTTTCCAGGATCCTGCAGCGTACACCGCGCATGGCAAGCTGCAACGCCGTCGAGGAGCCCATCAGGCCGCCGCCGATGATGATGGCATCGGTTTTCATTCCGGCTCGTCCGGGTAGAGGCTCGCCAGCTGTCCCAGCGTCAATGGTTTCAGCGGAGGGCGGACGCGGAACTGGGTGCTCTTTTTCATAGGGAGCGACGTTTTATCGGCAACAATTTGCGCCACGGCCTGCGCGCATTGGCGCCCCTGGCATGGCCCCATGCCGCAGCGGGTCAGAAACTTCACCTGGTTGCTGTCGCCGTGGCCTTCGGCGATTGCCGAACGTATCTCTCCAGCTGTCACCTCTTCACAGCGGCAGACGATGGCGTTGTCGTGGGGGATGCGCAGCATGCTGTCGGGGATGCTGAACAGCTTCTCCAGAAATGGCCGGATGCGCAGATCGGCCTTCATCCATTTTCTGTCACGGGCAGCCTCGCGGTCCCTCTCCCGCTGGCTGATAACTCCCAGGTTGTGCAGTACCTGGAAGGCGGCGATGCGCCCGGCGTGTTCGGCGGTGCGTGCGCCACCGATGCCGCCGCCGTCGCCTGCAACCAGGATGCCGTCGATGCTGCTGGATCCCCAGAGATCCAGTTCCGGCCGCCAGCACTGCTGGCGTGCGTGCCAGTAGTGGTTGCAGCCGGCCGCCTGGCTGAGATGGATATTGGGGATGACGCCGAAGTGGATCAGCAGCGAATCGGTTTTGAGTCTGTGCTTGCTCCCTTTGTGACGGTAGCTGATGGTCTCGAGCGATTCACTGCCATGCGCCTGCAGATCGCTGATGCCGTTGTGCAGCTCGACGCCGGCAAGCCGCAAGGTCTGCTGATAGCGCAGCCCCTGGGTGATATGGTGATGCACCATCAGCGCTTTGGGCAGCCAGGGCAGGGCCTTTAGATAGTTGCTCCTGGAGATGGTGTCCAGCACGGCCCTGACCTTGACGCCGGCGCGCAGATACTGCCATGCGAGCAGCAGCAGCAGCGGCCCGGAGCCCGCCAGTACGACGCCGTCGGCAGGTACGATGCCGCTGCCCTTGAAGAGGATCTGTCCGGCGCCAGCATTCATCACGCCGGGCAGCGTCCATCCGGGAAAAGGCACGGGGCGTTCGAAGGCGCCGTTGGCGAGCAGCACCTGGTCGGCGCTGATCACCTGCGCCTGCTGGCGGTGATTCAGGCCAATCTCCCTGTCAGCGGAGAGCGACCACACCTGCGTGTCGGGGTAGTAACGGGCCGAGCTGTGGCGAAAGGCGCTGACCAGTTTTTCGCCGCGGCGATACTCGGGACCAAGCTGCCTGGCCCGCTTGTCAGGGGCGGATTCGATGGCGCGAAAGATCTGTCCGCCGGGCGCTGGCTGCTCGTCGAGCAGCGCCGTCTCGACGCCATGATCGGCGGCGACGGTGGCGGCGGCAAGTCCGGCGGGTCCTGCGCCGATGATCACGAGGCGATAGTGATCGTTCACACACCGCTCCCGTGCTGGCGCTCTATGCGCATGCCGTCGCGCACCTGCACCATGCAGGCCTGCTGATTGGGTACGCCGTCGATCACCATCAGGCAGTCGAAGCAGACACCCATCATGCAAAAAGGGGCGCGCGGCTGATTGTTGACCGGGGTGGTGCGGGTAAAGCCGATATTCTCGGCCAGCACCGCCGCGGCAACGCTCTCCCCTTCGGGAACGACAACATGGTGTCCGTTGATGATTACGGTAACGGTCTGCCGCGGTGATTCATCGAGTCGTTTGAACATGAGAACTCAAAAATGGGGGTATTACGCAGTATTTGATGTCTTCTCAACAAGATCGTACATTTTTTGGATGCTGTGCAGGGTCGGCATCAGGCTTTCAGCGCCGCTGTGAATACATCCCTGTACGCTCTGATAAAACATCCCTGTTTTATACAGCCCTGAAAGCCTGATCCCAACCCCGCGTTCCGGCGCTGAGTTATTGGGATGTTTTTGGATTTACAGGCTCGCACCAAGCTAACTCCCTCTCCCACCGGGAGAGGGGAGGCTACAACCGCACTTTGCTCAGTATATCAGCATGTTCGAATATCATGCATTGCTGCAGATCAAGTTCGGTGCCGATATGGGCTGAAGTGGCGCGTTGATACATCGCCTGGGCGATGGCCACATCGATATAGGCGAGCCCCACCGCGTTGAAGTAGATGCGTTCACGCTCATTTTCGCGTCCCGCCTTGCTCCCTGAGACCAACTCATGCAGATCGGCATGGATATCCGCGCCCGAAAGCAGCCCCTCGGAATACATGCGGCTCAGCGTCTGGGTGCGGTGGGTGACCGTCTCCCAGTCATCGCAGACGATCTTGTCGCACAGCTGGGCAACGGCGTATTCGTCCTCCCAGCCGCCGATGTGGCTGTAAAAAGCTCCCTCTTTCACCCAGTCGGCATGCAGCAGCGGCGCCTGGGCGGCGGTTGCGGTCACCAGAATGTCGGCGCCGTCCATCGCTGCGCGGCCATGGGTCTCTGCGCCGATAAACTGCATATCGGGAAACAGCGGCGAGAGTTCGTCGATGAACTGCTGCTCCTCCGCCACCGTTTTTGCGGCGACGCGGCACTCCTTCAGTGAAGGGCGCACCACCTTCATCGACAGCAGGTGCATCTTCGCCTGCTCGCCTGCGCCGATGAAGCCGATGACCTCGCTGTCACGGCGCGCCAGGTGCTTGGCGGCAATGGCGCCCATCGCGGCGACGCGCATGTTGGATGCCAGCGTCCCCTCCATGACGGCGACAGGAAAGCCCCGCTCGATCTCCGAGAGCACGAAGATGGCGGAGAGGTTCTGCACCTGAAAACGGCTGGGATTTTTGGGGAAGACCGAGACCCATTTGACGCCGCACACCTTCTCGTCGAGCAGCGTCGCGGGCAGGCAGTTGATGCGCTCCTGCGATGTCTGGCTGAAGATCTGCACGATCTTTTCGGGAAAAAGAACACGGTCCTGCTCAAAGGCGAGCATGGTCTTCTCGGCGACCTCGATTGCCATGCGGATGTCGAAGCAGCCGGCCTCCAGCAGATCCTCCTGCGAGAGGTAGCTGAAACTGAGTCGATGATTACTCATGAGTGAAACTTGACGTTTTTGATGACTGT
>JBDLII010000121.1:0-6497 GCA_039714995.1 Pseudomonadota bacterium
CGCAGTTGCTTGAGAGGGAGACCACGCTGGTCGATATCCGCCGCCCCGAGGAGTGGAAGCAGACAGGTATCGTGCCGGGAAGCAGGATGATCACTCTCTTTAATTCCAGGGGGAAGGTCAACCCGAACTTCGTTTCTGAGCTACAGCGCGTCTCGTCCCCGGACAAGCCGGTGATCCTGATCTGCCGCACCGGCAACCGCACCCGTGCAGGCTCGAGGATGCTGGTCGAACAGCTGGGTTACAAGGATGTCTACAATGTCACTCGCGGCATCACCGGTTGGATAGCCGAAAGGCGTGAAGTAGCCAGGCTGTAGAAGAGTATCTGCGATCCCGCATTACACCAGTTACAACCACTCCCGCGGCTGCAGGTACTTCTCATAGAGTTCGGCTTCTGGCGACCCCTCTTCCGGGCGCCAGTCATAGCGCCACTTGACCAGCGGCGGCAGTGACATCAGGACCGACTCGGTGCGCCCGCCTGTCTGCAGGCCGAAGATGGTGCCGCGGTCATAGACCAGGTTGAACTCCACGTAGCGGCCGCGCCGGTAGAGCTGGAAATCCCGCTCGCGTTCACGATATTTCGTACTTTTCCGCCGCTGCACGATGGGCAGATAGGCCGGTATGAAGCTGTCGCCGATACTTTGCACAAAGGCGAAGGAGTTCTCGAACCCCATGTTGTTGAGGTCGTCAAAAAAGAGGCCGCCCACGCCGCGGGGTTCGTTGCGGTGCTTGAGGAAGAAATAGTCGTCACACCACTTTTTATACTCGGAATAGACATTGTCCCCGAACGGCTGGCAGGCTTCGCGCGCTGTTGCGTGCCAGTGGATCACATCCTCTTCAAAGGCGTAGTAGGGCGTCAGGTCGTAGCCGCCGCCAAACCACCACACGGGCTCCTCACCCTCTTTTTCGGCCATAAAAAAACGCACATTGGCATGGGAGGTCGGCACATAGGGGTTGTGCGGATGAATCACCAGTGACACCCCCATTGCCTGGAAGCTGCGTCCCGCCAGCTCCGGACGTTGCGCCGTCGCCGAGGCGGGCAGCTTCTCTCCGGAGACATGCGAGAAGTTGACCCCGGCTTTTTCGAAGGTCTCGCCCTCTTCGATGACACGGGAGCGCCCGCCGCCGCCTTCGTGACGCGTCCAGCTATCTTCACGGAAGCCTTCACCGCCATCTTCCCGGGCAAGGGCGCCACAGATGTTGTCTTGCAGCTGCAGCAGGTAGTTTTTTACGGCATCGACATCGATCTCCACGGCTTATCCTCTGATGGTGTTTCCGGTAACTGCATCCCGGATGGTGGTTGGTTTTGGCGATGTACCAAGCTTTGCATGGAGTATCAAATCAACTTGATGGCCAAGCTGACGCTGCACCTGCAGCGGCGATTTCGCCGGCGGCATTCCGGCGGGATTGGCGCTGGTGGAGACCAGGCAGCTGCCGAAGCTCTCGCAGAGTGCGCTCATTACAGGATGCGCGGTGACACGCATGGCGATGGTGTTGTGGTCTCCCCTGATCCATGGGGGAGCATCACTTCTCGCTGGAAGCAGCCAGGTAGCAGGGCCGGGCCAGCTGTCTACAATAACATCCCTGTTATTCCCTGGAATCGACACGAAAGAAGGGATCTGGTCGATTCCGGACGCTACCAGGATCAGCCCCTTGGCGACACCCCGCTGCTTGATCACCAGCAGCCGTTCGACGGCTGACTGCTGCAGCGGGTCGCAGCTGAGGCCGTAGACGGCCTCGGTCGGGCAGGCGACAATGCCGCCTGACTTTAGAATCCGTGTTGCTTGCCGGAGATGAAACGGAGTCAAAGCTCTCCCTGCAGCTCCTGGTCAGCGGCGATGACAGCCTCGGCATTGGCCTGGCGTTCCGCCTTGACGCGTGCGGCAAGTTCGGGATCCGAGAGCGACAGGATCTGCGCCGCCAGGTAGGCGGCATTTTTTGCTCCGGCGCTGCCGACGGCAACTGAGGCCACCGGGATGCCACCGGGCATCTGCACGGTCGAGAGCAGTGCGTCCATTCCCTTCAACGGGCCGGCATCCAGCGGGATGCCGATGACGGGTTTCAGGGTCAGGCCGGCAACGGCTCCGGCCAGGTGGGCCGCCAGTCCTGCGGCGGCGATAAAGACGCTGCAGCCGCGTTGGTCGGCATCCTTGACATAGGCATGCGTCACGTCCGGCGTGCGGTGCGCCGAGGTGATGCGCACTTCAAAAGGAATTTGCAGGCTTTTCAGCACATCGAGGGTCTTCTCGATGACAGGCAGGTCGGACTTCGATCCCATTAATACGGCGACAAAGGGTTTGCTCATAATGATCATCTGTTTGAGAATAAAGAGTGCAAACATAGCAACAGTAGAGAAGATTGCCAAGTGTTTCATCACAATATTATCTTGATGGAGTGCAAGCGAACATCCACTCCATCGATTGATTCAGAGGCTCCTTGAATGCAGGTTGCAGTAACCGCAGGGCATTGCACCATTCCCTGCGGCGCAATGCCCTGCGGTCATTGCGAGGAGCGCAGCGACGAAGCAATCTTCAAGCCCTTGATCAGTATGCACGAGATTGCCGCGCTGCGCTCGCAATGACGGGAAAAACGATTCATTACAGAGCCTCCCTAGAGATGCCCCCGTTGCGCCAGCGAGACGCAGCCATCCAGGGTCACGACGATGTGATCCAGCACGCGCACATCGATCAATGCAAGGGCGGTTTTCAATCGGCCGGTGATCTGGATGTCCGCCTGGCTGGGCTCGGCTACGCCTGATGGATGGTTGTGCGCGAAGATGACGGCGGCGGCATTGTAGTGTAGTGCTTTTCTGACCACTTCACGCGGATGGATGCTGGCGCCGTCGATCGTGCCGTAGAAGAGCTCGTCGAAGCAGATCATGCGGTGGCGGGTGTCGAGGAACAGGCTGCCGAAGACTTCGTTGGGGTAGCTGCCCAGCTGCGCCTGCAGGTAGCCGTGGGCCGCCTGCGGCGAGGTGATCTCGATGCCGCGCTGCAGTGATTCGCTGCTGTAGCGGCGGCTCATCTCCAGCACTGCCTGCAGCTGTGCGTACTTGGCGTCGCCCAGGCCGGGCGCCTGACAGAAGTTGTGATTATCCGCCGCCAGCAGCTGGCGCAGGCTGCCAAAGCGGTTCAGCAGATCGCGCGCCATATCGACTGCCGTGCAGCCCTTGACGCCGGTGCGCAGAAAAATCGCGAGCAGTTCCGCGTCAGAGAGGGCTTTCGCACCCTTCGTCAGCAGCTTCTCGCGCGGGCGTTCCCCTTCGGGCCAGTCGCTGATGGCCATCATCACCTCCATGTGTGCTCAATATTCCGTATGACGAAGTATCAATCTTTCGGTGTCAACTTGCAACAGATGCCCGGGGCGATTGTCATTTCGACCAAAGGGAGAAATCCTGGTGCACTTTGTTGAATATACGGGTTCAAGATTTCTCCCAGCGGTCGAAATGACACAAGAGTGGCAGACGCGTCTCCTATGTGCGGGCTCTTGAATAGTGACGCCTGCTGGTTGATATTCCTCAGAAGGCAAAACAGGCACATTGATACGGGTTTCCAATGTGGATAAAATGACCACCGCTTCAGAACACATTAAATCATCCTCTCAAAATGAGAAATCCTATGAAACACCTCTATCGATCGTCAGTTTTGCCCGCAGCTATGCTGCTGTTGCTTGTTATGCTCAGTGTGTCTGCATCTGCGCAGGAAGAGGCGTCTGAAAAACCGGAGTCCAGCCCGGTGACTACCGGCAATCCTGAAATTCCACTGGACGAACTCGAATTTATGTTGAAACCGCTGTCGATCGAGGAGCTCTCCAGCGAGGCGGAGGGCTGGTTCAAATTGCTGAAAGAGGCGGAGATAAAGTTTGCTGCTGCACATGTCGCTGTGAAACGCCAGAATAGCGGCATAAAGGAGATTGAGGATGCAACCACCCGGGATGATAAGCAGGAAGATGCCTCCGTGGTGGAAGAGTCTATCCGGGAGCAGACTGAACAGGCTTCGGACAAGAGCGGTGAAGCGGCAAATGATGAGAAAAAAGAGGGTGCGGAGAAAAAGAAGACCAAACAGCAGCTGCTGGATCATCTCAACGAATTGCGTGTTAAGCGGACGGAGATGATCGACCGCCTGAATGCGGTGCTGGACGAACTGGCGGCCAAATCGGGCGAAACGGATTCAGCTGTCACCACCAGCATTGCCCAGTATCGTCTCTACACCCAGGCTGTGCAGGGGATTGCCGTTGATATCAAGGATGCGTCCAGCACCTGGGCAGCCGTCAAGGGCTGGGTTATGTCCGAAGAGGGGGGTATGCGCTGGCTGCTGAACCTGCTTAAGGTTGCAGCCATCCTCATCGCTTTCTATTTTCTTGGGCGGTTAGCGGGCAAGGCCGTGCAGAAGGCATCTGCCGTGATGCAGAACCCCTCACAGCTGCTGCAGCGTTTTCTTGTCCAGTCTGTGCAGCGTCTCTTCATTGCGATCGGGATATTGATGGCGCTCTCCGCGATGGAAGTCAGCATCGCGCCACTGCTGGCGGTGATCGGCGCAGCCGGCCTGGTGATTGGCCTGGCCCTGCAGGGAACCCTGAGTAATTTCGCCAGCGGCATCCTGATTCTCTTCTACCGCCCGTTTGATGTCGGTGACTTTATCGAAGCTGGTGGTATTTCGGGCTCGGTGACGGCAATGAACCTGGTCTCTACGGTGATCACCACGCCGGACAACAAGCGCATGATAGTGCCGAACAACAGCATCTGGGAAGGCGTCATCACCAATGTTTCAGGCGTCACCCGCAGACGGCTGGAAATGCAGTTTGGTATCGGCTATCAGGATGATGCCGATAAGGCGCAGCGTCTGTTGGAAGAGATTGTGACCAGTCATGCGAAGGTTCTGAAGGATCCCGAGCCTGTCATCAAGCTGCATGAACTGGGAGCATCCTCGGTCAATTTCATCTGCCGCCCCTGGACCCTGCCCGGCGATTATTGGGCTGTCTATTGGGATATCACCCGTGAAGTCAAGGCACGATTCGACAAGGAGGGAATCTCCATTCCCTTTCCGCAGCAGGATATCCACCTCTATTCGGAGAAGTCGCCGGAGACAGCCTCATAATCCGCCTGGCCATGGGTTTCACAACCATGGCGATGCAGCGGACAGTTCTGTGTCAAAGAGTGGTTTCGATCTCTACAGCAGCACCCGTTCGATCCCCTGCCGTTTGATCTCATCGATAAAGCCCTGCTGCCACTCCGCACCCAGCAGCTGGTTGGCCATCTCCATGACGATGTAATCGGTCTGCAGGCCGGTCTCGCTGCGGAACTTCATCAGCCCCTGCTGGCAGGCCGGGCAGGATGTCAGCAGTTTTGTCTGCTGCGGCTGGGCGCGGCTGCTGCCGCTCAGTGCGTTGATGCCGCTGACCAGCTCCTCGCTTTTGCGAAAGCGCAGCTGGGTGGCGATATCCGGCCGCGATGCAGCGAGTGTGCCGGACTCGCCGCAGCAGCGATCGGATAGCAGCACCTCGCTGCCGGTCAGCTGCTGCGCCACCTGCATCGGCGGGTGAGTTTTCATCGGCGTGTGGCAGGGGTCGTGGTAGAGATACTTCCTGCCTGTGGCGCCGTCGAGGGTGACGCCTCTCTCCAGCAGATACTCATGGATATCGAGCAGGCGGCAGCCGGGAAAGATCAGCTCGAATTCG
Organism: Pseudomonadota bacterium; assembly: GCA_039714995.1. GTDB lineage: Bacteria > Pseudomonadota > Gammaproteobacteria > Chromatiales > Chromatiaceae > Sva-25. The sequence goes on from JBDLII010000121.1 coordinate 5,674, forward strand.
TACTTCAGCAGCTGGTCCATGCAGGTGCCGCAGGAGACGAGCACCGTATTGATGTCCAGGTAGTTGAGGGTGTTGGCGATGCGGTGAAACAGCACCCGGTTCTCGGTGGTGATCGCTTTGCCGCGTTCGGCCATGCCGTTGGATGTCTGGGGATAGCCGCAGCAGAGGTAGCCGGGCGGCAGGATCACCTGTGCGCCGTTGTGATAGAGCATGGCGATGGTGGCCAGTCCGATATCCGAGAAGAGGCGTTCCGAGCCGCAGCCGGGAAAGTAGAATACCGCCTCGCTGCTATCGGCCTGCTGCGGCTGGCGGATGATCGGCACCCGGCTCCTGTCCTCGAGCTGCAGCGCCTCACGGAAGCCCTGCCTGGGAAAATCGACCTCGATCGGCCGGCGTACGAGCTCGACCAGCTGTTGCGTGAAAGGAGGAACCTCCGTCGTTGCAGCGGGCAGTCTTGGCTTGATCAGCCCCGCCATCTTTGCCAGGCGATGCCCGAGGCTGATGCCCCGGAAACCCCACCTGGCCAGCAGGGTGTGCAGCAGATGGATGGTCCCGGGAGTGGTGGTGTTCAGAAACGCCATGGCGGCAGTCACAGCAGGCGTGGTGCGCTTGTTGCCGCGCTCCTCGAGGATCTTGCGCATGCGGATGGTGACATCACCGAAGTCGATGTTGACCGGGCAGGGCGTCAGGCACTTGTGGCAGATGGTGCAGTGGTCGGCGACATCGTTCATATCCTCGAAGTGGCGCAGTGCGATGCCGCGCCGCGTCTGCTCCTCGTAGAGAAAGGCCTCGATGATGAGTCCGGTGGCGAGGATCTTGTTGCG
>JBDLII010000122.1:0-6394 GCA_039714995.1 Pseudomonadota bacterium
GCATGGATGCCGACGCGAGCCTACATGGAGGTATTCACGGCGTTTTCCGGAAGATATACCCAATTGCAGTGACGATTCTGTATGTGCTGAATAGTTACTTGTGAACTTACGTTATTTGACAACCGCAGAGGTCAGCTTGTCGAGCGTGGTCTCAAGCTTGCCGAGAACGACGCACTCGTCCAGATTGTAATCCTTTTTCAGCCCCTGGGGATTGCGGTAGCTCAGCCGGGTTTTTCCATCGGGGGCTGTGTAGACCAGGATCTTCATCGGCAGATCCAGGCCGGCCGCCATATCGTTCAGCATGATGCGGGTGCCGGCGCGCGGCTTGCCGAAGATCAGCAGCTGCGAATCACCGAGGGTCATGCCGACTTCCGCGGCATTCATCTTGTGGTCGATGCGGGCGAAGATCTGCACATCGTTCTCTGTCAACTTCGCCTCGAGCCGATCCATGGTCTGCTGCACGTCATGGGCGCTCTCCCTGGTAATGATGTCCGACTCTGCGAGGGCGATGGTTGGCAGCATTAATACAATGGCTAATATGATATGTTTCATGGTTACTATTCCTGGCAAATGAGTGATCGGGATCAGGGGAAACATTTCGAATACTCCGTGCAGATAAGCAGGGTTGGGATTTGCTTTTCAGGGCTGTCTAAAACAAGGATGTTTTAGCAGAGCTTACAGGGATGTATTCACGCGTCCCTGAAAGGCGGATCCCGACCCTGCACGGCGTCAAGCAGTATACAGGCTTGTTGAGAAGCCATAATTATAGTCTATTGCCGCCAAGCCGCTCGATGAGCTTGTCGGCAACGCGAAAAGCGTTGGCGTAGATGGTCCAGGTAAAGGGCGCACTGCCTGCAGTGGGCATGAAGCTGCCATCGGTGACATAGAGATTGTCGACATCGTGCGCCCGGCAGTCGGCATCCAGCACCGATGTTGCCGGGTCATCGCCAAAACGGCAGCCGCCGGCCATCAGGTTCAGCGGCGGCGAGCCCGAGGCAAAAGATACCACATTTTCCGCCCCCATGGCCTTCAGTACTTCGGCGCCTTTCGACGCCAGATACCAGCCCACTTGTAAATTTCGCACATGATAGCCGAGGCGCGTCTTCGCCACCGGCATCTTCCACTTGTCCCTGACGGATGAGTCGAGCGACACAAAGCAGTCGTCGACGGGCAGCCAGTCGCAGAAAGCCTCGATCTTGATGTAGGAGCTTTCCCGGAAATGTTCTTCCAGCTTGCGCTTCAGCGGCTTGCCCCATAACAGGCCGTCCGGTCCGCGCATCTGCCGGGTCGCCCGCGACACGGGATTGGGATGCAGGTGCACGAAATCGATAGTCCCGCCCTTCTGCTTCTCACCGAAGTCGGCGTCATCGATCACGTAGTAGTCGTAGATGGACCTGTTGATGAAGGGGCCGATCTGGCGCATCGCATCGGCCTTTTCTGTGGGAAAATCCGTATAGCGCAGCCGCCCGGAACCCGCGCCGCCACCGGCGAACAGCAGGTTTTTGCCAACCTGGCCGTTGTTGTTGGCCAGGCCATGCGGATGTTTCTCGCCAGGTGAATTCAGCAGCAGGCGCGCAGTCTCGACTGCCTGGCAAGCGACAACATAGAGCGCCGCATCGATCTGCCTGATGGCATCGTTGTTGTCGCGATACTCCACTGACACGACCCTGCCGCTGGCGTCACTCTTGAGACGGGTCACCTGGGATTCCGGCAGAACCCTGCATCTGCCGCCGGCAACCGCCTGGTTGAGCAGCGCCGCGCGGGAGCTCCCCTTGGCGCCTGTGGTGCAGCCGTAGCTGCCGCAGTAGCCGTTATAGCTGCAGCCCTGTCGCCCCAGGCCCGGCTGCGGCAGGATGGCCCGCGGCATCGGTACGGAGTGGATACCGAGCTTGCCGCAGGCCTGGTCGATCAACCCCGAAAGCGGATGCTCGGTTGTCGGCGGATAGGGAAAATCGGGAGTGCTGCGAGGCTCCTGGTGGGGATGATCAACGACCCTTCCCGAGACGCCGACCACCTGCTCCACCCTGGTGTAGTAGGGTTCAAGATCCTCGTAGCTGATGGGCCAGTCCACCACGTTCGCCCCCTCGATCGGACCGAAGGTCGAAAGCAGCTTGAAATCAACGGGTTTGAGGCGATGAAAAAACCCGCTCATGAAGTTTGACGAGCCGCCGACGACATTGCCGTTCCACAGGTTCCAGGAGGTATCCTCCGCGGTCTCCCGTCGCCGCCAGCCACCCTCGTCCAGCTCGGTCTCGACCACGTGGCTCTGCTCCTTCAATTCCGGCGTGTAGGCGTTGCGGATACAGCAGGCAAGCTCATCCTTGTAGTAATCCTCCTCGGTGAACCAGGGCCCCTTCTCCAGCACCACTACGGTGTAGCCGGCTGCCGCCAGGGCGTAAGCGACCGGACCGCCGCCGGCGCCGCTGCCGATCACGCAGACATCATAATCGTGACTCATAGTAAAAAATATCTCTTCTCTTTGGGGGGGCGCGGAAATCCCGGTATATGCTGCAGCCATCGCCAGCCTGCCCCACCGGGGTTGCCGCCATAGACGGGATCCGTCAGCAGCGCCTCGAAAATGTAGCGGATAATCTCCTGCAGCCAGGCCCGGCCCTGTTTTTTGCTCTGCTCCATCGTACGCAGCACCGTTTCGCGCTGCGCATGCTGCAACCGGACAAACGCCTTGTGATGCAACTCCATGGCTGTCTCATCGACCTGTGCAACCCCGCTGCGCAAAAACTGCTTGTGCTCCTCATCGATCCCATCGTCGAGAAACACCTGCTGAAGCCAGTGGAGCGCCTTGACTTCCCTGGCGCCGGGCGCATCGGTTTCAGATGGAAACAGATGCTCCTGCACGGCATCCAGCGTCTGCCACTGCTGGTCAGACAGACCCGCATCACCCGGTTGCTGTTGCGACGCCGAAAACAGCGGCAGCGATGCAGTTGCCGCCGCAGTCGCTGCAGTGCCTGCCGAGGTGATTTTCAGAAAATATCGTCGATCCATAGGTACTCCTTCTTTCTCTTATTCAGCCTATACGTCGCTACTTGTGTGCTTCAGCAGAGGGATTCTGCACCACTGCCATCAGCATCCACAGCATCAGCTGCGGGTTCAGATAGCCACGTTTTTGCAGGATCTCCGCACCCTCTGCATTCAACATGACCGCTCCCGGGCGCGCATGCCGGCGATAGCGCTCGACCAGATCCCCCGCTCCTTCATCGTAAACGCGCGCCGCCACGAAGTGCGCATTGATATAGTCGACAACTGCAGGATCACTGTAGGTCGTTCTATCCATCTTTTTGCAAAATTGACACCATTTTGCCGTCAGATCAAGAAAAACCAGCTTGTCCTGCTGTTTCGCCTGCTGATAGAGAGCCGCGTTCGGAGGCTGCCAGGCGATTACCGCGCCTGCCGAAGCAGGCGCTGTTGCCCCGCCAGCCAGAAGCATTGCCATTATCATCAAGAGGGAGAGATAACTCTTCATAGCTCAATCAGGTCAAGATTTTCCAGTGTCTCCATTACCTTGGCGCAAGCTGCGCCTGCACCGCATTCATAGGACAGGCTGAGAGCGCAAATTCTTACAGCGACATGCATCTACTCGACTGACAAATCGCATTTGACAACGTGCTCAGGATATATTAGTATCTGCTTATATTCCTGGGTTAGAGGTGAAAACCATGAGCGATATCATGCATATAGACTGTGAAGAGTGGCGTGAAGTTGCCGCGGAGTTTCCGGCCGAGATGGAGGTCATCGTCGAGATGATGATCGAAGCCGACGAGGAACTCTGTTACGACGAAGCTGCCTGAGCTGGTCAACGCTTCCTCTCTGGAGCCACCGCCTCTGATGACGGTGGCTTTTTTTTGCTCCAGCGCCTGCTGGCGAAAACATCATCCAGCGGCGTCTGCGCGATGTGATTGGTATAGTTGCTGAGGGTTTTCATGCCGACGCCAACGATGATGTCCAGCATCGTCTGGCGCGTATAGCCAGCCTGCAATAATGCATCGATATCCTGCTGCTCTACCCAGCCGCGCCGGTTGACAAGCTGCGCGGTAAAATGGCGCAAGGCTTCGAGCTTGTCCTCGGCGATCACCCTGCCATCGCGAATGGCGTCAACCACCTCTGCCGGCGTAGTGGACATATCCGCTCCGACCGAATGTGCGGCGACGCAGTAGTCGCAGCCGTTGCCGTGACTGACCGTCAGCAGCACCACATCCTGCTCGACCGGCGTCAGTGACGAGCTGCCAAAGAGTTCGGAAATCGTCATGTAGGCTTCGAGCAGGGCCGGTGACCCGGCCATGACGGCGTGAAGATTCGGCAGAAAAGTGAATTGCCGCTGCACATCCTGAAGCAGGGAGTGCGACGCTTCGGGAGCTGTGTCGATGCTGTGCAAGGGAAAATCAGACATAACAGCCTCCATTGGCCATACAGATTTTATTACCATTCATTATGGAAGTAGACCCGGGTTTGCTCATCTGCTTACAGCGTTGATCCATAGTTTTTACCCCTCTCTACCACTTGCCGTCCCTCACCCGCCATCTCCTGATCCTCGTCGAAGATCGTGTCCGACTGGATGTAGAGCAACTCGACAATCGCTACCAGGTTCCTGCTGATCGCCGTTGCTGAGACATTGTCATTCATCAGCGATGTCGCCATCTCGCTGGTGATTTCGCTGCTCCTGACCAGCCTGTCGATGGTGCCGTCCATCAGCACGTCATGACGCTCGGCCTTCTCCCTGAGTTTTTTCAGCTTCTTCAGATGCTTGTGGGGATGCTGTGAACTCTTGATCTGGTGAATATGGCGGCTCATCTCCAGGATCACCATGCGCATGATATTGTACTGTTGCCTGATGACCGGATTGTCTGACGAGATATAGCGCGACATGTTCTTGTGAACCCCCTTCATATCCTTGACAATTTCAACCATCAGCCGGTTGGCCACCAGGATATTGCGAATCTGCCCGATCTTCTCTTCGCCCAGGGTGAAGGTGCTCTGCAGACGGGTGGCGAACTCGACGATGGTGTTATAGATCGTCTTCATTTTTCGGTAGTAGACATCATCGATATCGCAGCGGATCACCGCCGTGCTCTGCGGAATGTGATCAAAACTCTTTTCAGACTCGATTTCGCTGCGATGGACATTCAGGCCGTGCGCCAACACCATGTAGGTTGTTTTCTCAAACAGCCGTTTTGATTCATTCAGCAGCGCCTGCAGGCCGGTCTGCGGATACTTCAGCGCCTCTTCAGAGAGAAATTTCGGCTGGTCGATGCGCTTCTTGGGGTCAATCTGCTCCGGGACCAGCCGCTTGACGATGCGGGCGATCAGCGGGACAAACCAGATCAGGACGAATGTGTTGATCAGGTTGAACGCCGTATGAAAGACAGAGAGCGCAACCGGGATTGCAGCGGCCTGCACAAATGGCGAGGCTCCTTCAATCCCTGTAACGAATCTGTCGACGGCCTGCAGAAACGGGTAAAACAGCAGCAGCATCCACAGGACGCCGATCATGTTGAAGATCAGGTGCGCTCTTGCCGTGCGTTTGGCATGGTAATTGGCCATCAGGGCGGCGATGTTGGCCGTGATGGTGGTGCCAATATTCTCACCCAGCACCATGGCTGCAGCCATGTCAAAGGGAATCCATCCCTCAAAGCACATAATCAGTGTGATCGCCATGGTCGCACTGGAAGACTGCACGATCACCGTCAGCAGCGTGCCGATGAACAGAAACAGCAGCACCGAGAGCATCCCCCTGCCGGTATAGTCGGAGAGAAACTCCAGCGCCTGCGGATGACTGTTGATATCCGGGACGGCATCCTTGAGAAACTGCAAGCCGAGAAACAGCACCGCCAGGCCGATAATGAAGTGACCCCACTGCTTGCGTATCCTGTTATTTGACAGTGTAAGCAAAAAACCCAGCGCGACGAATGGCAGCACCAATGCGCTGACACTGACCTTGAAACCCAGCAGGGTGATCAACCATGCCGTCACCGTGGTGCCGATATTCGCCCCCATGATGACGCCGATCGACTCCTGCAGCGTCAGCAGGCCGGCATTGGAGAAGCTGACGACCATCAGCGTGGTCGCGGAAGATGACTGGATCACGGCAGTCATCAGAAAGCCCGATGCGACCGCAAGCAGGCGGTGGGAGGTCATGGTGGCCAGAATATTGCGCATCTTGTCGCCGGCCACCTCCATCAGGGCATCACTCATCACTTTCATGCCATAGAGAAACAGGCCGAGTGAACCCAACAGGGTAAAAAAGTCGAACAGTGTATAACCCATGGTGACGATTATATCGGGAATGAAGCGCGGTTATGCATTTCGCCGCATTTCGCCGCATTTTTTGCTGTCATGGGCACACAAAAAACGGGGCTCAAAAGCCCCGTTTTTTGTGCTT
>JBDLII010000123.1:0-6373 GCA_039714995.1 Pseudomonadota bacterium
CCTCCAAGTGATCGTCAATCCGGGGATAAGCGGATAAAAGGGATGCAGCGCAAGCTGCATCCCCTTATCGTCCAGACAGGCTGATGACGCAACTTCCCAATAACCACGTACAGCTCAAGAGCCGTTGGATTTGGTGAGCTTGCGAATCGCCTCCTGAGGAGGTTCTGAATCCTCTTTCATGTCATTTCGACCGCAGGAAAAATCTTCCACCCTGCCATATCAATAAGTTACGGGTCTCAGGATTTCTCGCTTTGCCCGAAATGACATTCGACCAGGGGCTCCTTTACTGCATCAAATGAGTGATTTGGTCAGAATCAGGCCTGGATCAAACTCTCCGATCTCCATCAGTGCCTCCTCGTTGAGAATGGTGAGACGTTTTCCCGGACACTTTATCAGTCCGATTTCCACCATTTCATTCAGTGTGCGATTGACATGGACAGGTGTCAGTCCGACCGCATCTGCAATATCCCTCTGGGTAAGAGGAAAGATGATAGAGTTGGCGGCTTCATCGTAGCCGTTCTCCATCTGCAGGCGCACCCTGTAGAAGAGTTCCAACATCAGAAAGGCGATGCGCTCCCGGGCGCTTTTGCGAGCGGTGCCAATCATGTGATGTTGACACAGATTCATATCATGCATCTCCATCTCTGCGAGCCTTATCGCCAACTGTGGCAACTTTTCCATCATTGATCGTAGCTGGATGGCTGGAAATGTACACAGCGTACTTTCAATCAGGGCTTGTGAGCTGTGCATGTGTCCCGCCGCAGGTCCGATACCGCTGACCTGAAATCCAATAAAATCACCGGGAAGTACAAAACGCAGGATCTGGCGTTTGCCATTGTCAAGGATCTTGTAAAGAGCCAGCCAGCCATCAAACAGGGTGTAGAGAGAGTGCGCGGTTTCGCCTTGGCGATAGAGAGTCTCTCTTGCAGAGAGAAGATATTGCGCGTCACGAAACTCCTGTGTCCAGCCAAGTTTCTCTTCTGGAACGCCGCGAAACAGCGCCCTGCTTCGAATCGGGCACTCTTTGCATTCTGTGTGCGGTTCATCGCATCTTCGCAGATTGGGGTTTTTGTTCAGGCGTTGCATTGATTCGTGAAGTCAGATCGTCATCCCCGCCAGGGTCGGAAGCCATGATAATAGAGTTGCATCTTTCACCGTGAATTTCCACAGCTGCGGGGTCAACGGCCCAAATTTTGTCTCAGTACCGGCTGGGGATCTGGGATCATCAGGTAACAATAATATATTACATTATACATCCTGACAAACAGGGACGGGGGTGTCTGTAGGGTGATTACACTACAGACACTTTCCTGATCTTCCCCTTACCGATGCCAAAACCGGCGCGCCACGTCACGATACCTGCGCATTCTTTGTTTGCCATCGTCATCCCACTCAATGCGGATAGCGCCTGCCGCCGCAGTATTGTCGACCTGTGCGCCGCTCTCTTGCCAGCGCTGCAGAATATCGGCTTTCGGCAACCCGTAGCGGCTCTTCCAGCCAGCAGAGACAATGCTGTATTTTGCAGCCACCTGCTTTACAAAAGCCGGCGAGGAGGAGGTCCGGCTGCCGTGATGCGGAATCGTGACCAGGTCGGCGTGCAGGGCATCCCCATGCTGCTTCAGCAGCGCCTGTTCTATCCGCCTGGTGACATCGCCGGTAATCAGCACCCGTCCGCCGGAGTGTTCCAGCAGCAGGATGCAGGAGGCGTCGTTGTCGTTGATCGGCTTGATCGGCGTAGTGAGAAAACGAAAGAAGACGCCATCCCACTGCCACGGCCCGGTTCCATGACAGGATTCAGAATGCAGCGCATACTGCGGCATCTGTTGCCCGGAAACTGTGCTTAACACCTCCATGCGCTCATCAAACTGTTGCGCCCCGCCGGTATGATCGTTGTCGTCATGACTGAGCACCAGCATGTCGATATGCTGACGGCCGCGACTGAGCAGCCAGGGAGTGACGACCGACTCGGCCGTGTTGAAACCGCTCGGAAAGATCGGCCCGAGATCATACACCAGCGTATGGTTGGCGGTCTCGATCACCACCGACTGCCCCTGCCCCACATCGAGTACCGTCACGGCAAGGTTGTCAACGCTTGGGGAACGGGGCCAAATCAGCATCAGCAGCAGCGGCAATCCTGCCGCTCTCCAGTACCAGCGCCTGCCGAGCAATAGCAACAGTGCGCCAATCCCCGCGAGCAGCGCCATCCACCATGGCGGCATCGAGAGTGTGATGAGGTCACTCTGCATGGCAGCGAACTCCATTGCCTGCAGCGTTGCGGCGATCCCGTGCAGCAGCAGGTTCAGCAGCAGATCCGCCCCGGGAATGGATAGCGCCAGCAGCAGGGCTGTCAGCAACACGCCGGGAACGATGACAAACGAGAACCAGGGAACGGCAACCAGGTTGACCAGCGGTCCAATCGGCGATGCCGGAAAATCCCAAAAAGCAAGCACCGGGATCAATGCCACGAACAGGCCGCCCTGAATCGCCATCCAAAGTTTCCAGCGGCCCCAGCGCGGGTAGCGCCTGATCAGCAGCAGGATCGCGATCACCGCCATGAAGGAGAGCCAGAAACCTGCTGACAACACGGAACGGGGATCAAGCATCAACACCAGCAGCAGCGCCAGCGCCACGGCGTCCAGTGAACTGCTGTTGCGCCGGAGTATCAGCGCGAATGAAAAGACAGCCGTCATCACCAGTGCTCGCTGTGTCGGGATGGAAAACCCCGCCAGCATCGCATAGGACGCGGCGGCAATCAGGGCGGCCCAGGCGCCTGCAATGGGCGACGGCAGCCACAGCGGCAAGCGCCCGGCATGACGCCATAAGAATGTAACCAGCATCCATGTCATCAGCGCCACCAGGCCGATATGCAGCCCAGAAATTGCGATCAGGTGGCTGGTTCCGGTGGCACGAAACAGCTGCCACTCGCTGTCGTTGAGGCCACTGCGATCGCCGATCAACAGTGCATTCAGCACCGCCCTTTCGGGCGACGGCTCCGCATGGTTTGCAATCTGGCGGCTCAGATTCTGACGCAGCACCAGCGGCGTCAGGTTGTTCTCATCTATCCTGCTGTTATCGCTGGACTGTCGCACATATCCCCTGGCGACGATATTCTGCTGAAACAACCAGCGTTCATAATCAAACCCTCCAGGGTTTCTGAAACCACGGGGCTGGCGCAGCCGCACCTGAAGCCGCCAGCGCTCTCCACCGAGCGGTCGCATCTCCCTGCTATGCCAGCTTAATTTGACCACTCCTGCGAACCCGGTCTCTACGCCATCAACAAGAGTGCTCCGGTCGATGGCAAAGAGAAAATTTGTGGAGGAGATGCGCTCTTCGGGCAATGAGACCACCCTGCCCTCCACCAGCAGATCCTGGCGCTCCAGCGGTTCGGGCAGCAGTTGTGAAAGATAGGCGGCGCCGTCCGCAGCAGCCCAGCAAAAGCCGAGCGCCAGCCACAGTCCGGCCATGTGCAGATACCTTGAAAAAAGCAGACCCGCCGCCAGAGCCAGGACGAGCCATGGCCAGGAAGGTATCGTGGAGAATTGATCCAGCAGCAGAATGCCGCATAGAAAAGCGGTTGAAATCCATCTCATGTGTAACGTCCCTGTATCCTCGGTATAAAATAGTCCCGTTGCGAGGAAGAATCAATGAGTGTTTATCACGATGTTCCTTTTGAACTGCCCCGCCCCTGGGATTAGCCGGACAGAATATCGGCGTACAGCGGATTGAAACCCGGTGATTTTCTTGGCGATTTTGCCAGCTTACGCTACGCTAACCCGACCTACAGAGATCTCTTCACGGAGTCATGGTGATGCTGCAAAGTAATAATCTGATCAAGTCAGTTGGCTTCCTGCTCCTTCTAATACTTACGGGGTTCACCGAGGCGAAAACTGACAATCCGCCCGCCATCGAATTCGATCCTGCCCTCCCCTGGCTGAATGTCTCCCGCCCGCTGACCATGGAGGAGCTGAAGGGCAAAGTGGTCATCCTGGACTTCTGGACCTATGGCTGCATCAACTGCATCCATGTGCTGGAAGATCTGCGGCGCCTGAAGGAGAGATATGGCGACCAGATCGCCATTATCGGGGTGCATACCCCTAAATTCGACAATGAGAAGAATATTGAAACCCTGCGGCGCATCGTCATCCGCTACGATATCGACCACCCGGTTGTCAATGATGTGGATAGTTGGCTGGGCAGGCTGTACGGCATGCGCGCCTGGCCCACGCAGTATGTGGTCGACCCGGAAGGCGGTGTACTCGGCAAGGTCGTCGGGGAGGATAATTTTGATGTCTTCGACAGGGCAATCAAGACACTCTTGAAGCGCCATGCTGACGTGATAGACGAAACACCGCTGCCCATTGCCCTGGAAAAGGAGAAGATTCAAAAATCGCTGCTGGCAGCACCCGGAAAGATCGCCGTATCCGCTCAATACGTCGCCATCAGCGATACGCTGCATCACCGCATTATTCTTGCAGACCACGACGGCCGGATCAAAAAACTCATCGGCGGCAAATCTCCCGGATTTGCTGACGGCAGCCTGACAAGCGCTCGTTTCAAATCTCCGCAAGGGCTTGTCTTCTCCGCCAGCGGATTGTATGTCGCCGATACCGGCAACCACTCCATCCGCTTTATCGACCTTGCCGCTGACAAGGTCTCGACCGTGGCCGGAAACGGCAAAAACGAGATTCACCGCGGCAGGGAGTATGCGGCCACTGAGATCGGATTGCGCTCGCCGTGGGGTCTCGCCCTGAAGGAGACGCAGCTCTATATCGCCATGGCGGGCATCCACCAGATCTGGCGCCTGGACCTGAAGAACAAAACCATCGGCGCCTATGCCGGCAGCGGTCGGGAAGGCATCAGCGAAGGATCACTCAAACGCTCGAGTTTCAGCCAGCCCAGCGGCCTGTCGCTCATTGGTAACTCGCTCTACATCGCCGATGCCGAGGCTTCGGCGCTGCGGCGCATCGATCTGGATAAGGGAGAGGTGGAAACCCTGGCAGGCACAAGCCTGTTCGATTTTGGCGACCGGGACGGTCCGCTGGAAGAGGCGGAGTTGCAACATCTTCTCGGGGTCGCCGCAGTGGATGATGAACGCATCTTTATCGCGGATACCTACAACCATAAACTCAAACTGGCGGACCTGAGAGAAGGAACCATCACCACCTCTGCAGGCACCGGCAAACCCGGCAGGGGTAAAGGCGAGGCGCTCGATGCTGCTTTGAATGAGCCTGGAGGCATCGCCGTGCTGGATGACAAAATTCTCATCGCCGATACCAACAATGATCGCATTATGCAGTACGACTTGAAGAGCCGGCGCCTGAGCGAGTGGCCCCTCAGTGAAAGGGAGCCCGACAGGCAGGATTAGCGTAGCCCCAACCTCTTCCCCCTGTCACTTCCCGATAGATCCGTGCTTGTGAATTAAATGCCATCGCATTTCAATCGTGGTCAGAAGACCACTCCTACTTCCTGATCAACATAAAGCCACCCTTTTCCGGTACGAAGTTATTGAAAATAGATGAAATTTTCATGCTGGCATCCTCGCTCTGACAAATTGTCATATCACCACATAATCTATTATTGACTTTATATATATTCTATATTTTTCTGTTTTAGTTTGTTTTTTTACAAACATAATCCCCTCCGCGGCTATCCCAGACATCATTGCTCCTGTCACCTGGTATCGACCCTGACACAATGTCAGGTTTCGAGCTTTTAGCATGACACATCTCTGCCGTGAAGAGATATTTTTCCTTTATAAACTGTAAGTTATCAACCCCCCATCGAATATGGCGCAAATATTGCATTAGCTCTATAGCAGGGCGTACCTCATAGCCCTTTAGGATAAGATTCATGCCGCCGACACTCTATGCATAGGTGGTATTAATTATTAATTTTCAGATTCAGAAGCAGGCTCTGAGTTAATCGCTCAAGCCTTTTTTGATATTGCTGGCTGGAGTGAAACCAGTCGGTCATTTAACCCCAAGAGGAGATCGTAGATGAAATTTCGAATGTGCAAAGTTAGCCAACAAGTCAAAGCCATCGTTGGCGCTGTAGCCATTACCGGAGCTGTAGTAGCAGCACCAGTTAGCGCCAGCATGTATGGTATGCAAGGCATGCAGGGAATGGGCGGCATGGGCGGTATGTCCGGCATGTCAGGCATGGGCGGAATGTCCGGTATGTCTGGCATGGGTGGCATGAGCGGTATGTCAGGCATGGGTGGCATGGGCGGAATGTCCGGCATGTCAGGCATGGGTGGCATGGGCGGAATGTCCGGCATGTCAGGCATGGGTGGCATGGGCGGAATGTCCGGTATGCGTGGAATGTCCGGTATGGGCGGCATGTCCGGCATGGGCGGAATGTCCGGTATGTCAGG
>JBDLII010000124.1:0-6223 GCA_039714995.1 Pseudomonadota bacterium
CCCGAGCGTCAGCGCGACGACCACCAGGATGCCCAATGGCAGTTGATCAATCAATTTCATCGCGCCATGATAGCATCGGATTGCACACAAGGTCCGGGCAATCCAGGAGTTTCATCGCAGCGCTATTCCCGCTATAATTGCCTGTTCTGCGAAAGTGGCGGAATTGGTAGACGCGCTGGATTTAGGTTCCTGTGGGGCAACCCGTGAGAGTTCGAGTCTCTCCTTTCGCACCATTTTATCAGGGAGACTCTGGTTGATTCGCTATTGCGGGAAGGATCAGACAACACGGCATTCCGCTTGAGATTGCTTCGCTGCGCTCGCAATGACAGAGATCCCGTCATTGCGAGGAGCCACAGGCGACGCGGCAATCTTGCTGTGTTTACAATGAGGTCCGAGCGAATTTATCAGAGCTTCATTCATTTGAATAGTAGGATGTGCTGAGCTTTGCGAAGCGCATCATCAATGAGGCAGCGAGACTGCCGGAGATAATATAGATGCAAGTTTCAGTGGAGACACTCGAAGGATTAAAGCGCCGCATGACGGTGGAACTGCCTGCAGAGCAGGTGAATGAAATTGTCGACAACAAGCTGCGCACCCTTGCCCGTGAGGTGCGTCTGGACGGTTTTCGTCCTGGCAAGGTCCCGCTGAAGGTGGTCAAAAAACGCTTTGGCGCCCATGCCAGACAGGAAGCCTACGGTGAGTTGATTCAACAGAGCTACTACGAGGCGCTGGTTGAACAGAAGCTCAATGCTGTTGGCGAGCCTGCGATCGAGGTCAAGGATGAAGATGGCGCTTTCAGTTACACGGCTGAGTTCGAGGTGGTCCCCGAGCTCTCCATCTCCGATCTCGAAGGCGCCAGTCTGGAACGCCCCGTGGCCGAACTGCTCGACAGTGATGTTGACAGTATGATCGAAAAACTGCGTCAGCAGCGTGTCACCTGGAACAGGGTGGAGCGTCCGGCGCAGGATGGCGACCAGTTGATGATCAGCTTCGTCGGCAAGATTGATGGCGAGGCATTTGATGGCGGATCAGCCGACAATGTTCCGCTGGTGCTGGGTTCTGGCAGTATGATCGATGGCTTCGAGCAGGGTCTGCTGGGCGCTGCTGAAGGCGATGAGAGAAGCGTCGAAACAACTTTCCCGGACGACTACCAGGCGCAGCATCTTGCAAGCAAGGCAGCGACCTTCGAGATCACCGTCAACGAGGTGGCAGAGCCGGAACTGCCTGAAATCGATGAGGATTTTGCCAAGGCGTTCGGTATCGAGGATGGCTCGGTCGATGGCTTTATGCAGGATATTCGCGACAATATGCAGCGCGAGCTGGATGCAAAAATCAAGTCAAAGACCAAGGAGAGCGTGATGGAGCTGCTGCTCGAGAAGCATCAGTTCGATGTTCCAGAGGCAGTCATCGATGACGAGGCGAAGCGGCTCCAGGAGGACACGCGCAAGCAGATGGAGAGCCAGGGACAGAGCAGCAGCTCTTTCCAGTTGCCGGTGGAGGTCTTCAAGGAGCAGGCGGAGCGCCGCGTGAAGCTGGGCATGCTGACATCAAAAATCATCTCCGGGCAGAGTCTCGAAGTGGATGATGCGCGTCTGCGGCTGATGATCGAGGATTTTGCCGCCTCCTATGAGTCGCCCCAGGAGATGATCGACTGGTACTACGAAGATGCCACGCGCCTCGACCCGGTCAAGCACATCGTCCTTGAGGACCAGGTCGTCGACTGGGTGCTCGATCAGGTCGCAGTCACAGAGAAGCAGCATACCTTTGACGAGCTGACGGAGTCGAAATGAAGCCAACGGGAATCATCATGCAGGACGGTCAATCGGTACAGAACCCGGCTCTCAACCCGCGCAGCCAGGGCCTGATCCCGATGGTTGTCGAGCAGTCCGCCCGCGGTGAGCGCGCCTATGACATCTATTCGCGGCTGCTCAAGGAGCGGGTGATCTTCATCGTCGGCGCCATCGAGGATCACATGGCGAACCTGGTCGTGGCGCAGTTGCTGTTCCTGGAATCGGAGAACCCGGACAAGGATATTCATCTCTATATCAATTCGCCGGGCGGCTCGGTGACGGCCGGTCTCTCGATCTATGACACCATGCAGTTCGTGCGCCCTGACGTCAGCACCATGTGCATCGGACAGGCGGCGAGCATGGGGGCGCTGCTGCTGGCAGCCGGCGAGCATGGCAAGCGCTTTTCGCTGCCGCACTCGCGCACGATGATCCATCAACCGCTGGGCGGCTTCCAGGGGCAGGCTACCGATATTGAAATCCATGCACGCGAGATCCTGGCTGTGCGTGAGCGGCTCAATGGCATTCTTGCCAAGCACACAGGCCAGCCGCTGAAGAAGATCGCTGAGGATACCGAGCGCGACAACTTCATGAGCGCCGAAGAGTCTGTTGAATACGGTCTGATCGACAAGGTCATTGATCAGCGTACCGAGTAGCGTCGAAGAGTCACGTTGATGCCATCGTGGTCAGAAGACCACTGCCGCTACAGGTTTGTCCTCATCAGCCTGCTGTTTTTCTTATGGTATAATTAATTTATCTAGATATAAAAGGGTCCGCAGGCGCCTGCCAGGTTTTGCAATTCATTACGCTCGGCGGCTGAAGATGATCCATTTTCCATGGTAGAACCGAATGAGTGATGATTTAACGACTTCAGATGACGACAAGCTGCTCTACTGTTCATTCTGCGGTAAAAGCCAGCATGAAGTGCGCAAGTTGATTGCAGGCCCCTCCGTCTTCATCTGTGACGAGTGTGTTGAACTCTGTAATGACATCATCCGCGAGGAGATCCAGGGAGCCGCTGCCGAAGAGGACGGCGGTTTGCCCAAGCCGAAAGAGATCAATGCCTGGCTGGATGACTATGTCATTGGTCAAAAACGCGCCAAGCGGGTGCTTTCGGTGGCCGTCTACAACCACTACAAGCGTCTCGAAGCCGCCGCCCAGCAGCAGAAGGACGATGTCGAGATCGCCAAGAGCAACATCCTGCTGATCGGTCCGACCGGCTCGGGAAAAACCCTGCTGGCGGAGACGCTGGCGCGGCTGCTGAATGTGCCATTTACCATCGCCGATGCGACGACCCTGACCGAAGCGGGCTATGTCGGCGAGGATGTCGAAAATATCATCCAGAAGCTGCTGCAGAAGTGCGATTATGATGTCGAGAAGGCGCAGAACGGTATCGTCTATATCGATGAGATCGACAAGATCTCGCGCAAATCCGACAACCCGTCGATTACCCGCGATGTTTCCGGTGAAGGCGTACAGCAGGCGCTGCTGAAGCTGATCGAGGGCACCGTGGCATCAGTGCCGCCCCAGGGCGGGCGCAAGCATCCGCAGCAGGAGTTTTTGCAGGTCAACACCGGCAATATCCTGTTTATCGTCGGCGGCGCCTTTTCCGGCCTGGAGAAGGTGATCAGGGACCGCTCGGAGAAGGGCGGCATCGGCTTCTCGGCGAAAGTCCACAGCAAGGACGAGGACCAGAAGCTGGGTGAGATTTTTGCCGCAGTCGAGGCCGAGGATCTGATCAAGTTCGGTCTGATCCCCGAGTTCGTTGGTCGTCTGCCGGTGATTGCTACGCTCGAGGAGCTGGATGAAGACGCACTGGTGCGTATTCTGACGGAACCGAAAAACGCGCTGACCAAGCAGTACAGCCGTCTCTTCGAGATGGAGGGCGCCGAGCTCGAGATTCGTGAGGACGCGCTGCACGCGATTGCCCGCAAGGCGATGGCGCGCAAAACAGGCGCACGTGGTTTGCGTACGCTTCTCGAACAGATTCTGCTTGATACCATGTATGATCTTCCATCCATGGATGATGTTTCCAAAGTCGTTGTCGATGAGACGGTTGTTTCCGGCGACACCGACCCCTATATTATCATCGAGGGTGGTGAGAAAAGAGCTGCCCTGTCCGAAGGTTGACGCGGGGCACGAGCTCCGCCTTCAACGTTTTCCCTGTTCGCGGGACGCATCCCGCTAAAGATAGATTCACCCTGCTTGCCGCAGAGTGATGCAAGAGAGTCATTGATGATAAAAGAGAAAAGCAGAGGCGCTTACGTGGATCTGCCTGGCGATATTGCCATTCTCCCGCTGAGGGATGTGGTGGTCTATCCTCACATGGTGATACCGCTTTTTGTAGGCCGTGAAAAATCGATTCACGCGCTCGATCATGCAACCCGCCACGATCAGCCGATTCTGCTGGTGGCGCAGCGCAGCGCCGATGTCGACGACCCGTCAACGGAAGAGATCTACGACATTGGAACCCTGGCGAATATTTTACAGTTGTTGAAGCTTCCTGACGGCACAGTCAAGGTGCTTGTCGAGGGAGTCTACCGGGTCAGGGTTGGCGAATTTCTCGAGACTGAAGCCTTTTATCGCGCTGTCCCGCAGCGTCTTGACGAGGGCGGGATGCCCGATGACAGGGAGACCGACGTGTTGATGCGTTCGGCAGTCTCCATGTTCGACCACTATGTCAAACTGAACAAGAAGGTTCCGCCGGAAGTTCTGAGTTCGCTGACCAGTATTGATGACCCCAGCCGCCTCGCCGATACCATGGCGGCGCACATGGCGCTGAAGCTGGATGAGAAGCAGAAGGTGCTGGAGATCGTCGATGTTCAGCAGCGCCTCGAGCATCTGATGAGGCTGGTGGAGGATGAGAACGATGTGCTGCAGCTGGAGAAGCGCATCCGCGGCCGCGTCAAGGGACAGATGGAGAAGAACCAGCGCGAGTATTATCTGAATGAACAGATGAAGGCCATTCAGAAAGAGCTCGGTGAGATGGATGATTCGGCGCCCAATGAGATCGAGGGGCTGACGGAAAAGATCGAAAAGGCGGGCATGTCCAAAGAGGCCAAAAAGAAGGCCATGAACGAGCTCAACAAGCTCAAGATGATGTCGCCGATGTCAGCCGAAGCGACCGTCGTGCGCAACTATATCGATACCCTGGTCGGCATTCCGTGGAAAAAACGCTCCCGCGTCAATAATGACATCGTCAAGGCGGAAGAGATTCTCGATGCCGATCACTATGGCCTGGAGAAGGTCAAGGAGCGCATCCTGGAGTATCTGGCTGTGCAGCAGCGGGTACGCAAGCTGAAAGGTCCGATCCTCTGCCTGGTCGGCCCGCCCGGTGTCGGCAAGACCTCGCTGGGACAGTCGATTGCCCGCTCGACCGGGCGAAAATTCGTGCGCATGGCGCTGGGCGGTGTGCGTGACGAGGCCGAGATCCGCGGTCATCGCCGCACCTATATCGGCGCCATGCCTGGCAAGATCGTGCAGAACCTGACCCGCGTGGAGAGCCGCAACCCGCTTTTCCTGCTGGATGAGATCGACAAGATGGCGATGGATTTCCGCGGCGATCCGGCCTCGGCGCTGCTGGAGGTGCTGGATCCGGAACAGAACCACACCTTTCAGGACCACTACCTGGAAGTCGATCTGGACCTCTCCGACATCCTCTTCGTGGCGACCGCCAATACCATGAATATTCCGCCGGCGCTGCTTGACAGGATGGAGGTGATTCGCCTCTCCGGTTATACCGAGGATGAAAAGCTCAATATCGCCACCAGGTATCTGATCCCGAAGCAGATGGAGAACAACGGCCTTAAAGAGAAGGAGCTGGTGATCAGCGAACATGCCGTACGTGACATCATCCGTTACTACTCGCGCGAAGCCGGCGTGCGCAATCTTGAGCGGGAGATCGCCAAGATCTGCCGCAAGGTGGTCAAGGGTGTGCTGCTGAAGAGCAGTGGCAAGAGGAGCAGCAAAAGCAGCGGCAAGGGTGTGCGCATTACTCCCGCCAAATTGGACAAATATCTTGGTGTCAGGCGTTTCAGCTTCGGCATCGCCGACGAGCAGGACCAGGTTGGCCAGGTAACCGGGCTGGCCTGGACGGAAGTGGGCGGCGAGTTGCTGCGCATCGAGGCGGCGCTGGTGAAAGGCAAGGGCGGCATGCAACTGACCGGACAGCTTGGCGACGTGATGAAGGAGTCGATCCAGGCGGCCATGACAGTCGTTCGCAGCCGTGCGGACACCCTCGGCATTGCTTCGGACTTCTACCAGGAGCAGGAGGCGCATATCCATGTGCCCGAGGGCGCCACCCCCAAGGATGGCCCCAGCGCCGGTGTCGGTATGTGTACGGCGCTGGTCTCGGCGCTCACCGGCATCAAGGTCCATGCGGATGTCGCCATGACCGGTGAGATCACGCTGCGCGGCGAGGTGCTCCCCATCGGCGG
>JBDLII010000125.1:0-6074 GCA_039714995.1 Pseudomonadota bacterium
CCCTTGGCGATAACTGCAATGGCTTCCTCATCCCTCGGGATGTCTATGTGTCTTCGTTTCACTCCTTATTCATCGAGGGTAGTCTGATTGTCCTCAGAATACCTTCTCGCCATCGCTTGCTCCCCGATAGCCGCATTCGAGGAGCCCGACTCAGAGCGTAAATCCTCAAAGAGCGAGCGCCACTGATGCAGCTTCCTGAGCTTCAGCCTGTTCGCTGTCTTCAGGCTTTCTGACTTCAAACTTGCTTTCATCTCCCGTTGGCCTAATATTGGGAGGACATCGGCAGGAACCCGGAGCCGTACATTCCAGAGTTTGCAGCTTCGATAGAGGTATGATTTATCCATCTTCACGTCCCATGTGTACTGAAATGTGTATAACCGCAATCCCGCATAATACCAGGCCGTCAGGAGGTTAGGAGTGATTCTGTCTAGAGATGCGTACTCCATGGTAAATCGTGGCGACTGATTCCAGCCAACGTCTGGTCGTTGCGATCTCGTCGCGGGCTCTCTTCGATCTCGCCTCTTCTCATACGATTTATCAGCAACAAGGCATAGAAGCCTACTGCCAATACCAGATCTCACGTGAAGACGAGGTGCTGCCGCGGGGGGTCGCCTACTCACTGGTCAGGAAGCTGCTCTCGCTCAACACCCGGCTCAATGGCAAAGCGGAGGTCGAGATCGTGCTGCTGTCACGCAACAGCGCCGACACCGGTTTGCGGGTTTTCAACTCCATCAAGCACTACCAGCTCGATATTTCACGCGCCGCCTTTACCAGCGGCAGAAATCCCTTCTCCTACGCCAGGGCACTGGGTGCGCATCTTTTTCTTTCGGCCGATGCAGCTGATGTTCAGCATGCGCTGCAGTCAGGCATGGCGGCGGCAACCATCGTTCCCGGCTCCGCCTCCTATCACGAAGAGAGTGACGGGGAGGAGCTGCGAATCGCCTTTGACGGCGATGCAGTCATTTTTTCCGACGAGGCGGAAAGAATCTACCAGGAGCAGGGGCTGGAAGCCTTTGTCACCAATGAGGAGAAGGCTGCAAAGGAGCCGCTTCCCGGTGGCCCGTTCAAGCCGTTTTTATCCGTGCTGCACCAGATACAGTCCGCCATGCCCGCCGACCAGCCGCTGATTCGCACTGCTCTGATGACAGCGCGTTCAGCTCCTGCGCATGAGCGTGTCATTCGCACCCTGCGTTCATGGGACATCCGCATCGATGAAGCGCTGTTCCTCGGCGGCATGGAGAAGGGCGACTTTCTGAAAGCATTCAAGGCCGATATCTTCTTCGATGATCAGAGGCGCCATTGTGAATCGGCCAGCCAGCATGTCCCCACCGGCCACGTTCCCCAAGGCGTGACGAATGAATAAATATTTCAACCACAGATGAACACAGATAAACACAGATTAAGAGGAGTAGTAGTAATTTCTCAAAAACTCTGCGTAAGGAAACTGGATCTGGAATTGTCTTTCATGCTATTCGATCCTTCGTGATGACTTTCCGATCCCTATCGGGATATGAAATGAGTAATTGAACGGTCCCGTAGATTGGATCTGTCCTGAGTAGAGAATAATCTGTGTGCATCTGTGTTTATCTGTGGTTAATAAGTTTTAATGGAGTCTTTGAACATTCGCCGGCGATCTCGGTGACGAACCTGGGAACCAGGTAGCCAGGTAACTCTCTTCTCAACTGCTCCTGGAGTTCGCGCGCACGTTGCGTGGCGACCCGAAAATGCGCACCGCCATCCACCCTGTCCAGCTGATGGACGTAGTAGGGGAGGATTCCCGAATCAAATCCCTTTTCGCACAATCGCATTAACACCGCTGTCGAATCATTGATCCCTTTGAGCAGCACTGCCTGGTTTAGAAGTTGCGTGTTGCTCTGCCGCAGTTGCTGCAATGCTGTATCAACGCTCTTGTCGAGTTCGTTGGGGTGGTTGACATGCAATACCATCGACACCGGCAGCGGGAAATGCGCCAACATCTCCACCAGCTCCGGCGTGACCCTGGCTGGCAGGATGACGGGCATGCGCGTATGGATGCGAAGGCGCTTGAGATGGGGAAGCTGCTGCAGCTGATTGAGCAGTTGTGACAAGCGCCGGTCGCCAAGCATCAGCGGGTCGCCTCCGCTGAGAATGATCTCGCTGATGTCGGGCGCGTCCAGACTCGCCAGCGTCTGCGCGGAGAGTTGCTGTTCGAGACGCTGCTGTTGATAGGGGAAGTGGCGGCGAAAGCAGTAGCGGCAATGAATGGCGCAGGCAGGCGTGGTGATCAGCAGGGCACGTCCTCGATATTTCCGCAGCATACCCGGTGCAACTGCCGCGGAGAGATCGCCGACCGGATCGAGGCCGTAACCGGCTGCCGCCTGCATCTCCCGTTGCTGCGGCAGGACTTGCAGCAGCAGCGGATCGTCCGCATCGCCCTTGTGCATGCGCGATGCAAATTCACGGGTGACCCGCAAGGGGAAGTCCTGTACCTCATCACTGGGCAGGTTGCACTCAGATGGCTCTATGCCAAGCCACTCGAGCAGCGCAGAGACCCGGGTGAATGAGTTGGCCAACAGCTGCTGCCAGGATGGGGTTTTCAGTATTGCCGTACTTCGGGGTATCATAAAGGAATTTCTTTGCTGCTTTGAGGAGACAATGGCAACCTACAATACCAACGAATTCCGCGGTGGTCTCAAGATTATGCTGGATAGTGACCCCTATTCAATCATTGAAAATGAATTCGTCAAGCCCGGAAAGGGCCAGGCCTTCAATCGCGTCAAGGTTCGAAACCTGAAAACAGGGCGCGTCATCGAAAAAACCTTCAAGTCCGGTGAGAGCGTCGAGGCTGCAGACGTGATGGAGACTGATCTCCAGTATCTCTATACGGATGGGGAATTCTGGCACTTCATGGATCCGGAGAGTTTTGAGCAGTTCAGCGCCGATGAGACAGCAGTCAGTGAGGCTGTCAAGTGGATCAAGGAGCAGGATCTCTGCAACGTCACATTATGGAATGGCTCGCCGCTGAGCGTCGAGGCGCCCAACTTCGTCACGCTGCGCATTACCGATACCGATCCCGGTCTCAAGGGGGATACCTCGGGCGGCGGCGGCAAG
This sequence comes from Pseudomonadota bacterium, assembly GCA_039714995.1. Classification (GTDB taxonomy): domain Bacteria; phylum Pseudomonadota; class Gammaproteobacteria; order Chromatiales; family Chromatiaceae; genus Sva-25. The sequence continues at coordinate 3,091 of JBDLII010000125.1, forward strand.
CCGGCAACGCTCGAAACAGGCGCCGTGATTCGCGTGCCGCTGTTTGTGCAGATCGATGAAGTCGTCAAGGTAGACACCCGCAGCGGGGAGTATGTCTCGCGCGCATAATGGAGTGAAGGCCGCTCGCCAGTAACGGGATCTGTGACATGCTGTAAATACATCCATGTAAGCTCGCTACGGTCATCCCTGGCCGTAGATGGTCAACAGATCCCGTTACTGGCGAGCGGCATGAGTGCGCATGCATGGAACAATCAGGTAACAGCTCAATAACCTCGTGATAGCAACTCTCCGTAGGATGTGCTGAGTGAAACGAAACGCATCAATCATCAGCATACTGCGGGAGCGAGCCTCTCTGCTAAGTGAGATCCGTCACTTTTTTGCAGACAGGGGGGTGCTCGAAGTCGATACCCCCGTCCTCTCGTCAGCGGCGAACCCGGATGCCGCCATTGCACCGTTGCTGTCAGGCTATTTCCAGCCAGGCGCTTATCAATCCCAACGGCTCTATCTGCAGACTTCGCCCGAATTTGCGATGAAGCGCCTGCTTGCCGCTGGCAGCGGTTCGATCTTCCAGGTCTGCCACGCCTTTCGCAACGGTGAGCTGGGGGGTATGCACAATCCCGAATTCACGCTGCTGGAGTGGTATCGCATCGATTACGACCATCTCCAGCTGATGGACGAGGTTGATGTGCTGTTGATGCAGCTATTGCCGGGTTGCAAGGCGGCACAGCGCCATCGTTATGCTGACCTCTTCCTCAGCCACACAGGTCTCGATCTCTTTGCTGCCGATGAACGTCTGCTGCAGCAGAGGGCAGTGGATGCCGGGGTTGTGATGCCCGAATCAGCATCGACCGAGTGGCTCATCGAGATGCTGTTCGAGCAGTGTGTCGGCCCCTGGCTGCGGCAGCAGCAGGGTGTAATGGTTACAGACTACCCGGCTGCGCAGGCATCCCTGTCCCGGTTGTCCGCAGAGGATCCCCGGGTCGCCGAGCGATTCGAATATTATTATCGGGGCATGGAGCTGGCAAACGGTTTCCATGAACTGGCCGATGCCGGTGAGCAGCGCATGCGCTTTGAAGCGGAGAACCGCAAGCGTCGACAGGCAGGTCAGGAGCAGCTGCCGCTGGATGAGCAGCTTCTGCAGGCGCTTGAGCATGGTCTGCCAGAGTGCTCCGGAGTGGCGCTGGGTGTCGACAGGTTGTTGATGCTGCGCTGCGGTGCAGATTCCATTCAGCAGGTACTGGCGTTTCCGTTCGATCACTTCTCGGCGACCAGATAGCAGATCCAGCCGGCATCGGCATCTGCAGTGGTGACCTGTTTGAATACGCCGTCTCCCTCGCCGTCTTCGTCGAAGCCCTGCCACCAGGTCGTTACCCTGGAGAAGCCGCACTCCAGCAGCAACTCCCGGATCTCCGGCAGCGTCCACAGGCGCCAGTCGTAGTGGAAGGCGCGTTCGATGCGTGAACCATCGTCAAATTCAAAATGAATCGAACAGATCAGTCCGTTGTCAACCGGGTTGAAACGCTCCTGTTCCCAGATGTAGGTGAAACCCTGCTCCTCGATCTCGCGCTCCTCCTCGATCTCCTGGAATGACTCGTAGCCGCCGTAGGCGTCGATAAAGAGTGCGCCATCATCGGCAAGTGCGCTGCAGGTTGCCTTGAAATATTGCTGCAGAAGGCTGCGCTCCTTGAAGAGCCAATAGCTGAAATTCATCGCTGCGATGGCATCGACCCGAGCGCTCTTTACGCTCAAGACATCCTGGTGAAGCAGCGTCAGGCGTTTTCTCTGGCTGTTATCAAGCCCGGCAACATGGTGTTCTTTGCCCCACTGCAGCACCTCGGCATCCAGGTCAATACCGATGGCGCTGTTATGCCTGCTGCGTCGAATCCATTCACAGCACACGGCAGCCGTACCGCAAAAGTCCTCCCGCAGGCTTTGCGCCCTGCGCCCCTTGAGTTCGCGGAAGGCAGCTTCGATGAAATCCACCTCCGCCTCGGGGCACTGAACTGCGAGTTCATAGAGGCGATGCCGGTCAGCGCGAGAGGCGAGTGAGGTTGCCGATGCTGCGGATTTAGTCATTTGTCTGCCGTGAAGTGTCTTGGTGCTTGCTGAAATGGATGGATGTAAAAAGTTTGCAGTTCGCAGTAGGCAGTTTGCAGTAAAAACATCGAACAGAAACGGTCAACTCTCTGTTACTGCCAACTACCAACTTCTTAATATCTCCGCCTGCTGGCGTCAATTTTGCTATCATGCGCAGCTTGCCACTTTTTATTATCCATCACAATCCAGCGTTGTGCACAGATTGAATGACTGATCTCAGCCATATCCGTAATTTTTCCATCATTGCGCATATCGATCATGGAAAATCGACCATTGCAGACCGTTTTATTCAGCTGTGCGGTGGACTGAACGAGCGCGAAATGGAGGACCAGGTTCTCGACTCGATGGACCTTGAGCGTGAGCGCGGCATCACCATCAAGGCGCAGAGCGTCACTCTCGACTACCAGGCGGATAATGGCGAAACCTACCAGCTCAACTTCATCGATACGCCGGGGCATGTGGATTTCTCCTACGAGGTCTCCCGTTCACTGGCGGCCTGTGAGGGCGCACTGCTGGTGGTGGATGCCGCCCAGGGTGTCGAGGCGCAGAGCGTGGCAAATTGCTACACGGCAATCGAACAGGGCCTCGAAGTCCTGCCGGTGCTGAACAAGATCGATCTGCCCTCGGCGGAACCGGAACGCGTGATCACCGAAATCGAGGAGATCATCGGCCTGGATGCACAGGACGCGCTGCACGTCAGCGCCAAGACCGGAACAGGCATCAGGGAACTGCTCGAAAAACTGGTCGAGGTGGTGCCGCCGCCGGGTGGAGACAGCAGCGCGCCGCTGCAGGCGTTGATCATCGACTCCTGGTTTGACTCCTATGTCGGGGTCATCTCGCTGATCCGTATCGTGAATGGCTCACTGGGTAATCGCGACAGAATTACG
>JBDLII010000126.1:0-6013 GCA_039714995.1 Pseudomonadota bacterium
GCTATTTCCTGGACGAATACCGCGCCGGGCGCACTCCCAACCCCGATGTATTGTGCAACCGGGAGATCAAATTCAAGGCCTTCCTGGACCATGCGCTGAATCTTGGCGCAGACGCCATCGCGACGGGTCACTACGCCGGCGTTCAACAGGCTGGAGACCACTATCAACTCGTCCGCGCCAAGGATGACAACAAGGACCAGACCTATTTTCTCTATCTGCTGAACCAGCATCAGCTCTCCCATGCCAGGTTCCCGCTCGCGGAGATCGACAAGTCGGAGGTGCGCCGCCTGGCCAGGCTGGCCGGCCTGAAGACCCACGACAAGAGGGACAGCACCGGCATCTGTTTCATCGGCGAGCGCCGCTTTCGCGATTTTCTGTCCCGATACCTGCCGGCGCAACCCGGCATCATCGAGACTCCTGATGGGAAAAAGATCGGCGACCACCAGGGATTGATGTATTACACCATCGGCCAGCGGCAGGGACTCGGCATCGGCGGTCTCAAGGGCAGCGGAGATACCCCCTGGTTTGTCGCGGCAAAGGATCTGCAGCGCAATGTTCTGATCGCTGTCCAGGGAAAGGATCACCCGCTGCTCTTCAGCCGGGCCCTGCTCGCCAGACAGACCCACTGGATTGCGCAACAGCCGGCGTTTCCGCTGCGCTGCCTGGCGCGCTGCCGGCATCGCCAGCCGCTGCAGGCATGTACAGTCACCAGGCAGGAGCCTGGCGCCCTGCATGTCGCCTTCGATACACCACAGCGCGCCGTCACGCCGGGGCAGGCCGTCGTCTTCTACCAACAGCAGCTCTGCCTTGGCGGAGCGACCATTGAACAGGCGCTCTGATGAACCGATTTGAGCAGCAAACCATCGCCCTTGCCGGCGTCATTCAGGCGGCGGCGCTGGTCGACAGTCTGGCCCGCAGCGGGCAGGCCGACCCGGCTGCGACGGAAAAATCGCTTTACAGTATTTTCCAGACAGACGCCGACAACATCACCGATGTCTTTGCCGGCATCGATGGCGTCCATTTCGGTCTGCAAAAATTGCAGCAGCAGCTGACTTCTCCGGCCAAAAAGCAGATTGACGTCACCCGCTACAGTATCAGCCTGCTGCTGCTCGCCGCAAAGCTCTTCAAGGACACTGAAAGGATGAACCGGATTAGCGAAGGGATCAGGACTGCGTCAGAAAAACTTGATCTCTACGACTATACACACAGCAACCAGATCGCTGCACTGGCCGACATCTACAGCAACACCATCAGCACGCTGTCGCCACGCATCATGGTGCAGGGAGAGCCCCTGCATCTGCAGAACCCGGAGACCCAGAACAGAATCCGCGCCCTGCTGCTTGCAGGAATACGCGCCGCCATCTTGTGGAGACAATTGAAAGGTTCTCGCCTACAATTACTATTCAAACGCAAGCAGCTGGCAAACACAGCCAGACAGCTGATCCATCAAACCAACAAGGAGACACCATGAACATCAAACTGACACCACTGCTGACCACTTCCCTGGCCCTGACGCTGACCCTCACACTCGGCGCCTGCTCGCAGCCGGACGACGAGGAATCCTCGCAGATGGAACCGGCCGAGCCGACGGCAAGAGAGGAGCTGAAACAGAAGTCCGCCGAGTTCATCGAGAAGGCCAAGGAGCTCGGAAGCGCCGCTTCTCAGGTCGCCAAAGAGGAGGCGGCCGAGATCAAGGAGAGTGCTACAGCGATGTATGAAGACACCAAGGCCAAGACGGCGGAACTCTATGAGCAGGCAAAAACAAAGGCCGCCGAACTCACCGAAGAGGCTGCTCAAAAAGCCGCCGAGATTACCGAGCAGGCAAAAACCAAGGCTGCTGAAATCAAGGCGGACGCCGAGGGTAAAACCGCCGAGGAGACTGATGCTGCCGACATGGAGGCACAAAAGCTGATTGATGATGCGGAAGCCGAAGCAGCCAAAGTGACCGAGGATGCGCAGGAAGAGGCCGACCGGATCACCGAAGAGGCGCAAAAGGCCGCTGAATAGATCGACAGCCACTCAATACTCTCATGCGCTCGACACCCCCCTTTTATCAGGGGGGGGAGATTGAAGTTACCTTGTGAACTGGCTATTATTGATATGGTTTTTGCATCAATGACTGCAGGCAATCATTTGCCGGGCAGCTCTGATCTGTCAACGAGGCAACTGAGATGAGGGATTCCACTCTTATTCACCAGACCAGGAGAGAACAGATGGCCTTGGCCCGCATCATTCCCATTTCCCTGTTGCTGATTTGCCTGATACCCCTGAAGTCCGTATGGGCTGCAACAGAGCGTTATGATGTCGCCTATCTGTGGGCCGAAACCACCGACCGCGTACAGACCTATCGAGAGAAGGTTGCGAAAGTGCTGGGACCGACTGTCGAGAAAAAACTCAAGGTCGTTAGCAAAGCCCCCCTCTATGGCGTGATCTATCACCGCAACAGGGACAAGCAGGGCGCTGAGCGTGTGGCCCGCTCGCACAGCAAACTGCTGCAGTCAAGGGGAATGGAAGCCGCAACGATCGTCCGCTCCCGGCAGTGGGAGGTCGTCTCCGCTAAAGCCTCCATCGAGAAAACCAAGCCGGCCAAAAAGGAGCCGCTGAAGGCCTCCTCCGCAAACAATCAGGCCGCAGCGCCGCAAAAAAAGAAGAGCGTCGTTAAGAAAAGCGCACCAAGGCATCATAATCTCGAAGCCGAGGTGGAGAAGTACATCAAGTCCCTGCGCAAGAACGGCACGATCTCCAGTGACGAGCGTACGGCCTGGTCTGTCTACGATTTCACCACCGGCGAGAAACTTGTCGCCATCAATGAAGACTTCCCGCTGCAGGGCGCCAGCCTGGTCAAGACCTTCTTCGCCCTCGCCTATTTTGACCAGGTCAAGCGAGGTAAACTCAAATATGGAAGCAGCGCCAAGACGCATATGCGGCGCATGATTCAGCGCTCGAACAATCACTCCTCCAACTGGGTGCTAAGGCAAGCCGGCGGCCCGGCAGCTGTCAATACTCTGCTCAAAAAACGGTATCCACAGATTTTCAAGAACACCCGTATCATCGAGTACATCCCTGCAGGCGGCCGCACATACCGCAACAAGGCCTCGGCGCACGACTATAGCCGCTTCCTGTATGCCTTATGGAATGACAGCCTCCCCTACTCCAGTGAAATGCGTCGCCTGATGCAGCTGCCGGGCCGTGACCGCCTCTATACTGGAACACGGGAGATTCCACGAAGCACCAAGGTCTACAACAAGACCGGCAGTACGGCCCACCTCTGCGGCGACATCGGTATTCTTGTGGTCAAGGGAAAGAATGGCAAGCGTTATCCCTATACGCTCGTCGGCGTCATCGAGAAGCGTCAACGCGCAAGAAACTACGGCTCATGGATACGCTCGCGCGGCAATGTCATCCGCAAGGTTTCGGATATCATCTACAAGGGCATCTCGCAGCAGCACAACCTGCGTGCTGGATAGTTGGCAGTTGGCAAAAACCTGAGGAATCTCTGAATGAACCGTCATTGCGAGGAGCGTTGCGACGAAGCAATCTCTAACCTTGCTGATTGAGATAGATAAGATTGCCGCGCTACGCTCGCAATGACAGGCTGACATGATTCACCCAGCGCTTCCCTCATCGGATTGCTGCAAATTTCAAACTGATGTCTGCAGGCTTCTTTTTCCTTTGGGCGCTCTCTCAGCAATTTCAGAATATTTGTATATTCTCAGCCATCGCACATTTTGATACTATGGCAGGCTGTGTTACCACGACAGCAGCAACCATCGCATGCGAACATCCGGATTTCCACTGCACACCCTCAAAGAGACTCCATCCGATGCGGAGATTGTCAGCCATCAGCTGATGCTGCGCGCCGGCATGATTCGCAAGCTGGCGGCGGGACTCTACACCTGGCTGCCGCTGGGACTGCGCGTGCTGCGCAGGGTGGAGGGCATCGTCCGCGAGGAGATGGAACGCGCCGGCGCGCTGGAGTTGCTGATGCCTGCGGTTCAGCCTGCCGAATTGTGGCAGGAGTCCGGCCGCTGGGAGGAGTATGGCCCCGAACTGCTGCGTTTTCACGACCGCCACAACCGCAACTTCTGCTTCGGCCCGACGCACGAGGAGATCATCACCGACCTGGCACGCAACGAGCTGCAGAGCTACCGCCAGCTGCCCGTCAACTTCTACCAGATCCAGAACAAGTTCCGCGACGAGATCCGCCCGCGCTTCGGCGTCATGCGGGCGCGCGAATTCCTGATGAAGGACGCCTACTCCTTTCATCTCGGGCAGCAGTCGCTGCAGCAGACTTATGACGTGATGCATGCCGCCTACAGCAGGATCTTCAGCCGCTGCGGCCTCGACTTCCGCCCGGTCGAGGCGGATACCGGCGCGATCGGCGGTAATGCCTCGCATGAGTTTCATGTCCTGGCCGATTCCGGTGAAGACGCGATCGCCTTCTCGACAGCAAGCAGCTACGCCGCCAATGTCGAAAAAGCCGAGGCCGTTGCCGACAGCAGTGAGCGCCCTGCCCCGGTTGAGGAGCTGCGCCTGGTCGATACACCGGAGGCCAGGACCATTAATGAACTGGTCGAGCAGTTCGAGCAACCCGTCGAGAAGACCGTCAAGACCCTGATCGTTGTTGCAGCAGATGAGAGCGAGGCGGATTTCGTTGCACTGCTGCTGCGCGGCGACCATGAACTGAACACCGTCAAGGCGGAGAAACTGCCGCAGGTCGCCACCCCGCTCTGCTTTGCGACTGACGAGCAGATCCGCGAGACCATCGGTGCAGGTCCAGGATCCCTCGGCCCGCTGAATCTCCAGATCCCCTGCATCGCCGATCGCAGCGCCGCGGCCACAGCCGATTTCAGCTGCGGCGCCAATGCAGACGGCAAACACTATTTCGGTATCAACTGGGAACGCGATTTGCCGCTGCCTGAAGTCGCCGATATCCGCAACGTCGTCGAAGGCGACCCCAGCCCCGACGGCAATGGCCTCCTGACCATCGCCCGCGGCATCGAGGTTGGCCATATCTTTCAGCTCGGCGACAAATACGCCAGGGCGTTGAAAGCGGAGGTGCTGGACGAAAACGGCCGCGCCGCCACCATGACCATGGGGTGCTACGGTATCGGCGTCTCCCGCGTCGTCGGCGCCGCCATCGAGCAGCATCACGATGACCAGGGCATCATCTGGCCGGCGGCAATCGCACCCTTCCAGGTCGCGCTGCTGCCGATGCGCATGGACAAGTCCGAAAAGGTCAGAGAGAGCGTCGAACAACTCTACCGGCAACTGGACGAAGCGGGCATCGAGGTGCTGCTCGACGACCGTGATACCAGGCCCGGCGTCATGTTTGCCGACATGGAGCTGATCGGCATTCCGCACCGCATCGTCATCGGCGAGCGCTCGCTGGAGCAGGGCGTGGTTGAATACCGGGCGCGCACGGATGCCGAAAACAGCATGATCCCGATCGGCGAGATCGTCGACCTTCTCACCCAGAAATTGCAGGAAACAATCTGAATGAACAAGAAATCCAGCTACAACAAAGATGAGTTACTGCAATGCGGCCATGGCGAACTCTTTGGTCCGGGCAACGCCCAGCTGCCAATCGGCAATATGCTGATGCTCGACCGCATCAACCACATTTCGGATGAGGGCGGCAGTTTCGACAAGGGAGAGATCGTCGCCGAGCTGGATATCAATCCGGAGTTGTGGTTTTTCGAGTGCCACTTCCCGGGGGATCCGGTGATGCCGGGCTGTCTCGGCCTGGATGCCATGTGGCAGCTGCTGGGCTTCTTCCTCGGCTGGAGCGGCCACCCCGGACACGGCCGCGCCCTCGGCGTCGGCGATGTCAAGTTCAAGGGGCAGATCCTGCCCTCTGCAAAATCCGTCACCTACCATATCGACATCAGGCGCGTGCTGGCGCAGAAGCTGGTGCTCGGCATCGCCGATGGCCGTATCGAAGTGGATGGCCGTGAAATCTACCTCGCCAAAAACCTGCGCGTCGGCCTCTTCGGCTCAACCGAGAATTTCT
>JBDLII010000127.1:0-6002 GCA_039714995.1 Pseudomonadota bacterium
CGTCAACACATTGGTCATTTCGGTGATCTTGTCGTTCTGTTTGTTCAAATCATCATATGTGAGCATGCTGCCTCTCCATCAATCCAGTGCCAGCGATTAACCTGAAATTAAACGACATAGTTTACAGGGATTTTCACGACATCGCTGTCTGTTTCATCAGATCTGGTGATTTTTCGACCATTAATTGATATTAATCAAACATCAGGAGAGGCGCCACCAGGCCGGACATCGGCGTGAATGACGTTCATTGAGATGACGACTTCTCTGCCGCTTTGGCCTGGCGCCACAACTGCTCCAGCCTCTCCAGATCAACTTCTGCGGTAGTCAATCCCTGCTGCTGCAGCTGTTGTTCAATATAGTGGAAACGGCTGATAAAGCGCTCGCTCGAGCCGCTCAGGGCGGACTCCGCATCGACACCGGCAAATCTCGCCAGGTTGACGACGGCAAACAGCAGGTCGCCAATCTCCGCTTCAATCTGCTGCTGATCTTCCTGTTCAAGCGCCTCTTCGATCTCGGCCAGCTCCTCGTGGCATTTGGCCAGCGGTCCTGAGATATCTGGCCAGTCGAAACCAACCCGCGCTGCGCGGTCCTGCAACTTTTGCGACCGCACCAGGGCAGGCAATGCTCGCGCGACACCGGCAAGCGCACCGGGATGCGACCCCCGCTCCCTGGCCTTGTGCCGCTCCCATGCCACGCTCTGCTCGGCAGCATTCGCAACCTGTTCATCGGCAAAGACATGCGGATGGCGCCGCTCCAGCTTGTCACAAATCGCCGTCACGACATCGCCAAAGTCAAACTCCCCGCTCTCCTCCGCCATACGGGCATGAAACGCCACCTGGAACAGCAAATCGCCCAACTCCCCCTTGAGCTCCTGCATCTCACCGCAACGGATGGCATCCGCCACTTCATATGCCTCTTCAAGCGTGTAGGGGGCAATGGATTCGAACGTCTGCTCGATGTCCCACGGGCAGCCGCTCTGCGGATCACGCAGTGCGGCCATGATTTGCAGCAGCCTGCCGATGTCAGACATCGGTGGTAGAGCGCCTCAAGCGGCAATAAAGCCTATGGCGATTTGTCATTGCCGTGGTGCAGAAATGAAAGAATATCGCCCATCAACAGATTGATCGAGTGATATCGTCCGGGAGTGGCCGACAGGATCTCCTCTTCGGTCTGTACATATTGCGAGGGAGTCAGTTCATCGCGGCAGTTGGAAACAATTTCCCGCGCTGATTCTGCAGTGGTTTCCAAATGAAACTGCAGCCCGATAACCGAGGTTCCAATTTGAAAGGCCTGGTTCTCGCAACCTTCGCTTGCGGCGATACGCACAGCCCCGGTCGGCAGGTCGAAGGTTTCGCCATGCCAGTGAAACACATCGGTTGACGGAGAAAAGCCAAAAGCGGATGTTCCAGGTGACGCTACTCCCTGCACCGGATGCCAGCCGATCTCCTTGACCGGATTCCGGTAGACCCTGGCGCCCATCGCGCTCGCGATCAGTTGCGCACCCAGGCAGATTCCCAGCACCGGCTTACCTGATTCGATCACTGCGCGAATGAACTTTTTTTCCCCGGCAAGCCACGCAAACGCATCCACGTCATTGACGCTCATCGGCCCGCCCATCACGACCAGCAGATCAATCTCGTTGACATCCGGTAACCCGGTCGGGTTAAAAAACGCTGTATTGGTTATCCGGTAACCGGCTGCGCGAAGCCAGGGCTCGATGCTGCCAAGACCTTCGAATGGAACATGCTGTAAGTAGTGTGCACGCACTCTGTAGCTACCCGGGCTCACCTGCGCCCCTGTTGGCAAAGTGACTCAACCAAGGCCTGCCTAAGGAAGCTCTGAATGAATCGTCATTGCGAGGAGCACAGCGACGAAGCAATCTCTGACATATTGATATAAACGCAAGAGATTGCCGCGCTTCGCTCGCAATGACGCAGTCTCTTCTTTCATCCAGAGTTTCCCTAAGGAAGCTCTGATCGAATCGTCATTGCGAGGAGCGTAGTGACGAAGCAATCTCTAACCTATTGATTCTATAAAGGCGAGATTGCCGCGCTGCGCTCGCAATGACGGGAAAAACGATTCATTCAGAGCCTCCCTAAGAAGACTCTGATCAATCTCAAAGCTCCCCTAATTGTTTTCGATGACGATGTTAGGGAATTTCGCCGCGTAGCTTTTGGCCTGCAGCGCCAGCTTGGCGGCCGCCTTGCGGGCAATCTCGCGGTAGATCATTGCAACCGGCGACTCAGGATCGGAGACAACCGTTGGCTTGCCGGAATCCGTTCCCTCACGGATGCTCATGTCCAGCGGCAGGCCGCCGAGGAAGTCGACACCGTACTCTTCGGCCATGCGCTGGCCACCGCCCTCGCCAAAGATGGGCTCGACTTCGCCGCACTTGCTGCAGATGTGGGTGCTCATGTTCTCGACGATGCCCAGAACCGGCACTTCGACCTTCTCGAACATCTTGAAACCCTTGCGCGCATCCAGCAATGCAATCTCCTGCGGCGTGGTCACGACGACGGCGCCCGAGACGGGCACCTTTTGCGCCAGCGTCAGCTGGGTGTCACCGGTGCCGGGCGGCAGATCGATGACGAGGTAGTCAAGATCGCTCCAGTTGGTATCGTTGAGCAGCTGCTCCAGCGCCTGGGTGACCATCGGGCCGCGCCAGATCATCGGCGTCTCATCATCGATCAGAAAACCGATGGACATCGCCTGCAGGTGGTAGCTGTTCATCGGCTCCAGCGTCTGGCCGTCTTTCGACTCCGGCTTGCCGGAGATCCCCAGCATGCGGGGTTGCGACGGGCCGTAGATATCGGCATCCAGTATACCGACCCGGGCGCCTTCGGCGGAGAGGGCCAGTGCCAGGTTGACGGCGACCGTCGATTTGCCGACGCCACCCTTGCCGGAGGCGACAGCAATGATGTTCTTGACGTTGTCTATCGGTTTCAGCGCCTTCTGCACAGAGTGAGCGACGATCTTCGAGCTGACATCGACAGCGGCGGATGAGACATCGTCGAGGGCTTCGACAGCCTCCTTGACAGCCTGGGAGATCTCATCGATCACCCCTTTGGCAGGAAAGCCCAGCTCAACGCTGACTTTCACCTGGTCGCCATCGATATCGATTGCCTTAATCGACTTGGCGCTGACCAGGTCGCGCTGGAAATTAGGTTCAATATAGCCCTTGATGGCCTCTTCGATCTGTTCTTGGGTAACTGCCATGAAATGACTCCTGACTGGAATGCTGCGGGTCGGCAGCATTGAGATAATCGTAAATCACGAAATTTTACACTACTGCAGACGCTATTACCAAGTAAATTACTGGGTCATTTTTTTCATGCGGCGCAGTGCGCGAAGTTTATTGCGCCCTGCAGATCTGATTAACTCACCACAAAGCAATCTCCTGACTTGATCAATAAGGCCGGAGATTGCTTCGTCGCTTCGCTCCTCGCAATGACGAATAAATCAGAAGATGGGTTAAGAATTGAGATGAACTGTGAAATAATGCGTGACTTATTCCACACAACACTGCAACTGCATCCATGACGCGTCATATCCTGGTTACCAGCGCCCTCCCCTACGCCAACGGTCCGATCCATATCGGCCACATGGTGGAGTATATCCAGACCGATATCTGGGCGCGCCTGCAAAAGATGCGCGGCAACCACTGCCTCTATGTCTGCGCCGATGACGCCCATGGCACACCCATCATGCTGCATGCCCGCCGGGAGGGTATCTCTCCCGAGGAGCTGATCGCCAGAATCTCCACCGAACACCAGGCCGATTTTGCCGATTTTCACATCGGCTTCGACAACTACCATTCGACCCACTCCGAGGAGAATCACCAGCTCTCGACGATGATCTACGAGCGCCTGCGCGATGGCGGTCATATCCACGCCAAAAACATTACCCAGGCCTATGATCCACAGGAGCAGATGTTCCTGCCGGACCGCTTTATCAAGGGCGAGTGCCCCAGATGCGGCGCCGCAGATCAATACGGCGACAACTGCGAAAAATGCGGCGCCACCTATTCACCGACTGACCTGAAAAACGCCGTTTCGGCAGTCTCCGGCGCCACACCCGTCGAAAAGGAGTCAGAGCACCTCTTTTTCAAACTCGGTGATTTTCAGCAGATGCTGCAGCAGTGGATTCATGCCGGGCATCTCGATCCCGCCGTCGCCAACAAGCTCGGCGAGTGGTTTGAAACCGGCCTGCAGGAGTGGGACATCTCCCGCGACGCCCCCTATTTCGGTTTCGAAATCCCCGATCATCCGGGGAAATACTTCTACGTCTGGCTGGACGCCCCCATCGGCTACATGGCCAGTTTCAAAAACCTGTGCGAATGCACCCCGGGGCTGGAGTTTGACGACTACTGGAGTAAAGGCTCCACTGCCGAGCTGTATCACTTCATCGGCAAGGACATCATGAATTTCCACGGCCTCTTCTGGCCGGCCACCCTCGAGGGCGCCGGCCTGCGTACGCCTACCGCACTCTTCATCCACGGCTTTCTGACAGTCGACGGCCACAAGATGTCCAAGTCCCGCGGCACATTTATCAAGGCCCGCACTTATCTGCAGCATCTCAATCCCGAGTATCTGCGCTACTACTTCGCCGCCAAGCTGGGGCCCGGCGTGGACGACATCGACCTGAACCTCGACGATTTCAGGCAGCGCGTCAATGCCGACCTGGTTGGCAAGTTCGTCAACATCGCCAGCCGCTGCGCCGGCTTCATCAACAAGCGTTTCAACGGCATGCTGTCGGACAGACTGCACGATGAGGCGCTGTTCCTGGAGTTTGCCTCCGCTGGCGACGCCATTGCCGATGACATTGAAGCGCGGCAGTACTCACGTGCAGTACGCGAAATCATGGCGCTGGCCGACAAGGCCAACCAGTATGTCGACGAGATGCAGCCCTGGGTGGTGGCCAAGCAGCCGGACAGCGACGAGGAGTTGCAGCAGATCTGCTCCATGGGACTGAACCTGTTCCGCCAGCTCGCCGTCTATCTCAAACCGGTGCTGCCGGCAACCATCGCAGCAGCCGAATCATTTCTGCAGGTTGAGCCGCTGCTGTGGGATGACAGCAAGACGCCGCTGCTGGCGCATCAAATCACCAAATTCAAACCCTTGATGACCCGCGTCGATGAAAAACAGATCGAAGCCATGATCGAGGATTCCAAACAGGATCTTGCCAGTGTCGAAAAGAGTCCTGCGGCGACAGGACCATTGGTTGATGAGCCGATTTCTGACGTCATCAACTTCGATGCATTCGCCAAGATCGATCTGCGCATCGCCAAAATCGTCGCGGCCAAGCACGTCGAGGGAGCCGACAAGCTGCTGCAGCTGACGCTCGATATCGGCGGCGAAAACCGCAATGTCTTCGCCGGCATCAAGTCGGCCTATGCGCCGGAGGAGCTGCAGGGCAAATTGACAGTGATGGTTGCCAACCTGGCGCCGCGCAAGATGCGCTTCGGCATGTCGGAGGGCATGGTGCTTGCCGCCGGGCCCGGTGGAGAGGATCTCTTCATTCTCTCTCCCGATGAGGGGGCCCAGCCTGGCATGCGGGTGAAATAGTACATGTTCCTCCTGAAGCTGAAATGATCGTCAGTCCAGCGCAGGCCGTAAGAGAATAAAGCGACAGCGCATCCACCAAGTCATTGCGAGGAGCGTAGCGACGCGGCAATCTGCTTGAGATTACTTCGCCTACATGGATGTAGGTGAGGGGTGTGAGCAGGATACGGAAGCTTCGCTACGCTCGTAATGACAGCACAAACGAGTTGCAATCAGGGATAGGGGGTTTCTGGTGGATGCGGCAACAAGACGACGGACCCGGCACATCCTATAATGGAACTGATGAACAACTATTACCGCACATTTTTCAAGATTACGGCCACTGGCATGCTGCTCTTATCCCTCACCGCCTGCACCCAGGAGGTGCAGAACAAGTTCGGCCGGGCGGTACAAAACTGGACCGGTACAAATGGTGTACTCGAAATCTATGCCGGTGATAAA
>JBDLII010000128.1:0-5953 GCA_039714995.1 Pseudomonadota bacterium
AGCAGCAGTTGATCGAGCGCCTGCAGATCGCCTTCGAGTCCGAGGCGCTCCACCTTCTCCAGCGGCACCATGTTTGAGCCGTCGTAGGGTCCGACCGCGGTGCGCCTGAGCGCCGCCACATGGCCGCCGCAGCCCAGCGCCTCACCGATATCCTCGGCCAGGGTGCGCACATAGGTTCCCTTGGAGCAGTGGATATCCAGCTCCAGCAGGTCATCTTGCAATGAGACCAGCCCGATCGAGTAGATGGTGATCTGCCGCGGCTGGCGTTCGACCTCTTTGCCCTCGCGCGCCAGCTTGTAGAGGCGCTCGCCCTTGTGCTTGACGGCGGAGTACATCGGTGGCAGCTGTTCGATGTCGCCTATAAACTGCTGCAAGATCTCCTCGACGCGCTGCGGCGTCACACCCTCGACGGAGCGCTGCTCGATCACTTCGCCTTCGGCGTCCGCCGTGGAGGTCTTCTCGCCCAGCTTGACTGTCGTCAGGTAGCGCTTGTCGGCATCGAGCAGAAAGGCCGACGCCTTGGTGGCGGCGCCCAGGCAGATGGGCAGCAGCCCTGTCGCCAGCGGGTCGAGACTGCCGGTGTGGCCGGCCTTGTCCGCTTTATAGAAGCGCTTGACGCGCTGCAGCGCGGCATTGGAAGTCAGGTTGAGGGGTTTGTCCAGTAACAGGATGCCGCTGATGTTGCGGCCCTTGCGACGTCGCGCCATAACTCTCTACTCGTTGTCCTTATTCGCATCATCGTGCGCATCATCGGCAACCGCCTGCTCGATCAGCGACTGCAGCTTGTTGCCGTATTCGATGCTGGTGTCAATCACAAAACGGAGCTCCGGAATGGTGCGCAGCTTGCTGTGCTTTCCCAGCTCGTGGCGCAGGTGGCCCGCGGCCTGCTGCAGTATCTTCAGGTTCTCTTCGGCATTGCCGTCCAGCACCGTGAAATAGACCTTCGCAAAGGAGAGATCCCGCGTCACCCTGGCCTCATGGATGGTGACCATTCCCAGTCTCGGGTCCTTGAGCCTGGGTACCAGCTCGGAGAGATGCCGCTGAATCGCGACCCCGATGCGCTCGGCGCGGCTGAATTCGACAGGCATTAAAGCTCCCTGGCGACCTCGGTGCGTTCGAAGACCTCGATCTGATCTCCCTCCTTGATGTCGTTGTAGCTCTTGACGCCGATGCCGCACTCGGTGCCGGCCCTGACTTCGGCGACGTCATCCTTGAAACGGCGCAGCGACTCAAGCTCACCCTCGAAAACCACGATGTTGTCACGCAGCACGCGGATCGGGTTGTTGCGCCTGACCACGCCGTCGAGCACCATGCAGCCGGCAATGGCGCCGATCTTGGAGGAGCGGAAGACATCGCGCACCTCGGCCATGCCGATGATCTCTTCGCGAATCTCCGGAGAGAGCAGTCCGGAGGCCGCCTTTCTGACATCGTCGATGACTTCGTAGATGATGCTGTAGTAGCGCAGCTCCAGGCCGCGCTCCTCGAGAATGCGGCGGGAGGCCGAGTCGGCGCGCACGTTGAAGCCTATGACGATGGCGTTGGTACTGGCCGCCAGGTTGGCGTCGGACTCGTTGATGCCGCCGACGCCGGAGGCGACGACCCGGATCTTGACCTCGTCGGTCGAGATACTCTCCAGCGCCTCCTTGATCGCCTCGACGCTGCCCTGGACATCGGCCTTGACCACCAGGTTGACATTGACGACCTCGTCGCCGCCCATCTGCTCGAAGAGTTCGTTGAGCTTGGCGGCCTTCTGCTCGGCAAGGCGGCTGTCACGCAGCTTGGCGCGACGTACTTCGGCTAGCTCGCGTGCCTGCTTCTCGTCCGGGGTCACGACCGCATCGTCGCCCGCATTGGGCGCCGCGGAGAGACCGAGGACGGCAACCGGGATCGACGGCCCGGCGGACTCGACCTCGACGCCGTTTTCATCATACATGGCGCGCACCCGGCCATATTCGGTGCCGCATGCGATCGGATCGCCCTTGTTCAGACTGCCCGACTGCACCAGCACCGTTGCAACCGGTCCCCTGCCCTTGTCGAGGGCCGCCTCGACGATGATGCCGCGCGCGGGTCCCTCGGCGACCGAGGAGAGTTCCAGGACTTCCGCCTGCAGCAGAATCGCATCCAGCAGCGCATCGATGCCTTCACCGCTATGCGCCGACACCTTGACGAACTGGACATCGCCGCCCCACTCTTCTGGAACGACCTCTTCGGCAACCATCTCCTGCATCACACGGTCCGGCTGCGCTTCGGGCTTGTCCATCTTGTTGACGGCAACGATCAGCGGCACTTCAGCGGCGCGCGCATGTTGGATTGCCTCTTTGGTTTGCGGCATGACGCCGTCATCCGCCGCAACCACGATGATGACGATATCCGTTACCTGCGCGCCACGGGCGCGCATGGCGGAGAACGCCGCGTGTCCGGGCGTATCGAGAAAGGAGATCATGCCATGACCGGTTTCGACGTGATAGGCGCCGATGTGCTGGGTAATGCCCCCCGCTTCGCCCGACGTGACGCGGCTCTTGCGAATATAATCCAGCAGCGAGGTCTTGCCGTGATCGACATGCCCCATGATGGTAACGACAGGCGCCCGCGGCGTCTCTTCACCTTCCAGCTCTGCTGTCAGTTTTTCGAGCAGCAGCTCCTCGGCATCCGCCGACTTGCCAAAGACGGCCTTGTGGCCCATCTCCTCGACGACCAGCAGGGCGGTATCCTGGTCCAGGGTTTCATTGATGGTCACCATCATGCCCATCTGCATCAGGGTCTTGATGACATCTACGCCCTTGACCGACATGCGCTGGGCGAGATCACCGACCGAGATGGTCTCCGGCACCTCGACTTCCTTGACGACAGGCGCGGTAGGCTTCTGGAAACCGTGTTCCGTCTCGGGAATGTTGATCCTGGCGGCCCTCCCCTTGGTGCGCTTCTTTTTGCCGCGACCACGCCGATCCTCGGCAACATGCAGCTGTTTGCGACCTGCAGTGGCGGCAGGTTTTTGGCGGCGTCTTGCAGGCGCAGGTTTCTGCTCGGCTTTCTTCGGCGCCTCCTGGCTCGCCTGCTGCTCGGCTTCCAGCTTCGCCTGGGCCTGGCGGAGTTGCTCTTCGGCTTCGCGACGCTCCTGCTCTTCGCGTTCGCGCCTGGCATCCTCCTCCCGCTGCAGTTTTTTCTGCTCCTTGGCCTCTTTCAGGCCAACCTCTTTTTCCCTGCGTTCGGACTCTGCCTGCTGGCGGGCCGCGTTCTCGCTCTGCAGCGCATCGCGCTGCGCCGCCTGCTCTTCCAGCGCCCGCTTCGCCGCCTCGGCCTCCTCGCGCAGCTGGTCGCTGCTTTTCGCCCCCATCTCTTTATGAAATGTGCGCTTGCGTTTGACCTCGACATTGACGGTTTTGCCCAACTCGCGGCCGCGGCTGCTGGCCGTGCGCGTGGTGGCCGCGGGCTGCTGCAGTGTACTGGTGCTTCTGCGCTTCAGCGTGATCTTGCCCTTCGCGCCGCCGGCATCCTCCCTGGAGATTTTCTTGCCGTGACTGGTGCGCAGGTGGGCGAGCAGTTTACGCTTCTCGTCATCGGAGATCTCATCCTCAGCGCTTGCTTTCTCCACCCCGGCTTTTGCCAGCTGCTGCAGCAGGCGGTCGACAGTAATGCCTACATCTTTTGCCAGATGGCTTACAGTTACCTTACTCATTCTCTAATACCCTCAGGATTCCGCTTCCGCAGCTTCCGCAAACCAGGGAGCGCGAGCCGTCATGATCAGTTCACCCGCCCGCTTCTCGTCCATGCCTTCGATTTCCAGCAGGTCATCGGTGGCCTGCTCGGCCAGATCCTCGATTGAGTTGATGCCGATATTCTCCAGCTGGTCCGCCAGCTGCGCATCGATCTCGACCATGTTGCGGAGATCGCCCGTCGGAAACTCCTGCGCCTCTTCGGAAGCGATGGCCTGGGTCAGCAGTGCGTCGCTGGCGCGCTCGCGCAGCTCGTCGACGATCTCCTCGTCAAACTCCTCGATCGCATACATCTCCTCAACAGGCACATAGGCGACCTCATCGAGCGTGCTGAATCCCTCCTGGACCAGGATGGTTGCGACCTCCTCGTCGACCTCCAGCGCCTCCATGAAACGCTCGACATACTTGTGCGCCTCCTGCTCGGCCTTTTCAGCCGACTCCGATTCATCCATGACATTCAGCTCCCAGCCGGTCAGTTGACTCGCCAGGCGCACATTCTGGCCGCCGCGGCCTATTGCCTGGGAGAGGTTGTCTTCATGCACCGCGACATCCATGCTGTGCGCCTCCTCGTCAACGACAATCGAGAGCACTTCGGCAGGCGCCATCGCATTGATGACGAACTGCGCTGGATTCTCGTTCCACAGGATAATATCGACACGCTCACCGGCAAGTTCATTGGAGACGGCCTGAACGCGCGAACCACGCATGCCGACGCAGGCGCCCACCGGATCGATACGCGGGTCTTTTGCCCTGACGGCAATCTTGGCGCGCGAACCCGGGTCGCGTGCTGCACCCAGCAGATCGATCAGCTCTTCGCCGATCTCCGGCACTTCGAGACGGAACAGCTCGATAAGAAATTCAGGCCGTGAACGCGTCACCTGCAATTGCGGCCCGCGATGCTCTTCAAGGATCTCGAACAGCAGCCCGCGCAGACGATCGCCGATACGCACGTTTTCACGTCCAATCAGTTCACTCTTCGGAATCTCCGACTCGGCATTGCCGCCGAGATCCAGGATCACCGAGCCACGGCTGAGGCGCTTGACGACCCCGGAGATCAATTCGCCGACGCGGTCGCTGTAGGCCTCGACGACCTTGGCGCGCTCGGCTTCGCGGACCTTCTGCACAATCACCTGCTTGGCGGTCTGTGCTGCGATACGGCCGAACTCGACCGATTCGATCTCCTCTTCGATGTAGTCGCCGTCCTCCAGGTCGAGATCAGGTTCCATCAAACGGGCCGCCTCGAGCGTCACCTCGCGGGAGGGGTGCTCGACCACGGCTGTCTCGCCGCTCTCTTCATCCACCGTGGTCTCATCAATCGCCTGCCAGCGGCGGTAGGTCGTGTAGTTGCCGTCTTCGCGGTTGATATCGACCCGCACCGCGATGTCATGCCTGTTTTTTTTACGCGTGGCCGTGGCAAGCGCCGTCTCGATCGCTTCAAAAATAATTTCACGGTCTACATCCTTCTCGTTGGAGACCGCATCAACGACCATTAATATCTCTTTGTTCATGGTGCCCGTTTCCAGTTAAAACTGCGGCACGATACGTGCCGAATCGATATCAGAAAAGGGGAGGCTCAACTGCTCCCCGTCCACATCCAGCTGAATGGATTCCCCGTCCCTTCCCAGCAGTTTGCCGCTGAATTTACGCCTGCCGTGGTGAGAACCCAGTGTCCGCAATGTCACCATTTGACCTGCAAAACGTTCAAAATGTTCCAGATTAAAGAGCGGACGATCAAGACCCGGCGAAGAGACCTCGAGGTCGTAGTTGCCGGAGATCGGATCTTCCACATCCATCACCGCGCTCATCTGACGGCTGACGGCCGCGCAATCATCCAGCATGATGCCTTGCGGAGCGTCGATATAGATGCGCAGTTTTTTTCCGTGCCTGCCGGCGCCGAGCAGCTGTACGCCCACCACTTCGAAACCCATGGGCTCAATCGTGGTGCGCGCCAGTTCAATCAGCTGTTCAGGTGCCTGCTGCATCTCAAATCGCGTCGGTCAGTTGCGTGTGTGAAAATAATCCACCAATAAAAAAAGGCCACATGGGCCATATTATAGATAATAAAAAACCCCGTTTAACGGGGTTTTTTATTATCATAAATTGGTAGCGGGGGCAGGATTTGAACCTACGACCTTCGGGTTATGAGCCCGACGAGCTGCCAGACTGCTCCACCCCGCATCAATGAGGTGCGTACTATACCCACTTTCCCTGTTGCGGGCAACCGCTTTTGTGACTTTTTT
>JBDLII010000129.1:0-5909 GCA_039714995.1 Pseudomonadota bacterium
AAAGCAATGGTTTTTTGAGAAGATATTACTATTCAACATTCTGGCTGAAAGAAGATGCGAAAAAGAGTTTGTCGATGGTTAGCGGCCCTGTCCGTGATGCCGTTATTACTGTCTCCGGCGAGCGCCCAGGAGGTGCATGAATTCATGCTGGATAACGGCATGAAACTGCTGGTCAAGGAGGATCACCGTGCTCCCATCGCCGTCTCACAGGTGTGGTACAAGGTTGGCTCCAGCTATGAACCCGAGGGAATCACCGGGATATCGCATGTGCTGGAACACATGATGTTCAAAGGCACGAAACAGCACGGGCCCAATGAATTCTCGCAAATCATCGCAGAAAACGGCGGACGCGAAAACGCCTTCACCGGGCGGGATTACACCGCCTATTTCCAGACCATCTCGTCGTCACGCCTGAATGTGGCGTTTGAGCTTGAAGCGGACCGCATGCGCAACCTGCTGCTTGACCCGGAGGAGATCAAGAAGGAGATCCAGGTGGTGATTGAGGAGCGCCGCATGCGCACCGATGACAAACCCACGGCGCTGACCTATGAGCAGTTCCAGGCGGTCGCCCTGCGCGTGATTCCCTATCGGCACCCGATCATCGGCTGGCGCTCGGATCTTGAAAACCTGGCGATCGAGGATCTGCAGCAGTGGTATTCACGCTGGTATGCCCCCAACAATGCCACGCTGGTGGTTGTCGGGGATGTGGATCCGCAGCAGATCAGGAGTATGGCCGAGGCAACTTTCGGCCAGATTCCCAAACAGCCGCTACGTCCGGTGAAACCATCCGTCGAACCCAGGCAGCAGGGGATTATCCGGCTCGATGTCAAGGCGCCGGCGCGTCAGCCCTATCTGCTGATGGGCTACAAGGTTCCCACCATTGCCACTACAGAGAAAGAGGGGGAGTGGGAACCCTATGCGCTGGAGATCCTGGCGGCAATTCTCGATGGCGGGCAGAGTGCCAGGTTCAGCCGCCGGCTGGTGCGTGGCTCGCAGATCGCCGCCAGCACGGGAATCGGCTACAACATGCATGCACGCCTCTCCACGATGATGATCTTCGAGGGGATTCCCGGCGAGGGCAAGGAGATCGATGCCCTTGAAGCGGCGTATCAAGCGGAGGTGGAGCAACTGCAAACCGAACTTGTCGATTCCGCGGAGTTGCAGCGCGTGATCACCCAGACAGTTGCGGCCAAGGTCTATGAACGGGATTCGGTCTTTTACCAGGCGATGCAGCTCGGAACCCTGGAGACGGTTGGTCTCGACTGGCGCATGGCCGACACCGAGATCGAAAAACTCAAGGCGGTTACGCCGCAGCAGATCCAGAGCGTCGCAAAACGCTATCTGGTGTCCGACAACCTGACGGTAGCGAAGCTTGACCCGCAGCCGATGGACGAGGAGCAGATGCGTCAACAGCAGCGTGCACAACAGATGGGGGGAGTGGACCATGTTCGCTAATACCAACTCCAGGGAAGTACCGAGGGAAGCGCCTCGTGTTCCACTCATCACTGCGTTACTGCTGTTGCTGCTGTCGATCCAGCCTGCTGTTGCAGGGCCATTGATCAAGAGCTGGAATACCGGCAACGGCGCCAGGGTGATGTTTGTCGAGGCGCCCTCGATCCCGATGCTTGATGTGCGCCTGGTGTTCGATGCCGGCAGTGCGCGCGACAACGGCAAGCCGGGTATTGCATCCATGGTGAGCACACTGCTGGCGGACGGCGCCGGCGAGTGGAACGCCGATCAACTCGCAGAACGGTTCGAGGATGTGGGAGCGCGTTTTTCGACAACCTCCCTGCGCGACATGGGCATCATCTCGCTGCGTACACTGACGGAGAAGGAGGTCCTGGATTCAAGCCTGGAGACCCTGGAAAAGGTGCTCTCCAGCCCGGCGTTTCCACAAGATGCCATCGAGCGGCGCAAGCAGCAGCGCTATGTGGCGCTGGAGAAGCAGAAAGAGTCGCCGGCAACGACGGCTTCCATCGCCTTCTACCGGCAGCTCTATGGCGATCACCCCTACGCCCACGACCCCATGGGCAATGCCGGGAGCATCGAGGCAATGACCAGGGATGATCTGGTCGACTGGTTCAACCAGTATTACGTGGGAAACAACGCAGTCATCGCGATCGTCGGCGCGGTCGATCGCAAGCAGGCCGAAGCGATTGCCGAGCGCTTGATGAGCGGGGTTGCAGCAGGTGGGAAGCCGAAGCCGATTCCGGCCGTCAAGGTGGCTGACAAAGGCGTGGAAAAGCGCATCGAGTTTGTCTCAAGCCAGACCCACCTGCTGTTTGGACAGCCGGTGATGGCGCGCATGGATGAGGACTTCTTCCCCCTCTATGTCGGCAATCACATGCTCGGGGGCAGCGGCCTGGTCTCGATGCTGGGTGAAGAGGTTCGTGAAAAGCGCGGACTCGCCTACAGCGTCAGCAGCCATTTTCTGCCGATGCGGGGCAAGGGTCCCTATCTGTTCAGCGCGCAGACGCGCAATGAGCAGTCCGAACAGACGCTCGAGGTGATGAATAAGAGCTTGCGCGAATTCATCGAGGAGGGGCCGACGCAGAAGCGACTGACCGCCGCAATAAACAATATCAGCGGCAGCTTTCCGTTGCGCATCTCCTCCAACAGCAAGATCGTCGAGTACCTGGCGATGATGGGATTTTACGACTATCCCCTGGATCATCTGGACACCTTCGTGGAGAAGGTCACCGCGGTGACTGCCGAACAGGTACGCGATGCATTCCGCAGCCGCATCAATCCCGAGCACTTTGCGGTGATCCGGGTCGGTGGTTCAGCCCAGCAGAAGGATGCCGCTGCCGCAGGGAAAGAATAGGGTCCGCCTGATCGGCGGACGCCACGGCGGACGACGCCTGCAGTTTCCCGCGGCCCGGGGATTGCGGCCGACGGCTGACAGGGTGCGGGAGACGCTGTTCAACTGGCTGCAACAGGACATCGTTGCGGCACGCTGCCTGGATCTCTTTGCCGGTTCCGGAGCCCTGGGCTTCGAGGCGGCCTCGCGGGGGGCAGAACCGGTGATGATGGTCGAACGTCAGCGGGATGTGTTTCGCGCCTTGCAGCAGAATCGCGCGCTGCTGCAGCTGGAAGATGCCGTTCAGCTGGTGAATGCCGATGCCCTGACCTGGCTGCACGGCACTCCAGAAATGTACCAGCTGGTGTTCCTTGATCCACCTTTCAACAAACCCCTGCTGCAGCCCGTGATCGACCAGCTTGAGCGTGGCGGCTGGCTGGCGCCGGGTGCGCTCGTCTACCTGGAGCAGGACCTGCATGTTGAACCACCGCAGCTGCCTGACAACTGGCGCATCATCCGCAACAAGACGGCCGGGCAGGTGCGCTATCAGCTGGTCGAGAGAACAGAGAGGTGAACCACGGAACACACTGAATACACGGAAAAGCGATCACGAACCGTTCCGTGTCGTCCGTGTGTTCCGTGGTGATAATTGAGACTGATGTGAAACCCACTAAATTCATTAATGAGAAAACTGATGGTTGACAGCGAAACGAACGAGATCGATCTGGTCAGCGGCATCGCCGCTTTTGAATCCAAGCACTTCGCCACTGCCGCGCCGCTGCTGCGCCCCCTGGCCGACGAGGGCAATGCCGAGGCGCAGTATCGCATGGCGATCATGTCGCAAAATGGACTGGGGATGGTCGCAAACGAACTGGCTGCCTACAAATACATGAAAGCGGCAGCCGAATCCGGGCTTGGTCTGGCGCAGCATGGACTGGGGTTCATGTATCTCGAGGGAGAGTGCGCCGCCAGGGACGGCGCCAGGGCTGCGAAGTGGTTCAAAAAGGCGGCCGAGCAGGGCCTGGTCGGATCAATGACCACCCTGGCGATGATGTACCAGCAGGGCAACGGCGTCGAGCAGGACCAGGAGGAGGCCAGGGCCTGGTATAAAAAAGCGGGCTTTGACGAATTCGCTTAAGAGACAATCGCCGGTTTACACTCCGCTGCGCTTCGTTAACCCGACCTCCATTGCTGCATTTGACGCAATACTGAGTTGTAGGAGCGGTCTTCTGACCGCGATGGTCCGCTGGTTTATTGAGAAGATGCGTTCCTCGCTCTTCGCTTGCGCACCGCATCAGCAAGAATCGTCAGCAAAGGCGCGGTATCGTCCCAGGAGATGCAGGCATCGGTGATGCTCTGTCCGTAGACCAGCTCGTGACCGGCCTCGAGCGACTGGTTGCCGCTGACGAGATGGCTCTCGATCATGGCGCCGATGATGCGATGGTCGCCGCAGCGAATCTGCCTGGCGACATCCTTACCGACATCGATCTGCCGCTGATGCTGTTTCTTGCTGTTGGCATGGCTGAAATCGATCATCAGCTTGGGCTCCAGGCCGGCTTTTTTCATCTCTGATGCGGCGATGTCGACGCTTTCGGCATCATAGTTGGGACGTTCGCCGCCACGCAGGATCACATGGCAGTCATTGTTTCCGGTGGTCGAAAAGATCGCCGAGTGTCCCGCCTTGGTCAGAGACATGAAGTGGTGGGGGCGTTGTGCTGCATTGATCGCATCGATCGCAATTTGCAGACGGCCATCTGTGCCATTCTTGAAACCAACGGGGGTCGACAGTCCGGAGGCGAGCTCGCGATGTCCCTGGCTCTCGGTGGTGCGTGCGCCGATCGCACCCCAGCTGATCAGGTCGGCAATATACTGCGGGCTGATCAGGTCCAGAAATTCCGTAGCAGTCGGCAGTCCCAGCTCGTTGATTTTCAGAAGCAGTTCACGCGCGACGTGAAGTCCCTTGTTGATCTCGAACGAGCCGTCAAGATGCGGATCGTTGATCAATCCTTTCCAGCCGACAGTGGTGCGTGGTTTCTCGAAATAGACCCGCATGATCATGATCAGCGCATCGCCCAGTTCGCTCTGTATGGTTCTGAGTTTACCGGCATACTCCAGGGCGGCCTCGGGATCATGGACCGAACAGGGACCGACGATGACAATCAGGCGGTCGTCCTCGTTATGCAGGACCCGGTGTATATTGAGGCGGGTGTCGTGCACGGTGTGCGCGGCAGCTTCCGAGATAGGGAAAGCTTCATGCACGGACGCTGGAGAGGCGACCTCCTTGATTTTCCGTATGCGCAGATCGTCTGTCTGGTAGATAGTCATCGAGCCTGATCATTGAGTATTTGCAAATAAGCCTTTTATTATATAGCCTGGAGCCTGAAAAGAGAAAAGCAATCCTGTGCAATCTTGTGGAGAGACAGGCTCGGCCGCCATGTCCGCACCGATTACCAACCACCTGATGCACCACCTCCGCCAAAACTGCCGCCGCCGCCAGAGAAACCGCCGCCACTGGAGAAGCCGCCGCCTCCGCCGGAACCGCTGCTGCCGGAGCCCGCGCCCGCTTCGATACTCCACTTTTCAGGCCAGATGCTCCGCAGCAGAGGGATGAGAATCAACCAGAGAGCCAGCGTGACAAGCGCGATGGTCTCTCCAAATATCAGCGGCAGCATGTAGAAAAACGGCGCCAGAAACAGGTACAGCGTCCACCACTGCCGACCTTTTATCGCCACGGTCATGGCGGTGAAGGGGGTCATCACGAGGGCAAAGATGCTGACAAAGAGTTTTGCGTCTGCAGGCGTTTCCCCAGCCGAGCCAGTAACGGGTATCGCACCGGCTTCACCGCGGATGGCGCCGCTGATTGCGTTGACGGCCGCCTCGACGCCGCTCCCGTAATTGCCGCTGCGAAAGGCCGGCGTCATCAGGTTGTCGATGATGCGGCGGCTGTCGAGATCGGTGAGCACCCCTTCGAGGCCGTAACCGACCTCGATGCGGATCTTGCGGTCGTCGCGTGCGATCAGCAGCAGGACGCCGTCGTCGGCCTCCTTGCGGCCGAGTTTCCAGGTCTCGGCCACGCGCATGGAGTAATCCTCCAGCGACTCGCCCTGCA
>JBDLII010000130.1:0-5830 GCA_039714995.1 Pseudomonadota bacterium
GCCTGCTCTGCCTCTGGCCGATGAAATGCTGAAAAAGATTGCGCTCTATATTCTGGAAGAGCAATTTCCGCCCCCCTGCGAGCATTGGAAAATTGCAGTACGGCGCGCCGAGAACAGAGGTGCTGCAGCACATGCCGCGAAAGACCGGAGGCAGTTTGAACGATTTTGCGAGTAAGACGCCTGCCGGTCAGGTGTCACTGCCGATGCTCCTGCGCTTCCACACCAGGTAGACCGCGGGCACCACGAAGAGCGACAGCAACGGTGCTGTGATCATGCCGCCGACCATTGGTGCGGCGATGCGCTTCATCACCTCGGAGCCTGTGCCTTCACCGAGAAATATCGGTATCAGACCGGCGACGATGACAGCGACCGTCATCGCCTTGGGGCGTACGCGCAGGGCGGCGCCCTCCATGATGGCCTCCTTCAGTCTTGGCAGTGTCATCGGTCCCTGCTGCTGCATATTGCCGAGGCTCTTGTCCAGGTAGATCAGCATGATGACGCCGAACTCGGCGGCGACTCCCGCCAGGGCAATCAGGCCGACAGCCACTGCAACGGAGAGGTTGTAGCCGAGCACGAAGATCAGCCAGAACCCGCCGATCAGCGCAAAGGGGAGGGAGAGCATCACCAGCAGCGCCTCCCCCGGGTGGCGAAAGGTGAGATAGAGCAGCACGAAGATGATCAGCAGGGTGACGGGGACGACCTGCATCAGCCTCTCCTTGGCGCGGATCATATACTCATACTGTCCTGACCATGTAATGGAGTAGCCCGGCGGCAGCTTCACCTTGTCGCGCACTACGGCGCGCGCCTGTTCGACATAGGTGCCCAGATCGACGCCGCGAATATCGACAAAGGTCCAGCCGTTGAGGCGCGCGTTCTCGCTTTTCAACATTGGCGGGCCGTCGACGATCAATACCTCGGCGACCTGTCCCAGCGGCACCTGCTCTCCAGTGGCCGTCAGCAGCGGCAGCTGGCGCAGCTTGTCGACATCATCGCGCTGCTCGCGGGGAAAGCGCAGGTTGACCGGGTAGCGCTCCAGCCCCTCGATGGTGGTGGTGATATTGATGCCGCCGACGGCGACAGCGACCATCTGGTTGATATCAGCGATATTGAGCCCGTGGCGGGCGGCGGCCAGGCGGTCGGGGCGGATCTCGATATAGCGCCCGCCGGCAACCCGCTCCGAGTAGGCCGAGGTGGTTCCCGGCACACGCATGACCACCTGCTCAAGCTCCCTGCCGATGCGCTCGATGACCTTCAGATCGGGGCCGGCGACCTTGATGCCAACCGGCGTCTTGATGCCGGTGGCCAGCATGTCGATGCGGGTCTTGATCGGCATCACCCAGGCGTTGGTGAGGCCGGGAAAGTCGATGCTGTTGTCCAGCTCCTCGATCAGACCGTCGAGCGTCATGCCCTCCCGCCACTGCTCCTTCGGCTGAAATTGGATCAGGGTCTCGATCATCGTCAGCGGCGCCGGGTCGGTAGCGGTGTCGGCGCGTCCGATCTTGCCGAAGACGCGCTTGACCTCGGGCACTGCCTTGATAATCCGGTCGGTCTGCTGCAGCAGCTCGCGCGCCTTGCCGATCGAGATGCCCGGCATCGTCGTCGGCATGTACATCAGATCGCCCTCGTCGAGCTCCGGCATGAACTCGGAGCCCAGGCCGTCGGCGAAGCGGGCGAGCCACGGCGTGTCAGCGAAGGTTGTGCGCCATGTGCGGCCGAGATCCTGCTGCCATGTCTCGATGGCTTTGATGGCGTCAGGGTGGAGTTCCGGGTCGAACAGCTGCACGGCCTGGAAAGGCCACTTCAGCGGCTCCAGCATCCCCTTGACGCCGCTCAGCGGAATGACCAGGGTGAGCATTGCCAGCAGCGACACCATGATCGTCAGGCGCGGCAGCGCCAGCACTATCTTCAACAGCGGCGCGTAGAGCCTGATCAGGATGCGGTTCAGCGGGTTGGTCTTCTCGTCGGGGATCCTGCCGCGAATAAAATAGCCCATCAGCACCGGCACCAGGGTGATCGCCAGCGCCGCTGCGGCGGCCATGGCGTAGGTCTTGGTGAAGGCCAGCGGCGCAAACAGCCGCCCCTCCTGCGCCTCCAGTGTAAACACCGGCAAAAAGCTGAGGGTGATGATCAGCAGCGAATAGAACAGCGCCGGCCCCACCTCGGTCGCGGAGGTTGCGATCACCCTCCAGTGTTCACTCTCTTTGGGCATGTGGCCGTACTGGTGCTTGTACTGCTCGAGATGCTTGTGGGCGTTTTCGATCATCACGATGGCCGCATCGACCATCGCGCCGATGGCAATGGCGATGCCGCCGAGCGACATGATGTTGGCGTTGATGCCCTGCTCTTTCATGATGATGAAGGCGACCAGGATGCCCAGTGGCAAGGTGACGATGGCGACGAAAGCCGAGCGGATATGAAACAGAAACAGCAGGCACACCAGCGCCACCACCACGAACTCCTCGATGAGCTTCTCGCTGAGGTTGTCGACCGCGCGCTTGATCAATGCCGAGCGGTCGTAAGTCTCGATGATCTCGACGCCTTCCGGCAGCCCCTGCTTCAACTCCTCCAGCTTCTGCTTGACAGCGGCGATGGTGGCCAGTGCATTCTCCCCGTAGCGCATGACGATGATGCCGCCGGTGATCTCGCCCTCGCCGTCAAGGTCGGCAACGACCCGGCGCATCTCCGGACCGATCTGCACGGTGGCAAGATCCCGCAGCAGGATGGGAGTGCCGCTCTGCGTGACATCGACGGGGATGGTTTCGATATCCTCGAGCGAAGTCAGGTAGCCGCGAGTACGGATCATGTACTCGGCCTCTGCCAGTTCCAGCACCGAGCCGCCGACCTCCTGGTTGGCATTGCGGATCGCTTCTGACAGGCGCTTGACCGGGATGGAGAAGGTGCGCAGTCTCTCCGGGTCGGCGACGACCTGGTACTGGCGCACCATGCCGCCGACGGTCGCCACTTCAGCGACCCCCGGCACTGTCTGCAGCTCAAATTTCAGGAACCAGTTCTGCAGCGAGGTCAGTTGTGCGAGGTCGTGTTTGCCGCTGCGGTCGGTCAGCGCATAGCTGTAGACCCAGCCAACGCCCGTGGCGTCAGGGCCGAGGCGCGGCTGCACCCCATCCGGCAGGTCTGCGGCGGCCTGGTTCAGGTACTCGAGCACCCTGGCGCGCGCCCAGTAGAGGTCGGTGCCATCCTCGAAGATGACATAGACGTAGGAGTCGCCGAAGAAGGAGTAGCCGCGCACCACCTGCGCGCCGGGAACCGACAGCATCGTGGTCGTCAGCGGGTAGGTCACCTGCTCCTCGACCACGCGCGGCGACTGCCCGGCGTAGGCTGTGCGGATAATCACCTGCACATCGGAGAGATCGGGTATCGCATCCAGCGGCGTCTGCCGCAGCGACGCCCAGCCCCAGGCCGTCATCAGCAGGGCAAAGACGATGACCAGGAAGCGGCTGCGAATCGATGCGGCAATGATGTGTTCCAGCATCTGACTACTCCCCGCTGGAATCAGACGAGAGGCGCAGGAAGCTTGCCTGCAGCGCCGATTCCGAGTCGATCAGGAACTGTCCGGAGGTGACGACTTCATCCCCCTCTGCGATGCCGCTGATGATCTCGATCCTGCCGGCCTGCGAGATGCCGGTCGTGACATCGACTGGCTGAAAGCGCCCCTCCCCGAGCGCCTTGACGACAGCCTGGCGCTCGCCGGTGACGATCACGGCCTCTTTCGGAATGGCAACAACCTGCTTTTTTGGCGCTGCCCTGATGACCACTTCGGCGAACATGTTGGGCCTGAGGTCGTGGCCGGGATTCGCAAAGACCAGGCGCAGGCCCAGGGTGCGCGATTTGGCATTCAGCTGCGGGTAGATATAGGCGACTTGTCCTTTCCACACCCGTCCCGGCCATGCCGGCACATGGATCTCTGCATCCAGCCCGATCTGCAGCGAGGCGATCTGGTGCTCATAGACATCGACCTTGACCCATACATGGTCAAGATCGGCAATGGAGAAGGCTTCTGAAGCAGGCACGGCGTACATCCCTTCACGCACCCCGAGTCTTGTGATGATGCCGTTGGCGGGTGAGATGACGGGTACGCTGTTGATTGTCTTGCGCTGCTTCTCGATCAGCTTGATGGATGCCTCCGGCACCCCCAGCAGCCGCAGGCCATTGCGCGCACTGTCCAGCTTGCCGTGCTGGCTTGAATCCAGCGCGACCAGGAAATCGACCTGTGCGGCCAGGATCTCCGGCGAGTAGAACTCACCCAGCACGTCGCCCGCCTTGACGGGGTCGCCTTCGGCGCGAACATGGAGTTTTTCGAACCACCCCTCGGCGCGCGGATGGATATGGCTGATCCGGGTTTCATCAAAATCGACGATACCGGGGGTGTGGATCTCGATTTGCAGATCCCGGCGTTCGGCCTTGGCGGTGCGCAGCCCGAGGTTGTGCATCACCGTTGGATTGATGGTGATGGCGGGATAATCCCCTGCGTCCGCCTCGACGCCTTCATCGTAGACCGGCACCAGATCCATTCCCATCGGCGATTTCCCCGCTTCGTCGCGCCGGTAGTTGGGATCCATCGGCGCCACCCAGTAGAGGATCCTCTTTTCGGCGGGCTTGGCAGCGTTTTGAGGCGGCGCTTTTTTCTCCACCAGGTCCATGCCGCAGATCGGGCAGCTGCCAGGCTCGTCACGCACGATCTGCGCATGCATGGGGCAGACATAGGTCGGGTCCTGGTGCTTCAGCGCATGCTCGATGGCCGAGTCATCGAGCACTTCGGCAAGCTGTTCACTGGACTGTTCTGCAGCAGTGATGGAGACACTCAGTACGAGTGTCGTCAAGGCAGTCACAACTGCAAAAAAGGGTAGGCGTAACATGGTTCTCTCCGGTTCTCATCTGCAGCATGGGCAGAGTGGTTAATTTGAGAAGCTCTGATTGAGTGTTATTTCGAGTGAAGCGAGAAATCTTTCTACCTGTAACCTGCTGATTTTTCACGGGTAGAGGGTTTCTCCCTATGGTCGAATGGTGCTCAGGCCGTAGGGGGGATAAGCGACAGCGCATCCACCATGATTCTGGCGTAATGGTGGATGCGGCAAAAAGATGCCTTATCCCCCCTACAAATACTCAAAGCGTCAGGAGAGGAGGTCGGAAGTGGGGAAGCGGGGTATGCAGATAAAAGTGTACCGGCTGGTGAGCAATCCGGTCGCTTCCAGCTGGAACGGAATTAACGGTTGTGGTCCCGGTCGAGACAGTGGTGGAGAGCAGCGAACAGCTTTGACACTGCTGTTCACAGCAGTTTTCGCTTGCCGATGTCTCCATGTGGCACTCCGCAGAAGCCATCACCTGATCCGGCGTGTCCTGGTGTACGCACGGAGGTGATGCAAAAGCGACTGCCTGCACGCAGATGCAGAGCATCAGCGCGACAGCGGCAATCCGGATGATTTTGCGGGAAAACAACATGACTGAAAGTTTAGCAGGTTTCGCTCTCGCCTTGAAGGCGCGCCAGGGCCTCCATGGCATGCTCCTCTATCCACTGCTCGATCCAGCGCGCCGGATGGTTGCTGGAGAAGTGCGCCCTGGCTTCTCCGTTGCTGAAGAGGATGACAGTGGGAAAACCGCGCACCCGGTAGTGCCCGGCGAGCTTCATGTTCTCGCCCTCGTCCACTTCGAGCTTGGCCAGTTCGACAGATCCTTTGAAAGATTCGACAGCCTGGTAGAGGTGCGGTGCAAGCGCATGGCAGGGACTGCACCAGTCGGCCCAGAAATCGACCAGTACCGGCAACTGGTAAGAACGCTCGATCACCTTGTGATCAAACTCGTGCAGGTGGACATC
>JBDLII010000131.1:0-5787 GCA_039714995.1 Pseudomonadota bacterium
TTCATGCTTTTCACCTGGATTAAGTCATAGAGGCAGAACTGCTACACTTGATTCTATCAGATGCCCCGACACCTTTCTTCTAGCGGCTATCGATACCCCGCTCGATCTCGCCCGTCTTGCGCAGCTCTCTTTTCAGAATCTTGCCGGTGGCATTCTTAGGCAGGGCCGAACGCATAACAATCTTGCGTGGACGCTGATGCTGACCTAGCTGTTCACTTGACCAGCTCTTGATCTCAGACGCCGTTAGTTCACTCCCCTCCTCCAACACGACATGCGCCACGACGGTCTCGCCATGAGTAGCATGCGGCTCGCCGACAACCGCAGCCTCAGCGATCTCCGGGTGCTTGTAAAGCACCTCCTCCACCATGCGCGGATAGACATTCATGCCATTGACGATGATCATGTCTTTTTTTCGATCCACCATGAAGATGTAACCATCTTCATCCAGGTAACCCAGATCACCGGTCCGGAACCAATCCTGAAAAAAAGACTCCCTGGTCTCGTCCGGCAAACCCCAGTAGCCCTGCATGACATTCGGTCCCCTCACGCAGATCTCGCCAATCTCATCTGTGGCAATCCGGTTGCCAGCATCATCGAAGATCCCGATCTCGACATCCGGCACAGGCAGGCCAACCGATGCAGTCTTTCTCACTCCATTCAGCGGATTGACGCTGGTCACCGGCGAACACTCGGTCGGACCATCACCCTCGAGGATAGGAAATTGAAACCGCTGTTCAAACTGATGCATCAACTCGACCGGCATTGCAGCACCACCGGAGACGCCAAAACGAATGCTTTTCCATTGATCCAGCCTGTCTTCGGCCAATCGCAGGATCACGCCATACATGCTTGGCACGCCGAGGAAGAGTGTTGCCTGATGTCTGTCGATGGCGTCCGAGACGAGAGCAGGCTCGAACTTCGGCACAGGAATCAGGGAGAGGCCATGCAGCAACGGCGTCAGCATGCCAACAGTTGCGGCAAAGGAGTGGAACATCGGCAACACGACCAGCAGACGATCCTGTCGTGGCCTTAAATCAAGCGCCGCGGCGACGCTGAACGTATTGGAGACGAGATTTCGATGACTCAGCACCGCGCCCTTGGGTTGCCCTGTGGTACCGGATGTATAAAGAATTGCGGCGATATCATCAGCACCAAGATCGATGCCTGGCAGGTCTCTCTCACCGGCGATCATTGTCTCGTAATCAAGTTCTCCTTTTCTGATTGCTGAAGCCTGAATAGGGACAAAGAGTTGTATCGATGAAACACGCTGGCGGCAGGCATCCACACTCTCTGCCATCAGGTCGTGGTAGACCAGCGCAGTCACTTCGGCATTGTTCAGGATATAGCTGATCTCATCCGGCCTGATCAGCAGGTTGACCGGCACAACAATGGCGCCAGCCTTCAGAATACCCAGATAGGAGACCACGAACTGCGCGCAGTTGATGCAATAGAGCCCGATGCGGTCACCCTGGCGAATACCCTGCTGAT
Organism: Pseudomonadota bacterium; assembly: GCA_039714995.1. GTDB lineage: Bacteria > Pseudomonadota > Gammaproteobacteria > Chromatiales > Chromatiaceae > Sva-25. The sequence continues at coordinate 1,489 of JBDLII010000131.1, forward strand.
TCAGCACCGCGGCAAACTGCTCCGAGTCATGATCAAGTTGAGCAAAACTGACCTCCTGGTCCAGCCCGTAAATAACCGTTTCGTCTGCATACAGCTCAATGGCCTGGCGAAACTGCTCAGGAATTGTGAGAGGATTGTCTTGCATCATGATGTCACCTGATTAAACCATCCGGGAAATCTTTGCCTTGTTGTAACTATTCAGCATATTCGGGAATGTCACTGCTATTGGGTATATCTTCCGGAAAACTCCGTAAATACCTCCATGTAGGCTCGCGTCGGCATCCATGCCTCCGACGTTTCCTCCAGATACACCCAATGGCAGTGACTTGTCAGCTGAAATGACAAGATGCTGAACAGTTACGCCTTGTTAAACTTCGAGCACCAGTTTCCCTGACGTGTGTCCCTCCTCGATTATCCGGTGCGCCTCCGCCGCGTCAGCCAATGGAAAAGTCTGGCTGACCTCCACTTTCAGCTTGCCCTCGCTAATCCACCCTTTGCACATGCGCAGTATCTCAAGCTGATGGGCTTGAGCCTCTTCCAGATCAAACAGGTCCGGTGAGAGCATCAGGGTGAAAGCGATGGTCAGATTCTTGTTTCTCGCATCCGGGTTAAGCAGCGCATCGCCCGGATCCAGAATGGTGACCAGCGTGCCATAGTGTGCCAGCAGAGGAATGGATTGGCGGAATACTTCGGGGCCCACTGTATCGAACACCAGATCGACTCCACGCCCTCCTGTCCAGTCGTCTATCGCCTGCTGCAGATCCTGTTGTCTGTAGTTGATGACCTCGTCAGCGCCAAGAGAGCGGACAAACTCCGCTTTCTCATCCGAACTGACAGTCGTGATGACGCGCGCACCCTTGATCTTCGCCAGCTGTATCGCGACGTGCCCCACGCCTCCAGCACCGGCATGCACAAGCACTGTCTGTCCGGGCTGCAGTTTGCCGCGATCGAACAGAGCCTCCCAGGCGGTAATCAATACGAGGGGTGAAGCGGCGGCATGGACAAAATCCATATTGCCGGGCTTGAATTCGGCCCTGCTCTCCTCCAGCACGGCATATTCAGCATAGTTGCCCGCTTCCCCTCCCAGTCCACCGTGGCAGAACCAGACCTCATCACCGAGCTGGAAACGGCTGACCGAGTCTCCTTTAGCGATGACCTCTCCCGCTCCGTCACACCCCAGAATAGCCGGAGGATTGCCGTCGAAGAACAACCCCCGGCCACGCAGCTTGGTATCGACGGGGTTGACGCCGGCAGCTTTCAGTTTCACCTTGATCTGCGTGGCTGTCGTGATTTCAGGCTCCGGAACATCCCTGGATACAAGAACCTCCGGCGCGCCCATCTCTGTCATCAGTACAGCTTTCATTGGATTCATCCCTCTCTTTGGTAGATAACGTAATGATCCAACGAAGCAGGAAAGCATGCAACAAATTCTGGAGCACTACAAACAATGATTGGCAGTCTGTCCCGGCTGAGCGAACGATTCTGCCGGTTGTCGTATATTCGCCTGTGACAACAGCCGTCCTCTCCATCTGCCTTCAGGAGGGTCTCTCAATGTGGATATACAGCTCTCACTGATGCTGGTCTAGACTTAATGTATATCCATGAACAAAGTGAGGCTTTTTAGATGTATTGTGAAGCCACATGTCAGGGCAAAATCATGCATCGCGGTACTTCTTTCCGATGGTTATTGTTCGCATTGACCATGAACATTGGATGGATCGGGGCAGCAGCTGCAGGTGGATTTTGTGAACCATTTCGTCAAGTCAAGGTGCCACAATACGTGCTGAACACCATGATTGATGCGGCAACAATCGGCCATTTATACCGGTTTCAATCTGAAACTTCACGGGTGAAATTCAGTATTGATAGTAGTTTCAAGCTTGTCGAGGGAAATTTCAGGAAGATCGAAGGCGGAATCGCCATGGAGAGCGGTGCCGAACATCGAGGCCAGGCACTGATCGCAATAAAAACTGGCAGTGTGTCAACCTCGAATTCCCTGGTTGAAAACATCATCAAGAGTGATACTTTTCTCGATGTTGATGAATATCCGCAGATTCTTTTTACCAGCACAGGATTCAAATGGCTGGGCGACACCTCAGGATTTCTCAAGGGCAATCTGACCCTGCATGGCGTCACAAAACCAGTCTCTTTCCATGTAAAACTAAGCGATCTTCAGGGAAACAGGGTCGGGAAAAGCAATGCTGCCCTGGCCAGGATTACCACGAGTATCAATCGTAACGATTTCGGCATGAATAAACTTCCATTCGCAGTCAATGATAAGGTCAATTTGTCTATTCGAGTCCAAGCGGCTAAATCGAAACTCGATTGTCTGCAATGCCATGGTTAGCGAAGATTTATCAAGGCGACCAGCGGCTAACAGAAGAGCGAGACTGCTTGATGACTTCTCGCCACTGTGAAGCGAAACCACCAACACGCCCGCTGAGGCGTGCCATTCGGGACAGACCACGTTTTTCACAATACAAAATGTGGACTGTAGCCCATTTCACCTGTTCCGTGCTTATTGCGAGCCTCGCTTATTGCGGGACCGTCACGGCAGAAGCCGGGGCACTGCTGCCGGCACAACGCACTATCCACTACCACAATCTCTATGCGCGGCCGCTTGAAGAGCGGATTCTTTCCGCTCCCCTGTCCGTCCTGGAGCTTGCCTACCTCGGCAACCGGCGCGCCGGCGCCGACCTGTGGCCGACCGCGGCGCCGGCCAACCACCCCCTTGTACCGCTGCTACGGCGGATGATCCGGTCGCTGCCCGCACCGATCTACCGGCTGGCTTCCCGCCACCTGGCAGGCATCTTTCTGGTGGACCGCACCTTTGGATCGGCGCGTACTGAGGGGCTGTGGAACCCGTCAAACAGGCTTGCCGGCGGCTACATGGTGCTCAACACAACGGCGCTCGCGCGCCCGGCCAACGCCTGGATCAGCATGCGGGAGAACTCGGCCTTCCATACGACGAGTACAGATGTCTCCATCGAGGTGATTCTGGAACCGCCGGAAACCAACACGCCTGAAAGCGCCCTGCGCTTCATCTTTCTCCATGAACTGGGCCATGTGCTGGGCATGGGCCTCGGGGTGCATGGCAACTGGGCATCTGCGGAAACCTTTCCGCTGACGCTGCAGTCGCCGTTCGCCCGTCTCTCGTGGCTACCGGACGGGCGTGGTAGCCTGGTCGCGCCGGGGAAGCTGTCGTCGCCACTGCTGACGCAGCTCCATTTCTACCGTTTCGAAGCGGCACCCCTGCCGCGTTCAACCGCACCCCGGGTCTACGGGCAGCTGACGCGCACCGACTTCCCCTCGCTGTATGGCACACTGAATCCCTACGAGGATTTCGCCGAAACCTTTGCACTCTTCGTGCATACGCGGATACTGGACAAGCCCTATGCCGTGGTGTTGAAGGAAGGCGGTCGAACGATTGGTATCTACCGTTCCTGCCTGCAGAGCGGTGCCTGTCCCGCCAAGGCGTTCTTCGTGGAGCGTTTGTTGGGCGGTGCAGGATGAAGTGCGAAAGAACGCTCGAGGAGCCTCTGAACGAGTCCATCAGATGGGGAATCGGAGATTCAAGCCATCCCGTTCATTCGACCCCGTTCCGATACATCGAGGTGAAGCAATAACCCTACCACTTATATTCTATTTTGCACAACCCCCCGCCCACAAACGGCAGAATCATCTGATTGCGTTGAAACACATCACCTCAACAACCTCTTGTAATGGTGATCATTACATGCCACTGTAATATCGTGCGAAACATGAGGAGCTACCAATGAATGCACTATCGAACAAAGAGAATGTCCGCCGTCACCGTCTGCGCAAGAAAGCTGGGGCATTCTCCGCTGAATACATGGAGTGTGTTGATGTTGCCTCTCCTGGAGACTTCATTAACGCGAAACTAGAAGAGGCCAGCATCAAAATCAGGGGGACTGTCACCGTGTTTGCTGATGACATGATCCACCTATTCTACGATTTCCTGAATGAGTATGAAGATGAGAATGGCCGTTACTCTTTGCCTAATTTGGTTGAGGCCTGGCAGAAGGCAGAGGTAGAGGATGCCTCCGGGAGGTTCGCCGCAGTTGAGGGATTGACGGAGCAGATTGATGAATCCCTTGCGCTCGAAGAGGAGATGCAAGCTGCCGGCATTGAGATTGATTTCATCAAAGCTGATGTAGATGAATAATCATGGATAAATCGCAGTGGTGCGAAATCTCCAGACTCTCTATAGGCGGAGGCTTCAAAGACTGCTGTTGCTCACTGCTTCTGGATGGCTTCGTCGACGGTTATCGCGTCTCT
>JBDLII010000132.1:0-5737 GCA_039714995.1 Pseudomonadota bacterium
GCCTTCGGCATCCTTCTGGTCATAGGCGCCGGCGTCATCCTCGAAGGTGGCGATGGATTCATCGAACAGCGAATTGCTCTCGGAACGGCGTCCTGCGATCGAGACGCTCCCTTTATAGAGCTTGACGCGCACGTCACCGTTGACCACCTGCTGTGTCTGGTCGATCGCCGCCTGCAGCATTTCGCGTTCGGGGCTCCACCAGTAGCCGTTGTAGATGATCTCCGCATAGCGCGGCATCAGTTCATCCTTCAGGTGCGAAGCATTGCGATCCAGGGTCAGCGACTCCATGGCGCGATGCGCCTTCAGCATGATGGTGCCGGCCGGCGTCTCGTAGCAGCCGCGCGATTTCATGCCGACATAGCGGTTCTCGACGATGTCGTCGCGGCCGATGCCGTTGTCGCCGCCAGCCTTATTCAGAAACTCCATCACTTCCGCGGCCGACATCGGTTTGCCGTCGATGGCCACGATATCACCCTTCTCGTAGGTGAGGACGAGGTAGGTCGGCTCGTCTGGCGCTGCTTCAGGAGAGACGCTCCAGCGCCACATCTCCTCTTCGGGTTCGTTCCAGGGATCTTCGAGAATATCGCCCTCGTAGGAGATATGCAGCAGGTTGGCATCCATCGAGTAGGGCGACTTCTTGCCGGCCCGTGCAAAATCGACATCGATACCATGGCTCTCGGCATAGTCCATCAGCTTCTTGCGCGACAGCAGATCCCATTCGCGCCAGGGCGCAATGATCTTGACATCCGGCATCAACGCGTAGGCGCCCAGTTCGAAGCGGACCTGGTCGTTGCCCTTGCCGGTGGCGCCATGCGAGATGGCGTCGGCGCCGGTCTCCTGCGCGATCTCGACCAGGCGCTTGGCAATCAGCGGGCGGGCGATCGACGTACCCAGCAGGTACTCACCCTCGTAGATGGCGTTGGCGCGGAACATCGGGAAGACATAGTCGCGCGCAAACTCCTCGCGCAGATCCTCGATGTAGATCTCCCTGATGCCCATCGCCTCGGCCTTGGCGCGCGCAGGTTCGACCTCCTCTCCCTGGCCGACATCGGCGGTGAAAGTCACCACTTCACAGCCATAGGTATCCTCCAGCCACTTGAGGATAACGGAGGTGTCGAGACCACCCGAATAGGCGAGAACGACTTTTTTTATGCCGGAGTCAGACATGATGAAAATTCCCTGAAAAAACCACAATGAAGCGCAGAATTATACCCGATTCTCTCGCTGCTACAGCCGGATATCAGTCAAATTCCACCGGCAGGTAGAAAAAGACGAAACGCCCCTCCTCGATGTCGATCTTCAGCTTGGCGCCGTGGTAGAGACCATAGTCGACATAACCGGGTATTGCCGAATCTGCGTGACACTCACTGGAGTGTTGCGGCGATTCGAAATCGCGGTCGCGGTCATACCAGGAGAGCAACATGTAGTCGCCCAGGCACTTTTCCGCTTCTGCATTGGCAAGCTGCATCGCCTGTTGGTAATCGGCCAACGGCGTCTCCAGCTGAAGGTAGACGATATCGACGCCGGTGTAGTCGGCTTCGGTTCGAATGTTGCACACAGAGGTCATGATGAACTCCTTCCGGGTTTGACGTGATCGATAAACTCCTCGACATGACGGATGAATGCGACAGGATTCTCCGCATAGACCCAGTGTCCGGCATTCCCGACCTCGACAAAATCGGCCCTTGGGAAAAGCAGCTTCGCTATCTTAGATCCATTCTGGTCAAGATAGCCGGATCTCTCTCCGTAGAGAAAAAGCGTATCACCAGGATAGAGATGATCCTTCATCTCGGGAAAACCGATGATCTCTCCGATGCCGGCATGCAGATAGTTCAGATTGATGCGCCAATGCCATTGCCCATCCCTCTTGACGAGATTCTGCAACAGGTAGGCGCGAATCGCCGCATCGGGAATTGATGCTGCAAGTTGTGAATCCGCCTGATCCCGATTTTGCAACAACTGCAGATCCAGCTGTCGCAGGGCATCAATGATGCCGGAGAAGCTGTGTTTATAGCGGACAGGCGCAATATCGACCACGACCAGCGACCTGACAGCGCCGGGTTGTGTCAGCGCCAGCGTCATCGCCGCTTTGCCGCCCATGCTGTGAGCGACGAGGTGGGCAGAACGCAGTGACAGCGCCTGCATCAGTTCGTGCACATCCTCCGCTTGCGCCTTGTAACTGACATCAGGATGATGCGCTGAGCGGCCATGATTGCGCAGATCGGGAATGATGCAATGGTAGTCCGCCTCGAAGTGACGCACGATCCTGCCCCAGTTGGCCGCAGAGCCGAACAGCCCGTGCAGGAACAGCAGCGGCGGATTGTGCTCAGATCCCGATTGCCGGAAATGCAGCTGCATAGCAGGCGATACTCTGTATTTTTACCACGGATAACATATAAAACACATGAAGTAATGTTTGTTACTATTTGCTTTAAATGATATTTGTATTGTCAACATACCATATCATGCATGGTGCAATGCACTCCGCTTATTGCACCCTACGACCTGTGGATGTTTCCTTCCGTGTTGTCCGTGTGTTCCGTGGTTAAATGAATCAGCCTCTCTTCCTTGGAGGCAGCAGGTCGGTAATGGTTCCCTCAGCCATCTCTGCCGCCATGCCGATGGTTTCGACCAGCGTCGGGTGCGGATGGATGGTCAGGCCGATATCCTCCATGTCGGCGCCCATCTCCAGCGCCAGCATCGCCTCACCGATCAGCTCGCCGGCATTGGGGCCGACGATGCCGGCGCCGATGATGCGCTTGCTATCTGCGTCAAACAGCAGTTTGGTCATGCCCTCATCACGGCCGATGCCCAGGGCGCGCCCGCTGGCAGCCCATGGAAATATGCCTTTCTCGTACGCGACGCCCTGTGCTTTCGCTTCCGTTTCGGTCATCCCCATCCACGCCACCTCCGGGTCGGTATAGGCCACCGAGGGAATGCTCATGGGATCGAACAGGCTCGGCAGTCCGGCAATCACCTCGGCGGCGACCTTGGCTTCATGCGTCGCCTTGTGCGCCAGCATCGGATTGCCGACCACATCGCCGATCGCATGGATATGCGCGACATTGGTGCGCATGTGCTGGTCGACGGGAATAAAACCGCGCTCATCCACTTTGACGCCGGCCGCTTCGGCATTGATCATTTGGCCGTTGGGCGAGCGTCCGACGGCGACCAGTACGCGGCCGTAGAGCTGATCCTTGTCAGGTGCCTGCTTGCCCTCGAAAGAGACTTTAAGCCCGTTTTTCTGCGCCTTGATAGCAGAGACTTTGGTTTCCAGCATAATGCTGTCAACCTGCCTGGCAAGGCGTTTCTGCAGCGGGCGCACCAGGTCTTTGTCGGCGCCCGGCATCAGCTGGTTTTGCAGCTCGACGATGTCGATAGAGGCGCCCAGCGTGGAGTAGACGGTCGCCATCTCGAGGCCGATGATGCCGCCGCCGATGACCAACATCTTTTTCGGCACATCGGCGAGCGCCAGGGCGCCGGTCGAATCGATCAGGCGCGGGTCGTCATTCGGAAACGGCGGTATCTGTACGGCGCGGGAGCCGACGGCGATGATGCAGTTGTCAAAGGTGACCGTCGTATTGCCTTCTGCTGTCGCAACGGAGACGCTGTTTGCATCGACAAACTGCGCGACGCCCTGCACCGTCGTCACCTTGCGCTGCCTGGCCATACCGGCCAGCCCGCCTGTCAGTTTTTTGACGACCCGTTCCTTGCCGGCGCGCAGCTTGTCGAGATCGATCTTCGGCTTGCCGAAATCGACCCCCATCTCCGTCAACTCTGCCGCCTCGTTGATCACATCGGCAGCATGCAGCAGCGCCTTGGAGGGGATGCAGCCGACGTTCAGGCAGACGCCGCCGAGATCGTCGTACTTTTCGATCAGCACCGTTTTCTTGCCGAGATCGGCGGCTCGAAAAGCGGCTGTATAGCCGCCGGGGCCGGCGCCGATGACCAGCACCTCGGCATGCACATCTGCATTGGATGGTACCGCCGACTCCACAGCTGGAGCAGGCTCAGGCTCTGTTAGAGCAGATTGCTGTTCTTCCGGCTGTGCTGCATCACCCTCCTGCTCCAAAATCAGCACCGGATCGCCCATTGAGATCTTGTCGCCAACGGCAACTTTGAGTTCAGCAACTCTGCCGCTGGAAGGCGAGGGAATCTCCATCGTCGCCTTGTCGCTCTCCAGCGTCAGCAGTGAATCCTCCGCCTCCACCCGGTCGCCGACGACAACCAGCACTTCGATAATTTCAACCTGGTCAAAGTCACCAATATCCGGCAGTGTCACTTCAATGGTGTTGCTCATGCAAAATCCTCGGTTGTATTTGGTTGCTGCTCAATATGCAGATCCATGGTGGATGCGCTAGCGCTTATCCCCCCTACACTCTCTGCGAGAAATAAGCCGTAGGCCGGATAAGCGGAAGCGCATCCGGCATTGTTCCTTCGTGTGCTTGTCATGACAACTTTCTACAGCAGCAACCGGCGAATATCACTCAGCAGCTTGTTGATATAGGTGGTAAAGCGCACACCCTGGGCGCCGTCGATAACGCGGTGGTCATAGGAGAGCGAAAACGGCATGATCAGGCGCGGCTCGAACTCCTCGCCGTTCCACACCGGCTTCATCGCCGCGCGGGAGACGCCGAGAATGGCGACCTCCGGCGCATTGACGATCGGCGTGAACTGGACGCCGCCGATGCCGCCGAGGCTGGAGATGCTGAAGCAGCCGCCCTGCATATCCTCGGCGCTGAGCTTGCCCTCGCGGGCGCGCCCGGAGATCTCCATCAGCTCGGCAGCCAGGTCGTAGATCCCCTTTTTATCCACATCGCGTATCACCGGCACCATCAGCCCGTTCGGGGTATCCACGGCAATGCCGATGTTGACATAGCTCTTCATCACCAGGTGTTCGGCATCCGGCGACAGCGAGCTGTTGAATTCCGGCATCTCCTTCAGCGCCTTGGAGCAGGCGCGCATCAAAAAGGGCATGAAGGTCATCTTGATGCCCATCTTCTCCGCTTCGGACTTGTTCTCCTTGCGAAATGCCTCCATCTCGGTGATGTCCGCTTCATCAAACTGGGTGACATGGGGGATATTCAGCCAGGCGCGCTGCAGGTGCGCACCGCTGATCTTCTTGATGCGTCCCAGCTCGACGGTCTCCGTCTCTCCGAATTTCGAGAAATCGATCTCCGGGACCGGCGGAATCCCGGCGCCGCTGCTGGCGGCCGCAGACGCGTTCGAAGCGACAACCTGCTTGACATGGTTTTGTACATCGGCCTTGGTCACGCGCCCCTTGGGGCCGCTGCCCTCGACTGTGGAGACATCCACGCCCAGCTTGCGCGCAAACTGGCGCACCGCGGGACTGGCGTGCGCCTTGCCGCTGGTGATGCGCTTCGGCGGCTCGGCCGGTGCCGGTGCGGGCTTCTGCTCCTTCTCTCCCGGCAGGCGCTGCGCGGCAGGCGCCTCAACCGGCGGAGGTGTCGGGGCGGCGGGTTTTACGGCAGCAGCTGCTTCAGGCTGTCTGGCCTCCTCTTCCGCTTCAGCAGCAGGCGGCTCGGCGGAGCCGGCCTCATCGAACAATGCGATCAGATCGCCGACATTGACGCGATCGCCTACAGCAAGCTTCACCTCGGCGACCGTGCCGCTGAAGGGTGAGGGTATCTCCATCGTCGCCTTGTCGCTCTCGAGCGTCAGTATCGACTGCTCCGCCTCGACCTGGTCACCTGCGCTGATCAGCACCTCGATCACT
>JBDLII010000133.1:0-5652 GCA_039714995.1 Pseudomonadota bacterium
CACCTTGAGTTCGACGCCGATGGCCGTCATCTGCTGATCCGCTGATTTGGACGCCAGGGTATTGGCCTCGCGGTTGAGCTCCTGCATCAGAAAATCGAGGCGCCGTCCGATCGGCTCGGCACGCTCCAGCACATGCTCCACCTCGTCGAGATGTGCCCCGAGCCTGTCCATCTCCTCGTCCACGTCGAGGCGCTGGGCCAACAGGGCCATCTCCTGCTCCAGGCGCTCCGGCTCCAGCTCTGCTTTCATCTCGGCCAGCTTCTCCTGCAGACGCTGGCGAAAGCCGGAAACCACTGCCGGGATACGCTCCCTGGCCAGCTCCACCTGGCCGCGGCAGGCGGTAACGCGCTCCCTGATCATCGCCTCGAGTTTTTCGCCTTCACGCTGCCTGCCCTGCTGCATCTGCTTCAGCGCCTGCTGCAGCAGCTCCATGGCGGCATCGTGCAGCGGCTTCATATCCCGGGATTCCGAGACTGCCACGCCGGGCCAGCTCAGCACATCGAGCGAAGTCGGTGATTTGACATCCGGCGCATGGATGGTGACCTCACGCAGCGCCTTGTGCAGCATCTCGACCATGGCGATATTGACGCTCAGCACCGCGGCAGTCGTCGCGGATGGTGTATAACGCAGGTTGATCTCGACCTTGCCGCGTTTCAGATATCTCCCCGTCAGCTCACGCACTTTGGGTTCCAGCAGACGGAACTCCTCCGGCATGCGCACAAAGAGCTCGAGATAGCGATGGTTCACCGAACGCATCTCCCAGACAAGTGTGCCACTGTCCAACTGTCTGTCGAGTCGCGCAAAGGAGGTCATGCTTGCAGTCATGTTGCGGTCCTGATGCTATCCATCGATGAGCGTATAATAGCGTGAATTGACAGCAGACGGAGAACATCTTGAACAGACCCAGCAATCGCCAGCCCGATGAGTTGCGCCCCATCACCATCACCCGCAACTATACCAAGCATGCGGAGGGCTCGGTGCTGATCGAGTGCGGCGACACCAGGGTGCTGTGCACCGCCAGCGTCGGCGAGCGCGTTCCCCCCTGGTTGAAGGGAGAGGGACGCGGCTGGGTCACCGCCGAGTATGGCATGCTGCCCCGCTCCACCACGGACCGCATGCGCCGCGAGGCGGCGAGCGGCAAGCAGGGGGGACGCACGATGGAGATCCAGCGGCTGATCGGACGCTCGCTGCGCGCCGCCATCGATCTCGAGGCGCTTGGAGAACGCCTCATCACGCTCGACTGCGATGTCATCCAGGCCGACGGCGGCACCCGCACCGCCTCCATCTCCGGCGCCTGGGTCGCGCTCAGCGATGCCATCCAGGGTTTGCTCGATGCGGGAACCCTGGAGAAGTCGCCGCTGCTCTCTCCCGTTGCCTCGATCTCGGTCGGCATCTACCGGGGCGTCCCCATCCTCGATCTCGACTACGTGGAAGACTCCAGCGCCGATACCGACATGAATATCGTCATGAACGCCGAGGGCCACTTCATCGAGATTCAGGGAACCGCCGAGAGCGCACCCTTCTCCGATGCGGAGATGAGCGCGATGCTGAAGCTGGCGCACAAGGGGATCCGGGAGATCAACGCGATCCAGCAGCAGGCAATATCGGCTGTGTAGGAGTGGTCTTCTGACCACGATGAACATGGCAGTGGCCTGCAGGATATTTTCGCGGTCAGATGACCGCTCCTACAGATAGGGGATACCTGGTTTATCTGCGGCTGAGGTCATGCACCGCTTCGACGAAGGCTGCCGCATGCTCAACCGGGATTTCGGGGTGGATGCCGTGTCCCAGGTTGAAGACGTGCCCGGGGCCGTCGCCAAAACTGTCGAGAATAGCGCCTACCTCCTGGCGAATCCGTGCGGGGCTTGCGTAGAGGATGCAGGGATCCATATTCCCCTGCAGCGCCACCCTGTCGCCGACGCGCCGGCGCGCATCACCGATGTCGATGGTCCAGTCGAGGCCCAGGGCATCGGCGCCGCTGGCGGCCATCTGCTCCAGCCATAAGGAACCGCCCTTGGTAAAGAGGATGACCGGCACCTTGCGGCCGTCACTTTCACGCGTCAACCCATCGATGATGCGGCTCATGTAATTCAGGGAGAATTCGCGGTAGTCGCGCGGCGTCAACACGCCGCCCCAGGTGTCGAACAGCATCACCGCCTGTGCGCCCGCTGCAATCTGGGCGTTCAGATAGCTGGTGACTGAGTCCGCCAGTTTCTCGAGCAGCGCATGCATCAGCGCGGGCTGTTCAAACAGCATGCCTTTTGACAGGGAGAAATTCTTGGTGCTGCCACCCTCGACCATGTAGGTCGCCAGCGTCCAGGGACTGCCGGAGAAGCCGATCAGCGGCACCTCGCCATGCAGTTCGCGACGAATCACCCGCACGGCGTTCATCACGTAAGCGAGTTCCCCCTCCGGATCGGGAACGCCAATGGCGTCGATATCGGCCTTGCTGCGAACTGGGCGTTCGAACTTCGGTCCCTCCCCCTCGCCAAAATAGAGGCCCAGCCCCATGGCGTCCGGAATCGTCAGAATATCGGAGAAGAGAATCGCCGCATCCAGCGGAAAGCGCTGCAATGGCTGCAGCGTAACCTCACAAGCCAGCTCAGGATTCTTACATAAGTCAAGGAAACTACCGGCTTTTCCCCTTGTAGCACGATACTCGGGAAGATAGCGTCCCGCCTGGCGCATCATCCACACCGGCGTCATATCCACGGGCTCGCACAGCAGGGCGCGCAGAAAACGGTCGTTTTTCAATTCACTCACGGGCAGTTCAGCATCGGTCGGTGGGAAAAAATGCATTCTAGCATGATGCGAATTGGAGATAGTGATAACCTTTACTCCGTTCAACTGATCGAGAGAGAAGAGCACCCCTATGGCTGATATCCGCCCCTTCAAAGCGAGTCGTCCGCACATCGCCGCGAGCGCCTGGATCGACGACAGCGCCGTGATCATCGGTGATGTCACCATCGGCGACGACAGCAATGTCTGGCCAATGACCGTCATCCGCGGCGACGTCAACAGCATCAGCATCGGCGAGCGCACCAATATCCAGGACGGCAGCGTGCTGCACGTGACCCACGCCGGCAAGCACTACGACGGCTCGCCGCTGGTGATCGGCGACGACGTTACCGTCGGACACAAGGTGATACTTCACGCCTGCACAGTCGGCAATCGCTGCCTGATCGGCATGGGCACGATCATCATGGACAAGACAGTCGTCGAGGATGACGTCATCATCGGCGCCGGCAGCCTGGTCGCCGAGAACAAGGTTCTCGAGGGCGGCCATCTCTACCTTGGCAGCCCGGTAAAAAAGATCCGCCCGCTGACAGAGCGGGAGCTGAAATTTTTGCGCTACTCGGCCGAACACTATGTGGAGCTGTCCAGGGAGCACCGCTAACGCCAACTCCAGGAGTTATCAAGAAGATATAATCTCGCAGATAGCTCCTTGCGTATGAGAAAACCCAATCACGTTTCATCGCGGTCAGAAGACCGCTCCCCTACATCCGATTCTGCATAGAGCAGTAGGAGCGGTCTTCTGACCGCGATTTTGCGCAGAGTTATTTAAAGACTATTAAGAATACATGCTATGCCATGGAAATTATTCGTAATTATTGCTCTTGTTATTGCCGTGTTGATCGCCGGCCGCGAGCGGGAATCGCTATCCCCCTCGCAATCGGGAGAGGCCTCGACCTACCAGGAGACCCGGCCGCTGTTCTGGAAAAAGGTCTACCCTGAAGGCGGCAAGACGCTCTACTGCGGCAAGCATTTTTCAAGGCGGCATGACAAAACGATCAACATCGAACACGTCTTTCCGATGAGTTGGGTCACCAAGACCCTGCAATGCGGCGACCGCCGGAAGTGCCGCCGCACCAGCAGGCGCTTCAACCTGATCGAGGCCGACATGCACAACATGTATCCCGCGCTGGCAAAGGTCAACAAGAGACGCAGTGCGATGGCCTATGACATCATCAACGGTGAGGACCACTACTACGAGGAGTGCGATTTCGAGGTGGATCTTCGCAAGTGGCGGGTGGAGCCGGCTCCAGCGGCGCGTGGCAAGATTGCACGCGCCATGCTCTACATGGCAGGCAGCTACGATCTGAAGTTGTTTCCGCGCCAGAAGAAGCTGCTGCTGAAATGGCACCGCAACAATCCGCCCTCGAGAGATGAGCTGGCGCGCAACCAGCGCATCATGAAGATCCAGGGCAAGGCGAATCCCTACATTACCAAACCATGAGCCTCCCCAATCATCTCGACAAGGGGCAGATTGCTGCCATCGGAGAGCGCGTCAGCCACTGCCTCGCGCTTGCCAATAAAGAGTTTCAACACGCATTTCCACGCCCGCAGCTGCGCTTTGATCTGCGTGGCGCAGCAGCGGGACAGTTCCGCGGCAGCGATACAGAGGTCGTGCTGCGCTTCAACAGCCAGCTCTTCGCGCTCCACTTTGCCGGCAACCTTGAGCATACCGTGCCGCATGAGGTGGCGCACTATGTCGTCTTTGCGCTCTTCGTCAGAGGAAAGCGGAGAGGCCGTGTGCGGCCGCACGGCATGGAATGGAAAGCTGTCATGGCACTGTTTGGCGTTCCCGCCGAAGTGCGTCATCAGTACGACGTTTCACAAATTCCTGTTCGCCGGGAGCGTCGCGTGCGCTATCAATGCGGCTGCCGTGAACATCTGATCACGCTGCGCACCCATCGCAAAATGGCTCATGGTCAGCAACGCGCCTGCACCAGGTGCAATCAGAAACTGCGCCTCAAGAAATAGATGTTAATTATTAGAATATTCCAGCAAGATATTGATATTAGTTATTATTTAATCAGTAAGTCAACCACGGAACACACTGAAAACACGGAAAAAAGAAAACAAAAATAATTCCGCGTGTTCCGTGTGTTCCGTGGTAAAAAAATCTCTGCTGGGCGATATAAGCGAAAAGCGCATCTAATCAGGATCTGGGCAGCGTCACACCTCGCTGTCCCTGGTATTTTCCGCCGCGGTCCAGGTAGGAGGTCTCGCACACCTCGTCAGATTCAAAAAAGAGAAACTGCGCCACACCCTCGTTGGCATAGACCTTCGCCGGCAGCGGCGTGGTATTGGAGAACTCCAGCGTCACATGTCCCTCCCACTCGGGTTCGAGCGGCGTGACATTGACGATGATCCCGCAGCGGGCATAGGTCGATTTGCCGAGACAGACGGTGAGCACATTCCGCGGGATGCGCAGATACTCGACGGTGCGGGCAAGCGCAAATGAGTTGGGAGGAATGATGCAGACATCCGACTTCACATCGACGAAGCTGTTTTCATCAAAGTTTTTCGGGTCCACGATAGCGGAGTTGATATTGGTAAAGATCTTGAACTCATCGGCGCAGCGCACATCGTAGCCGTAACTGGAGGTGCCGAATGAGATCAGCCGGTCGCCGTCGGCATCGCGCACCTGCCCCTCGACGAAAGGATCGATCATCTGGTGTTCCTGCGCCATGCGGCGAATCCACTGGTCGGCTTTGATGCTCATGTTATTTTCAGCTGTTTGAAGAATGCACGCATTCTACTCGGCACGGGGTTGGATTGCGAGAATAACGATTGTGTTACCCCCCTCACCCTATCCCTCTCCCCAAGATGAGAAGGGATTTCTCCGCTGCCGCATCTTCACTCTTG
>JBDLII010000134.1:0-5631 GCA_039714995.1 Pseudomonadota bacterium
GGAATGCAGGCCGGCTCCAATATCCTCGGCGCTTTCCTGATCTTCGTCGGCGTGGCGCTGCTGACGCTGGTGATTTCCGGCTACATCAGTGCGATGTAGGATAACTTGAGCAGCAATTTAATAACTCCTTGACTGAGAGAAGAATGCAAGCGCTTTTCAAGCGTGGTCAGAAGACTACTCCTACACAAGGATCTATACATTGCTGTAGGAGTGGTCTTCTGGCCGCGATCGTGCCCGGAGTTATTGAGAACACACAAGCTACATCACTAACCCCTGTTATTTAGGAAAATCATGCGATGAATAATCCCCTGAAGACCCTCTCCCTGTCAGCGACAATCATACTGATGGCTGGTATCGGCTCCACCGCAGCGGCCGAAGATGCCGCCCTGGATGGAGCATCTCTCTTTCTAACCAAGGCATGCCTCTCCTGTCACGGTGCAGACGGGCGCACACCCATCCAGCCCGTCTATCCGAAAATCACCGGGCAAAATGCAGACTACACCTACAATCAGATGCGGGACATCAAGAGCGGCGCCAGGAGTAATGGCCAGGCCGTTGTCATGAAAGGAATCATGGCGGCCGTTAGCGAGGAGGAGATGCGGGCAATCGCGGAGTGGCTCTCGACGCAATAGGAAGAACCCGGCAGGCTGTTGAGACTCCCCCCTCCCTGAGGGAGAGGGCCGGGGTGAGGGGGAATGCAGCATCTCGCCGTCTGATTATACGACCCTCATCCTAACCTTCTCCCAGAGGGAGAAGGGAAAAATGCGTTTTTCAATAGCCTGCTAGCGCTCCTTCACGAAGCGCCGGCAGCGGTTCGTCCGTTGGCGGCAGTGGCGCTGGTTCCAGCAAGGTCATACTTGCTGATCAGACGATAGACATGACGCTCGCTGATACCCATGACCTGGGCCACGGTAGCGCGATGCCCCGTATACTTCGTCAACAGCATCTTCAAATAGGAGGCCTCGAGCTCCTCCAGCGTTGGATCAGAGCCAGGAGGAATATCCAGCTGAAAGGCCGGCTGCTGTTTCTCACCGACGCTGAAAGTGAGGTGCTGCCCACGGATGGTTTTTTTATTCCGGGACAGAATAATGGCGCGCTCCACCACGTTCTTCAACTCACGCACATTCCCCGGCCAGTCATAGGCATTGAGCTTGCGCATCGCCTCCATGGTCACGGTTTTCTGTACCCGCCTGGAAAAGTTGTGGTTGCGGATAAAATACTCCACCAGGTAGGGAATATCCTCACGCCTTTCGCACAGCGGTGGCGTATTGATGGTAAAGGCCTCCAGCCTGTAAAAAAGATCCGCGCGAAAGACGCCCTTCTCTGACATCTTCTTCAGATTCCTGTTGGTGGCGGCCACGATTCTGACATCCGACGTCAAATCACGGGTTCCACCCACCCTCCGGAAGACGCCGGTCTCCAGAACCCGCAGCAGCTTGGCCTGGATGGCGGCAGGAATCTCGCCGATTTCGTCCAGGAACAGGGTCCCTCCCGCTGCCCCCTCGATGAGGCCTTTTTTCTGCCGGTTAGCGCCAGTGAAGGCGCCCTTCTCATGGCCGAACAGTTCGGATTCAAACAGGCTCTCCTGCAGGGTGCAGCAGTCCACCGCCACGAAGTTGCGCTTGGCTCGATGGCTCTGTTCATGAATGGCGCGTGCGACCAGCTCCTTGCCTGAACCGCTCTCGCCCAGTACCAGTACCGTCATGTCGCTGGCTGCGACTGCTTCGATATGCTCCTTCACCCGCTCCAGCGCAGGGCTCTGCCCGATCATGAAAGATTGGGAACCCGATTGCGCCTCGAGACGCGCCTTGCAGAACTGGTGATCCGCCTTCAGAGCCGCTGTCTCCAGCACCCGCTGAACTGTCAGGGTAAGCTCCTCCGGGCTCACGGGCTTGGTCAGGTAATCCGCAGCGCCTGCGTGAATCGCCTCAACGGCATTTTTCACAGTGCCGTAAGCAGTCAGGACAATGACCGGACAGGAGTCGCAAAGCTTGGGCAACGAAGGCATGCAGTCACCATCCGGGAGGCGCATATCGGAGATGATCAGATCCGGCTCATGCTTACCCAGGTACCCCTGAACCTCGTGCAGACTCCCCAAACCGATAACGTTATGACCCATGCCCTTCAGTTGATGTACGAGCATCCGGTTCAGCAGCTTGTCGTCTTCGACGGCTAGTATATTGGCTTTCATGATGTCAATCTCTCAACGCTTGCCTCCGGCAGCCTGACAATAAAGCAGCTGCCCCTGCCCAACTCACTCTCGACCTCCAGAGTGCCGTCAAAGCTCTCCACGATCGACCTGGAAATAGGCAGTCCCAGGCCAGTGCCCTCTACACCGTCAGCCCGTCTGCTGAAGAACGGCATAAAAAGTCTCGGGAGGTGATCCTCCGGAATCCCGACACCGGAATCCTTGAACCGTACCACCACTTCGCTCTCTTCGATACTGCCTGTGATTTGCAAACTGCCGCCCGAAGGCATGGCATGAAAAGCATTCTGCACCAGGTTCAGGACCAGCATGCGCATCTCGCTCTCACTGGCGAATACACGCAAAGGCTGTTCTGGAAAGGATTCAATGAGTTCGATAGACGCCTCGTCCGCATCCCATTTCACCAGGCTGAGTATATCCTTTACCACCGGCTGAATATCCACCAGCTGTTGCTGATCCACTGGCGCTGCACTCAGATGCAACAGGCGGTCGGTGATCTTGATGCACTGGTCCATCTCCTCTTCCACGACATCCAGGTAATTTCCAATCTCTTCCGATTTCTTCTCGGTATCGAACAGGTCGGTCATGGAGTGGAGGGCCAGTTTCATGGCACTCAGGGGATTGTAGATCTCATGAGCCACACCTGCCGCCAGCCTGCCCAGCTCGGACAAGCGCTGCTCATGGGTGAAGCGGACCTCTTGCGCAAGATCACGAATGGATTCCACCATCAGGGTCATCTCTTTTCCCTCACTGATGATGGTCATGGGCGCCGCATAGATCTCCACATCGATGCTGTCACCACCGTCACCATTACTGCGGGTGTGGCGGTGCACCAGCTTGACAGGCTTGCCCTCCCTTTGAATCTCTTTAAAGGGGCAGGTCACCAACTCAGCGGGACAGGGCGCATCCAGATCATGGGCGGCTTTGTAGCATTTCTCACCGACCCACTGCTTGTCGGGGTAGCCCGTCTGCTTGGCAAAGGCGTGATTTACCAGCAGCATGTTGTAGTTTTCGTCGATGATGCGCAAACCATCGGGGATGGCGTCAACCATGGCCTGGAGGAATGCACGCCCCTCCTCCAGCTTGCGCATGCTGGAGTGAAGATTTACAGCCATCTGGTTAAACGTATGACCGAGCAGTGACAACTCATCTTTGCCCGGCAGCTCGACACGGGTGTCCAGTTTGCCACTCGCAAGGGAGTGACTGGCGGCACTGAGAGACTCAACCGGTTGCAGGATAAAACGGCGGATAAACCACCAGCCGCCCAACAGGTTGATGATAACGATCAATGCACCGGCGCCCATCAGCATCAGCGTTGTCTTGCGCGCCTTGTGGCGAATGGACGAGGCATCGTAGTCCACCACCAGGATGCCATTGACGGGGTTCTTCTCCATCGGACCATGGCACTCCTGACATTGGGGTTTGTTGTGAACGGGATTGATGCTGCGCAGCACCTCCACACCCTGTTCATCCTGCATGAAGTGTGTACGCGCGTCTGCAGAGTGAATCAAGGCTTTGTCAAGCACCAGGTTCACCCGCTCTGCATTTGTCGAATAACGCACCTTTCCCGCCGGATCGGCAATCATCACACCACCGATGTTGGGCTGCTTCCCGAGGCTGTTGACGATAAATACCAGCCCCTCCAGATCCCGCTTGAGCATGGCGTTCTCCAGCGAGGACTGGAGCAGTTGATTGACTTCACGCGCCGCCTGGGCCCGCTCCCGCTGCAGTTCGCTCTGGTAGAAGAGCAGGAACAATCCCAGAAAGACCAGCGAACTGACCAGAAACCCGGAGATGGTGGCCAGGGTGAATTTACGATTCAGGCTTTTTCCAAACCAGTCCATGATGATGGTGATTCCTCTAGCTACTTATTTTGCACTGGCAACATCCGCTGTCACACCTTTATTTGTTAATGAGAAATTGCGTACAGCTTACAGATTCCATTGAGAATGATCAATCACTATCTGACAATTTGTCAGGCGAGAGCAGTCACTCCTGCTGCTCCCTGCGTCATTTCCGATGCCACACCCTTGTTGACAAGGCGATTTATCCATCCGCAAGAATAGCGGCATGTTTTTTGCATTATCTTTTGCGGTGATGATCATTGATTCATTATAACCACACCCAGGATCTTCGGAGAAAGAACAATGCAAAAACTTTTTACCAACATTTTATCCGCACTGTTGGCCCTAGTTTTCAGTACAGCGGCGGCTATTGAGGGAGGCAGCACAAGCTTTGAAGAGGCGCTGCAGGAGACAGGCTGGTCGGTCTATCGAACTTTTTCCGGTGATCTGGTGCTGACCACGCCAGCAGAAAAGAGGGCCATCCCCATCGCTTCACAAGACATCGATCTGGAGACACTGGCGAATAAACTGGAAGCTGCCGGCTGGAAGGTGCAGCGCAAGTCTGACGGCAGTCTCGATCTCCACCCGCGTGAAACAGCAGAGACAGAAATAGCGACCAGCCGTGAAGAAAGCCAGGCATCTTTGCCCGCCGACGAGCAATGGGCGCAGATGCAACAACAGCTCAAGGCAGCCGGTTGGGATGCATCACGTGACGCCGATGGCTCGCTGGTGTTGATTCCTCCGGGTGACACTGCTGATGAGACAACCATCCGGAAAGAAGCCCCCGCCCCATCACAAGCCGATGAGCGGTGGGAGCAGATGCAGCAGCAGCTCAATGCAGCAGGCTGGCAGGCATCACGCGACGCTGATGGATCACTGATATTGATTCCCCCCGCTGAATCCGTGGAGACAGCAGCAGCCGAAGAGAAAGCCGCGGCACCGCAAGACGACTCCATGGAGACGATGCAGCAGAAACTCAAGGCGACGGGCTGGCAGGTCACTGAAAACAGCGACGGCAGTATCCTGCTCTATCCACCGGAACAGCAGCGTAGCGAGGGAAAGACGATCCAGCCGTGCAGCGGCCATGCGCCGTCCGATGATGATGTCGATTTGCCGGTCAATACCTGGTCGCAAGCTCGAAACCTTGCCAAAAGCTGGTTGAAGCGACAAACTCCCGACAATCTCAAGGTGGGAAAAATTCGTGAGATTTTTGAAGTCTACCTGGTCAGCATCCTGACCGGAACCAAACCCTACAGGCTCAGACACCAGATCGCCATTCGCAGGAGTGACGGCCACATTATTGTACTTAATTGAGGAATTTGTGATCGCATGTCATTTCGAGCAAAGCGAGAAATCCTGAAACATGCAGCCTGTTGACATGACTGGGTTGAAGATTTCTCCCTACGGTCGAAATGACATGCAATGGAATTCATTCAGAGTCTCCCTTAATGGTTCCCTCTCTCGGGGTAGGGTGTTTTACCCTCCTGACAAATTGTCACCCCTGCCCGGAGATAATAAGATAAACATAAAGACTATCTTACAACCCACTGTTTTTTAGTGGTATCACCCACACCTCTTTAG
>JBDLII010000135.1:0-5613 GCA_039714995.1 Pseudomonadota bacterium
CGCAGACCCCAACCCTGCTCTTAGCACTGTGTTATTGAGATGTTGCGAAGTTTCCCGCCCCCGGAGATGCTGAGTCGCTATAATGCTGCATGAGCAAGTGGTATCGAAATTTAATATGACAGGAGCCGGGTCGTGGAAGAGCAGGTAAAAAAGCGTCTGGTCGGTGCGATTGTTTTGGTGGCGCTGGCAGCCATCTTTGTGCCATTTCTGCTGGAGGAGAAGGAGCAGTTGCCGCAAAGTGCTGTTGAACTGCAGCGGGAGATTCCGGTACAGCCGCAACGGAAGTTTCGCAGTGACCTGATTCCGGATGAGAAAACTGCAACGGAAGAGGCCTTGAAGCCGAAATCAGCAGAAGATGAATTTATCATCTCCGAGCGGCTCGATCTGGGTGAGTATCAACCGCCCCCACCGCCTTCCAGTCGTTCCAGCCAGACCTCCACAGGAGTTCAGGAGACTCAGCGCGAACCGGCCGGAGAGCCGGACAAGGCTTCGGCCTCGAGCGAGGGCTCGCGAGCCGATAACGGGGAGACCACCCCTGCCGATACGCAAAAGCCGTCCACGCCCACAAAAGGCTGGATCATCCAGGCAGGCGCCTTCGCCAAAAAAAGTGGTGCGGATAAAACCCACAAGATACTCGTAGACGAAGGCATGAGCCCATATATTGAAGAGATCCGGGTAGACGAGAAAAGGCTCTACCTGGTTCGTCTTGGACCATTTTCAAGCAAGAGCAAAGCGCAGCAGAATCTGAACAAGGTCGAAAAAAAGACTGGTCACAAAGGCATGGTGAAACACTTGAAGTAGTGCCTGGCAATCTTTTGATGCCAGGCTGCATAGCCACTTACAACAACTCGTCCATGATGTCCTGGCGCTTATCGCCTAAAACCTAAAACCTGTAATTTTAATCTGATAAACTAACGCCACTTTCTCTTCGACATTCAGGACGAGCTGTGAACTGGGTAGACTTTGTCATCATTGGCATCATCGCAATATCGGTGATTGTCAGTTTCTTTCGGGGCTTCCTGCGTGAAGCGCTCTCGCTGCTGGTCTGGGGCCTTGCAATCTACTTCTCCCTGGTCTATTACAGTGATCTTGAACCGCTGCTGCCCAGCGGCTATGGGCTGCCCTCAACGGTGCGCCTGGTGCTATCCGGCATTGCCATACTGCTTGGCGTACTGATCATCGGCGGCATCTTTACCTGGATTATCGGAGCTGTTTTCGACAAGAGCGGCATGAGTGGCACCGACAGGGTCGCGGGCATCCTCTTTGGCGGTCTGCGCGGCGTCATTCTGGTTGTCATTATCGTCCTGATCATCAGCTTCCTGCCCTTCAAGGATGAGTCCTGGTGGAAAGAGTCGAAGATTGTTCCGCATTTTACCGAGAGCGCCGAGTGGCTGAAGGTGCGTCTGCCGGATGAGATTCCCGCCTATTTTGAGCAATATATTGACAGCGGGGAGACAGCCGCTCCCGCCAATGAGAAGACTCCAGTCGAAAAACCCGAGGTCGCTTTCGATAATCCGGATGAGAGCGCGTCAGAGGCGCCTCCTGCGGCCGATACGGAGCCTGTTACCGCTCCACCGCTTCCGCAGCCGGCACCCGTCATCCCTAAAGGATCTTCACCGGCGGATACAACGGGAACCTGACAAATGTGCGGCATTGCTGGCATCGTTGCGCAACACCCTGTTAACCAGGAACTCTACGATGCCCTGCTGGTGCTGCAGCACAGGGGGCAGGATGCCGCGGGAATCGTTACCTGCGAGGGCAACCATCTGAATCTGCGCAAGGGAAACGGGCTTGCCCGTGATGTGTTTCAAAGTGAACAGATGATCGATTTGCGCGGCAATATGGGGATTGCGCATGTACGCTATCCTACCGCCGGCTCTTCATCCTCCGCGGAGGCGCAGCCATTCTATGTCAACTCTCCCTATGGCATTACCCTGGCGCACAATGGCAACCTGACCAATGCCAAGGTGTTGAAGAAGGAGCTTTTCACTTCGGATCTGCGCCATATCAATACCAATTCCGATTCGGAAATCCTGCTCAATATCCTGGCCCATGAACTACAGGAGAAGGGCAAACTGCGCATCGATGCCGATGACATCTTCCAGGCCGTTACCAGTGTGCATCAGCGTTGTCGTGGCGGTTACTCCGCGGTGGCAATGATCCCGGGTTACTGCATCGTCGGTTTTCGCGACCCGCACGGTATCCGGCCGATCTGCTTCGGCAAGCGTGAAACGGAATCCGGGGATGAATATATGATCGCCTCCGAAAGCGTGGCGCTGGATACGCTCGGCTTTCAGCGCATCCGGGACCTTGAGCCGGGGGAAGCGGTTGTGGTCACCAAAAATGGTGGCTTTCATGCGCAACAGTGTGCAACAGAGACCACGCATACCCCCTGCATTTTTGAGTATGTCTACTTCGCCCGTCCCGACTCCATTATCGACAACATCTTCGTGCACAAGGCGCGCCAGCGGATGGGGAAAAAACTGGCGGGAAAAATCAAGCGTGAATGGCCGGAACACGACATCGATGTTGTCATTCCGATTCCCGATACCAGCCGCACGGCTGCACTTTCGCTGGCGACAAAACTGAAGCGCCCCTATGCAGAGGGTTTCATCAAGAATCGCTATATCGGCCGTACATTCATCATGCCGGGGCAGAAGGCACGCAAAAAATCGGTGCGTCACAAGCTCAACGCCATCGATCTGGAATTCAAGAACAAGAATGTGCTGCTGGTGGACGACTCCATTGTACGCGGCACCACATCGCGGCAGATCGTCCAGATGGCGCGTGATATGGGGGCCAAAAAGGTCTATTTCGCCTCCGCCTCGCCGCCGGTGCGGTTTCCGAACGTCTATGGCATCGACATGCCTGCCGCCAGCGAACTGATTGCGCATGGCCGCTCCGATGCGGAGATCGCCGCCTATATTGGCGCCGACGGTCTCATTTACCAGGACATCGACGATTTGATCAATGCCGTCAAAAAGAAAGGGCGCAGCACGGTTTCATCGTTTGACACCTCTGTTTTCAATGGCGAGTATGTAACCGGCGATGTCAACCAACACTACCTGGATGACCTGGAGGCGGCTCGCAATGATGGCGCCAAACAGCAGCCGGGGCATGGCCGGGAAGATCCCATCAGCCTGCATAATCATGCATAACCCGCTTCGGCAATTGACATCAGGTGCCTGGTTGCTTATAGTTCGCTGGTCTTTTGGCAACGTAGCTCAGTTGGTTAGAGCACATCACTCATAATGATGGGGTCGGTAGTTCGAATCTACCCGTTGCTACCATATAAAACAAGCACTTAGCGTTTTGGCGCTAGGTGCTTTTTTCTTTGTGTACACGCCCTGTACACAATAGGATAAAAAACAGGGTGCTTTTCAGCTATGAAAAAGATAATCACACTTCTGCTGCTGGTCGCCATGCTCGCTATCGCCAGCGGCTGCGAGACGGTCAAGGGTGTAGGCAGAGACCTTGAGAATGCCGGCGAGGCGATCAAGAGATCTGCGAGTTGACTGCCATGGAGTCAGCGCATGCTGATTGAATAAGCGATCCAGAAGTACGAATCAAGAATCGTCTGTGATGCCGTTTTCGAGCGGGATGCGCTGGGTTTATTGCACCCTGCGACGCTTGCTTGTCAGCTATACTTTGATTCTCAGGTGCATGATAAGGACGGCTTGATGTGGCTCGATAGAACGCTGAATATTCCGGGGCGCTTGCTGGTGAAATTTATCACCAGGCCCAGCGGCGAGTATCGCACATTTTCCGTTCACGACGCCTCCCAGATCAAGGATGTCATTCAGCCCTGTGATGTGCTGCTGGTGGAAGGCAACCAGTGGATCAGCGGCGCCATCAAGTACCTGACGCAATCGACCTGGTCGCATGCCGCCATCTATGTCGGCGACATCGTCGACGTCGATAGCAAAGGCGAGCCCAAAGTGATGATCGAGGCGGATATCAGGGAGGGCGTTATCGCAGTGCCACTGACAAAATATGCCGGTCTCAATACCCGCATCTGCCGTCCCCTGGGATTGTCCGACCAGGATAAATCCCGCGTGATCACCTTCATGATGCGCAATCTTGGCAGCGCCTATGATATGAAGAATATCGTCGACCTGGCCCGCTATCTGCTGCCGACGCCGCCGGTTCCGATGCGTTTCCGCCGCCGCCTGATCGGTTTCGGCAGCGGCGACCCGACCAAGGCGATCTGCTCGTCATTGATCGCCCAGGCGTTCCAGCGGGTGCGCTATCCGATTCTTCCCGAAGTCGCCGATGAGAAGGATGAGTCCTACCGGATCAGGCACTCCACCCTGTTCGTGCCACGGGATTTCGATATATCTCCCTATTTTAGCGTTGTTAAGCCAACCATTGAGAAGGCTTACAATTACCAGGAGATCAAATGGGTGGATCGTCACGAACAGCGATGAACCCCGATACTTCCAAGCAGTACTCCAGATGAAAAAACCTGAACTGCTGGCGCCTGCCGGCACCATCAAAAACATGCGTTACGCCTTCGCTTACGGCGCTGATGCCGTCTATGCAGGCATGCCGCGCTACAGCCTGCGTGTGCGCAACAACGACTTTCTGGAACAGAATCTGCGTCGCGGTATCGACGAGGCGCATGCGCAGGGGAAGCAGTTCTTCGTGGCGGCCAATGCGATGCCGCACGATGCCAAGCTGAAGACCTTTATCGATGACATCGGGCCGGTGATCGAGATGCAGCCGGATGCGCTGATCATGGCGGACCCCGGGCTGATCATGCTGGTGCGGGAACAGTGGCCGGAGATGGCAATCCATCTCTCGGTGCAGGCCAACAGCATGAATGCCGCCAGCGTCAGCTTTTGGCAGTCGGTGGGGTTGAGCCGCGTCATCCTGTCGCGCGAACTGTCACTCGACGAAATCGAGGCGATCCGCCAGCAGTGCCCGGAGATGGAGATCGAGGTGTTCGTGCATGGCGCGCTCTGCATCGCCTACTCAGGGCGCTGCCTGCTGTCGGGCTATTTCAACCATCGCGACGCCAACCAGGGAACCTGCACCAACGCCTGCCGCTGGGAATACCAGGTGGGCGATCTGCAGCCGCCGGCGGAGGTTTCGCTGGAGAGCATCCAGCGCCACCCGCTGGCGGATCAAACCTGGTATCTCGAGGAGAGCGGTCGTCGCGGCGAGTTCATGCCGATCATGGAGGACGAGATGGGCACCTATATCATGAACTCCAGGGACCTGCGCGCAGTGGAGCATGTGCAGCGACTGGTCGAAATCGGCGTCGACTGCCTGAAGATCGAAGGCAGAACCAAGTCGCACTACTACGCGGCGCGCACCACCCAGGTCTATCGGCGCGCCATCGATGATGCCGTCGCAGGCCGTCCTTTTGATCCGCGGCTGCTGGACGATCTGGAGGGACTGGCAAACCGCGGTTACACCGACGGCTTTCTGCAGCGTCACGAGACGCACGAGATGCAGAACTACCGCGCTGGCATCTCCAAAAACATGCGCCAGCAGTTTGTCGGCGAGGTTACCGGGCAGCAGCAGGAGATGCTGGAGGTGCTGGCGAAAAACAAATTCATGACCGGCGACGAACTTGAGCTCCTCACGCCGCGGGGCAATCATCGCTTT
>JBDLII010000136.1:0-5605 GCA_039714995.1 Pseudomonadota bacterium
CCGGCTTGCCGGCAGCAACAGCGATCCACGCTTTCTTGCCAGCCGCCCGATCGTCGGCGCCGAGGGCGAGGTGAGGCTGGACTCCGTCGCCCGCATCAAACGCACCCGTGAAGAGCCGGATCAGCTGGTGCGTTTCGATGGACGCCCCGCTGTATTGCTTGCCGTGATGAAGCAGGCCAACGCCAATACGCTTGACCTGGTTGACCGGGTGACAGGCTATATCGAGAACCGCAATACTCTGGCGGACCAGACCGGCGTCGACCTGGTGCTGACGGATGACCAGACCATCCCGACACGGGAGTCGATCGGGCTGATGCAGAACAACGCCCTCATCGGTCTGTTCCTGGTGTTGATGGTCGCCTGGGCTTTTCTGGGCTCGCGCATCGCCCTGCTGACCGCCATCGGCATCCCCTTCGTGCTGGCCGGCACCTTCTGGGTGCTGTCGGCAATCGGCGAGACTCTCAATGTGACAGTGCTGCTGGGCATCGTCATCGTGCTTGGCATGCTGGTCGATGACGCCGTCGTGGTCGTCGAGGCGATCTACTATCGCCTGCGCCATGGCGTCGATGCTTTTACCGCGGCGCTCGAATCGCTGCGGGAGGTTGCCCGTCCGGTGACTACCGCCGTGCTGACGACGATGGCGGCTTTCATGCCGCTGATGCTGCTGCCGGGCATCCTCGGCGACTTCATGCGTGTGATCCCGATGGTGGTCACCATCGCCCTGGCGATTTCGCTGGTAGAGGCGTTTTGGATGCTGCCGGCACATATCATCGCGGCCAGAGTCAGTTTCGACCGGCCGTCGCGAATCCACAGACACCGTCTGCAAATCACGCACCGTATCCAGATCACCTACGTGCGCCTGCTGGTGAAGGCAATGCGTCACCGCTGGTTGACGCTGCTGCTGGTGGTGCTGCTGTTTATCTCCTCCATCGGCATCGTCGCCGGCGGACTGGTGCGCATGGACTTTTTTGCCGCCGACCCGCTGCGGCTCTTCTATATCAACATCGAGATGCCCCCCGCCTCGCCGCTCGAGGAGACGATGAACAAGGTCCTCGAGATCGAGCACAAGGTCAAGACGCATATTCATCAAGGTGAAGCACGCGCCGTCATCAGCTACTCAGGCAACATGTTTACCGAGACCGAACCCCGCCTCGGCGATCAGTACGGGCAGATCCTGGTGGGACTCAACCCCAAAACAGCGGAGCTGCGCAGCGTGGATGCGATGATCGAGTCGATGCGTGATGCAGTGCTCGACACTCCGGGGCCGATGCAGATCTCGTTCATGCGCATGTCGGGCGGACCGCCGACCGCCAAGCCGATCAGCGTCAAGGTGCGCGGCGACCGCTACGATGAGATCCGTGCCGCCGCTGACGCCATCCGCCGGATACTCTCAACCATCGAGGGCGTCAAGGATATCGAGGACGACGCCAGCCGCGGGCGCTCCGAACTGCTGCTGGCACTTGACGAGGATGCAATCAACCGCGCCGGCCTCAATCCCCTCGAGGTCAACCGCAGCATTCAGCTGCTGGTCGATGGCATCCAGGTTGCAGAGATGCGCGACGCCGGCGAAAAGCTGGAGGTGCGCGTCAAGGGGAGCAGCAACCTCCAGGCCGATATTGCCGAACTGCTGGATTTCCGCATGCCCCTGGCCGATGACGGCGGCATCCCGCTGGGCGAGCTGGTGAAGGAGTCGCGCCAGCAGGGGCTCGGCAACATCCGCCACTACAACTTCCGCCGCGCGATCACAGTCGAGGCGGATATCGACGACGCCCTGATCGACACCGTGACGGCGAACAGCCGCCTGAACGAACAGTGGCAGGCATTCAAAGCACAATATCCGGATATCGATCTCGACTTCTCCGGCGAGCTGGATGACATCCAGGAGAGCATGGACGCCATCGGGGTGCTGTTCATCTTCGGCATCGGCCTGATGTACCTGATTCTCGGCACCCAGTTTCGCAGCTACTGGCAGCCATTCATGATCCTGGTCACCGTGCCGATGGCATTCACCGGGGTGGTGTACGGCATGCTGCTCACCAACAACCCGCTGAGCCTCTATACGCTCTACGGCGTCGTCGCGCTGGCGGGCATCGCCGTCAACGCCGCCATCGTGCTGATCTCCGCGGCCAACGCGCGCCTGGCGGACGGCATGAGCGTGCTGCACGCTACGCTGTACGCCGCCAGGCGGCGCGTAATCCCGATCCTGATCACCTCGCTGACAACGGTAGCCGGCCTCTTTTCGCTGGCGACCGGGCTGGGCGGAAAATCGCTGATCTGGGGGCCGGTAGCCACGGCCATCGTGTGGGGGCTGGCGTTCTCCACGGTGCTGACATTGATCATGATACCGCTGCTGTATCGGTTATTTATGGGACGAGCTGCTGCTCACAAAAACAGGGGCTAATTTCCTGCAGCACCTATCGCGGTCAGAAGACCGCTCCTACATCTGAGCAATTCATTCCCCTGTAGGAGCGGTCCTCTGACCGCGATCATCAGAAGCAAACCTGTACGGCCATGCCAAAATTTACAGTTGCAAAATCGCCTGTAAACCAATAGTATTATTCGTTTTTCCCGTGCAGCCGCACGGGTTTTGTTGTTTAGCTCTCAGGAGTCAGGAGCAGGATCATGTCGCAGCCATTAATGGCGACCTACAAACGGCTGGATGTCACTTTCACCAGGGGCGAGGGTTCATGGTTGTGGGACCAGTCGGGCAAACGCTACCTGGATGCTGTCAGCGGTGTCGCGGTGTGCAGTCTCGGGCATGCGCACCCTGCCGTGACCAGCGCCTTGTGTGAGCAGGCCTCGTCACTGGTGCACACCTCGAATATCTACGGCATCGAACGTCAGCAGCAGCTGGGCGACGCCCTGACAGCACTGGCGTCAATGGATCGCGCCTTCTTCTGCAACTCCGGCGCCGAAGCCAACGAGGCCGCCATCAAGCTGGCGCGTCTGCACGGCCATCGTAACGGCATCAAGGAGCCGGCTATCATCGTCATGGAGAACAGCTTCCATGGACGTACGCTGGCAACGCTGACGGCAACCGGCAACCGCAAGGTGCAGGCCGGCTTCGAGCCGCTGGTAAAGGGCTTCATACGCGTGCCCTACGGTGACATCGAGGCCATTGCAGCACTTGCCGCACAATCCAACACGATTGTCGCGGTCATGGTCGAGCCCGTACAGGGGGAAGGCGGGGTCAACATCCCCCCCGGCGGCTATCTCCGGGCGATTCGAGAGCTGTGTGATGCCAACAACTGGCTGATGCTGCTGGACGAAATCCAGACCGGCATGGGCCGTACCGGCGCCTGGTTCGCTTGGCAGCATGAAGACGCCAGGCCGGATGTCATGACGCTGGCCAAGGCGCTGGGCAACGGCGTCCCGATTGGCGCCTGCCTGGCGTGCGGCGAGGCGGCCGATCTCTTTGCACCGGGTTCGCATGGCTCCACATTCGGCGGCAATCCACTGGTCTGCGCGGCGGCTCTGGCCGTCATCGACACCATGACGACAGAGCAGATTCCGGATAAAGCACAGGCGCTCGGCGACTACCTGGAGCAGGGTTTTACTGCAGCGCTGGATGGTGTCGAAGCTGTCACCGAAATCCGCCATACCGGCTGCCTGTTCGGCATTCAGCTGGATCGCCCCTGCGCCGAATTAACAGGCATGGCGCTCGACCAGGGATTGCTGATCAATGTGACCGCGGAATCGGTCGTCCGCCTGCTGCCGCCGCTGAATATGAGCAACGCGGAGGCTGATACCCTGATCGAAGGGGTCAGTCAGTTGATCCGCAAGTTCACCGGCAAATAAGAAAGGTTTTAGGTTTTAAGGAGCCCCTGATCAATTCGTCATTCCGGCGCATGCCGGAATCTATGTGGTTGATTTCCTGGATCCCGGCATATGCCGGGACGACAAAAGTGGAACTAGTCAGAAGTTACCTAAAACCTAAAACTTAAAACTAAAAACTTAAAACCCATCGCCACACTGGCTTAACTGAGGAAATTAATCGTTCCACCATTGAGCCGCTGATAATCGAGCCATGCTATGAAACAGAATCGCCATTTTCTGACACTGCTGGACCTCTCTCCACAGGAGTTGCGCCGTATCATCCAGCGCGCAACCGAGCTCAAGGCAATGCGCAGCAGGAGTGAGGAGTACCAACCCTTCCGCGGCAAGTCGCTTGCCATGATTTTTGAAAAATCCTCGACCCGCACGCGCGTCTCCTTTGAAACAGGCATGACACAACTGGGCGGTCATGCGCTTTTTCTGTCACCGCGCGACACCCAGCTTGGGCGCGGCGAACCGGTGGCGGACAGTGCGCGCGTGCTTTCGCGCATGGTCGACATCGTGATGATCCGCACCTTCTCGCATGATATCGTCCAGACATTCGCTGAACACTCCTCGGTTCCGGTCATCAACGGCCTGACCGACCAGTACCACCCCTGCCAGCTGCTGGCGGATATGCAGACCTGGTTTGAGCACCGCGGTGACATCCAGGGCAAAACGGTGACCTGGATCGGGGACGGCAACAACATGTGCCACTCCTACATCAACGCGGCCAGGCGGCTTGATTTCAAGTTGAACATCGCAGCACCGGAGGGCTTTGATCCGCTGGCGGAGATTCTCGATCCAGCTGCGTCGCACTGCGAAATCTTTCGCGACCCCATGGCAGCGGCAACCGGCGCGGACCTGGTCGTAACGGACGTCTGGGCAAGCATGGGGCAGGAGGAGGAGCAGAAACAACGGGAGGCCGCCTTTGCCGGCTACCAGGTAACAGGTAGAATGATGTCTCTCGCAGCCCGGGATGCACTCTTCATGCACTGCCTGCCCGCTCATCGCGGTGAAGAGGTCGCCGCCGAGGTTATTGACGATCCCGGGAGCGTCGTCTGGGACGAAGCGGAAAACCGCCTGCATGCACAAAAAGCGTTAATGGAGTTCTTACTGACATGATGAAACACCTCCTTGCCGGGCTGACGCTCTCCGCCGCTGTCCTCGTATCGACTGCCGATGCGATCGCCGAAACCCGCTACGTTTCCGATGAGCTGACGATTACCTTCCGTAGTGAGCCGGGCAAGAAAAAACGCATTCTGAAGATGCTCAAAAGCGGCACCCCGGTTGAAGTCATCAGCGTCGATAAAAAGAGCGGCTATGCCAAGGTAAAGACAGCGGACGCCAAGACAGGCTTCGTGCTGGAGCGTTTCCTGACTGAGGAGCCGAGCGCAAGAGAGCAGCTGCAGGAGATGCAGGGGCGTCTCCAGGAGCTGGAGGTGGAACCGAACCAGCTTCGCAGCAGGCTGACCCAGCTGCAGGCAGACTACTCCACCCTGCAGCAGCAGCATCAGAAAATCAGCGCAGAAAATGCAAGCCTGACGCAGGAGCTTGCCGGCATCAAGCAGACCGCGGCCAATGCCATCCGGATTGCCGGCGAACGCTCTGACCTGCTGAAACAGCTGACCGCATTCAAGCGCCAGAATGCCGATCTGCAACAACAGAACCGCGAGCTGGGCAACAACATCGAGCAGCGCTGGTTTCTGATCGGTGCCGGAGTGGTGCTGGGCTCGCTACTGTTTGCATGGTTGCTGCCACTGCTGCGTTTCCGCCGCGGCAGCCGATCCAG
>JBDLII010000137.1:0-5603 GCA_039714995.1 Pseudomonadota bacterium
GTTCATCTCTGTGTTCACAGCGAATATTCGCTGCTCGACGGCATGGTGCGCATCAAGCCACTGGCGGCCGCCGTAAGCGACGGGCAGATGGCGGCCGTCGCCAATACCGATCGCTCGAACCTCTTCTCGATGGTCAAGTTTTACCGGGCTGCGACTGCTGCGGGCGTCAAGCCGATCATCGGCGTCGATGCGCTGGTGCGCAATACAGAGGACGTCAACAAGCCCCATCGATTGCTGCTGCTGGTGCGCAACAGGGATGGCTATCTGAACCTCTCCAGGCTTGTCTCGCGCAGCTACCGCGAGGGCCAGCATCTCGGCATGGCGATGATGGATAGAGAATGGTTCAGCGGGAGCAGTGACGGCTTGATTGCGATTGCGCCTTCCCATGAATCCGACATTGGACAGGCGCTGCTGGCCAACCGGGTCGATATCGCTGCCGCCAATGCAGCCGAGTGGCGCACTCATTTTCCCGGCGCCTGTTTTCTTGGAGTGAGCCGCACCGGCCGCGTCAATGAAGAGGATGCATTGCACCTGCTGGTCGACTTTGCACAGCAGCAGCAACTGCCGCTGGTTGCTCACAACGATGTGCGGTTTCTGAACAAGGAGGACTTCGAGGCCCACGAGGTGCGCGTCTGCATCCATGACGGCCGCACCCTGGATGACCCGCGCCGGCAGAAACTCTATACCGACCAGCAGTATCTGCGCAGCGAAGAGGAGATGTGCGCACTCTTTGTCGACCTGCCTGCTGCGCTGCAAAACTCCGTTGAGATCGCCAAATGCTGCAATCTTGAGCTGACTTTGGGAGAGAACGTGCTGCCGGAGTTTCCCGTGCCGCAGGGGATGACCACCGGGACATTCTTTGCCCAGGAGAGCCGCAAAGGGTTGGCAGAGCGCCTGCAGGGCATACTTGATCAGGATGCGGAGGAATATCAGCAGCGCCTGCAGGCGTATCAACAGCGGCTGGATTTCGAGCTGGACGTCATCTCGCAGATGGGCTTTCCCGGTTACTTCCTGATCGTTGCCGACTTTATCCAGTGGGCCAAGGATAATGCCATTCCGGTCGGGCCTGGGCGCGGTTCCGGTGCCGGCTCGCTGGTGGCCTACTCGCTGAAGATTACCGACCTGGACCCTCTTGAGCATGACCTCCTGTTCGAGCGCTTCCTGAATCCTGAACGGGTCTCGATGCCGGATTTCGATATCGACTTCTGCATGGAGGGCAGGGACCGGGTGATCGACTACGTGGCTCAAACCTACGGGCGTGATTCCGTCTCGCAGATCATCACCTACGGCTCCATGGCCGCCAAGGCGGTGGTACGAGACGTGGGAAGAGTCATGGGGCATCCCTATGGTTTCGTCG
This sequence comes from Pseudomonadota bacterium, assembly GCA_039714995.1. Taxonomy (GTDB): domain Bacteria; phylum Pseudomonadota; class Gammaproteobacteria; order Chromatiales; family Chromatiaceae; genus Sva-25. The sequence continues at coordinate 1,358 of JBDLII010000137.1, forward strand.
ACCGCATCGCCAAGGCTGTGCCTTTCGAGATCGGCATGACGCTGACCAAGGCGCTGGAGGAGAGCACCGAACTCAAGGAGCTGTATGAAGGTGACGAGGAGGTCGCCGCGCTGATCAAGATGGCGTTGAAACTCGAGGGGCTGGCGCGCAACGCCGGCAAACATGCCGGCGGGGTGGTCATTTCACCGACGGTGCTGACCGACTTCACGCCGCTCTATTGCGAGGCTGACGGCGCCAACCTGGTGACCCAGTTCGACAAGAATGACGTCGAGGCGGTGGGGCTGGTCAAGTTCGATTTTCTCGGCCTGCGCACGCTGACGATCATTGACTGGGCATTGCACACCATCAATCGCCGCCGCCAGCAGCAGGGAGAGCCGGCTGTCGATATCAATGCGATTCCAATGGATGACAAGCAGGCATTTCAGCTGCTGCAGACCGGCGAGACGACGGCTGTTTTCCAGCTGGAGTCGCATGGTATGCAGGAGCTGATCCGCAAGTTGAAGCCTGACAGTTTTGACGATATGACCGCACTGGTTGCACTGTACCGCCCGGGGCCGCTGCAGTCGGGCATGGTTGATGATTTCGTGCTGCGAAAGCACGGCGCCGAGGTTGTCTATCCGCATCCCGATCTTGAGCCGATTCTCGAACCCACCTACGGCATCATCCTCTACCAGGAGCAGGTGATGCAGATCGCCCAGGTGCTGGCCGGTTATACGCTGGGCGGCGCCGACATGCTGCGGCGCGCCATGGGCAAAAAGAAAGCGGAGGAGATGGCCAAGCAGCGCGATATCTTCATGGAGGGCGCGCTGAAGCGGGATGTCGAAGAGGAGACCGCCGAGTACATCTTCGACCTGATGGAGAAGTTTGCCGGTTACGGCTTCAATAAATCCCACTCGGCGGCCTACGCGCTGGTCTCCTACCAGACACTGTGGCTGAAATGCCACTATCCGGCCGAGTTCATGGCGGCGGTGCTCTCCTCCGATATGGACAACACCGACAAGGTGGTCACCTTCATCGAGGAGTGCCGTTCGATGGGGCTCGAGGTGCTGCCTCCCGATGTCAACCGTTCGGACTACATGTTCTCCGTCAGTGACGAGGGCGCAGTGATCTACGGGCTTGGCGCTGTCAAGGGGGTGGGAGAGTCCGCCCTCGACGAGATCGTCAAGGCGCGCGGGGACGGCAAGACCAGCAAACCCTATCACGATCTCTTCGATTTTTGCCAGCGTCTCGACCTGAGAAAGGTCAACCGCCGGGTGATGGATGCGTTGATCCGCGCCGGCGCCATGGACCAGCTGGGAAAAAACCGGGCCTCCCTGATAGCCCAGATCCCGATGGCGCTGAAGATGGCCGAGCAGCGGCAGGCCGATGCAGCATCAGGCCAGAACGACCTCTTCGGCATGAGTGAAGCGCAAAGCCGGCAGACGATTGACCCGAAACTGATTCCGCTCCGGGACGACTGGCAGGATGAGCAGCGTCTGCAGGGAGAGAAAGAGACCCTGGGGCTCTACCTGACGGGGCATCCGATCGATCGTTACGAAAGCGACCTTGCCTCGCTGGGCGTCACCCGCCTGGACAGCCTGAGCCTGCCGCAAAATGGCAGCCGCAAGCCGCAAAGGGTGCGCATCGCCGGGCTGGTGATGATGATCAATCGCCGTGAGAGCCGCAGCGGCATGATGGCAAACGTACTGCTCGACGACCGCACAGCGCGCATCGAGACGACGTTCTTCAGCGAGACGCTGGAGGCGCATCAGGAGATACTGGCGGTAGACAGCGTGCTGATGATCGAGGGCGACCTGGTGCACGATGGTTATCGGGATGCCCTCAACGTACGGGCCGTGCGCGCCGTTGCTGTAGAAGAGGCGCGGCTGCTGCATGCGTCGCGATTGACGCTCGATATCGATGCGCACAATCTCAATGGTCACCCGCTGGAGCAGGTGATCAGCGATCTCGGCGCGTTGCTAAAGCCCTACCAGGGTGGCGAGTGCCAGGTGCTGTTGGACTACAACGGCGAACACTACAAGGGCAGGCTCAAGCTTGGCGATGACTGGCGCGTGGCTCCACGCGATGCGCTGCTGCACCGGCTGCGTCAATTTCTGGGTGAAAAGTCCATCCAGGTTGGTTATCATCCTGTCTCAAGAGGTTAAGAGTAACCGGGGTACTCTAATGGATCTGAACTTTATCGATTTTGAACAGCCGATTGCTGAACTCGAAGCGAAGATTGATGAACTGCGTCATGTCGGCAGCGACACCGAAATCAATATCCAGGACGAGATCGCGACCCTGGAGGCGAAAAGCCGGGAGCTGACCCGCACCATCTTTGAAAAACTTACGCCCTGGCAGGTCTCGCAAATCGCCAGGCATCCGCTGCGTCCCTATTTTCTGGATTACATCGAACGGATCTTTGATGATGTTGAAGAGCTGCATGGTGATCGCGCCTTTGCTGACGACCCGGCAGTCATCACCGGCGTGGCGCGCCTTGACGGCAGGCCGGTTGTCATCATCGGTCACCAGAAGGGCAGGGATACCAATGAAAAGCTGCATCGCAACTTCGGTATGCCCCGCCCTGAAGGTTACCGCAAGTCATTGCGTATCATGGAGTTGGCCGAGCGCTTCACGCTGCCGGTCCTGACCTTTATCGATACTCCTGGAGCCTATCCCGGCGTCGGTGCAGAGGAGCGTGGGCAGAGTGAAGCCATCGCCCGCAACCTGCGCGAGATGTCACAGCTGAAAACGCCGATCATCAGCACCGTGATCGGCGAGGGCGGCTCGGGCGGCGCCCTGGCGATCGGGGTTTGCGATCGTCTCAACATGCTGCAGTACAGCACCTACTCGGTGATTTCACCCGAAGGCTGCGCATCCATTCTGTGGAAAGATGCGGCGAAAGCCTCGCTGGCGGCAGAGGCGATGGCGATCACCTCGCAGCAGCTCAAGGAGCACAAGCTGATCGACGGCATCATCGATGAACCGCTCGGCGGCGCTCACCGGGATCCTGACGGCATGGCCGAGACCCTGCGCGCCTCGCTGCTCGCCACGCTCGACGAGCTGCAGGAGATTCCACTGGATGCGTTGCTGGAGCAGCGCTACCAGCGCCTGATGAGCTACGGCAGCTTTTCCGAGGCCTGAATGCCGGTTGTCAATTGATTCGTCATAGGATGTGCTGAGGAACGCAGCGCATCAATTCCTGCAGATGCCAATCAATTCGACCACACTGCTTCAACAGCTTTCCCGGCTTCCGCCAACAGAGCGCTATCTGCTGGCCTTTTCAGGAGGCCTTGACTCCAGCGTGCTGCTACATCTGCTGGCGTCCGCCAGGGAGGGACTCCAGGCCGAAGTGGCCGCCGTCCATATCAACCATGGACTGCAGCAGGAGTCGTTGCAGTGGGAGAGGCATTGCAAGCAGGTTTGCCAGCAGCTGAATATCCCATTTCACGCCATCTCCCTGTCACTGCAGCCCGCTGCCGGCGAGAGTCTCGAGGCGCAGGCCAGAGAGGCGCGCTATGCGGTGATGCAGCAGCTGATGCAGCCGCAGGAGATGCTGCTGACGGCTCATCACCGTGACGACCAGGCTGAGACCCTGCTACTGAACCTGATGCGCGGAAGCGGCGTCAGGGGGTTGTCTGCGATACCTGCGATTCGCCGCTTCGGCGAGGGGTGGCTGGCGCGGCCGCTGCTGGGAATCTCGCGATCCGCTCTGGAAGCCTATGCCGAGGAACACAGCCTGACATGGGTCGATGATCCCAGCAACGCCCTTACGGACATCAACCGCAACTTTCTGCGTCACGATATTCTGCCGCGGCTGACGCGGCGCTGGCCTGCGGCGGCCGCATCAATCGCCGACAGCGCCGGCCATCTGGCGGATGCAGCACAGCTGCTGGAGGTGGAGTGCGACAGGCTGCTGCAGGAGATGCTTGCTGCACCGGGGCAGCTGAGGCTTGGCCCCCTGCTGAAACAGCCGCGCGCCTGGCGGCCTCTGCTGCTGCGCCACTGGATATCGCAGCTAAGATTGCCTCCGCCGCCTCGAAAGCGACTTGACGCGTTTGTCCGGCAGCTTGCAGCCGCCCCCGGGCGTATGCCGCGGATCAGCTGGAGCGGCGTTGAACTGAGGCGCTACAACAAGCTGCTCTATGCCGGCGGTTGCCAGCCGGAGTTTGACGCCGCCACCGAGATCGAATGGCGCACAGCAGATCCACTGATGCTGCCGGCGCATCTGGGTGAGTTGCAGCTGCTCGAAGGGGGACAGCAACAA
>JBDLII010000138.1:0-5515 GCA_039714995.1 Pseudomonadota bacterium
CGCTCCACGCTCCAGCCATGCGGTTCGAGGGTCGCCCGCCAGTCGGCGATATCGATTTGCTCGTTTGCAGCTGGCCTTGGAGATGCCTGCGCCGGGACAGCGGCCACTGCAGCTGGCACCTCTGTGGCACCCGGAATCAACAGGACACTGCCGTCCCGATCACGCTCCACGCCCCAGCCATGCGGGCTCAGGCGGTCACGCAATTCAGCCAGCTCGATTTGCGCCGAAATCTGCGGCGGCGGTGAAACCGCGGCGGTTGCCGCCACGCTCTGCTGCTCCGCGGCGCCCGGTATTAGAACGATACTGCCGTCCTGATCCTGTTCCACACCCCAGCCATGGGGCTCGAGGCTGGCCTGCCAGTAGGCCGCATCGATGGCGGGAGCAGCTACTCGCTGCAGCGGAGCGTCTTGTGGAGCAGACGTCTGCACATAGTCGGCATCTTCCTGCCGGGGACGCACCAGGATGCTCTGATCCGCTTCAGTGGTAACACTCCAGCCACGCTCGGCAAGTATCCGCCCCAGTGATGCCGTTGCCGGCTCCTGATTACCCTGCAGTGGAATGATGCTGTCGGCGGCGACCACGCCGGGCGCGCTCAAAGCCGTCGTTACACAGAGCAACGCAGCTGCCTTCAAAATGCCTGTCATGACTCTCCTCCTCTCTTATGTGTGATGCTGTGGCGATATCAGAACCCATGATGGGTCGGATATTGCATTAAGAATAGAACAATATTCCCTAAGTTCAAGTTTTTTTTGAAAAAATTCGGGAAAACCCTGAGGACGATAGGAGGACTATTTTCCGGATGAGAAGCTGCCGGAACCGGCGCGCGAGCGGGCGCTGCCGAAGCTCGATCTTGTTCTCGTCCTCGGCTTCGGCGTGGCACGTACGTTGTTGAAAGCACCCGGCCTGATGCCGGCGGCGCTCTGCCGGCTCAACAGGTTGCCCATCAGCATGCCCATCAGAAAGCCGCCTCCCATGCCCATGCCCTGGTCCCTCACGACGCCGTCGTTGGAGGCGATGATACGCTTGTTCTGGCTGTCGATCTCGATCTTGAAGAGATCCTCTTCACCGGTCTCCCTGACATAGTTGGCATTGCGGTCATGGTAGCCCTGGATCGAACCATCCTTTGCGACGACGGCGCTCAGCGGACCAGTATAGAGCGGCGGCTGCGCCATACGCAGGTCATCGGAGAGATCCCGGCTGAACTGCGCCATCGCGGCATCATCCATCTTGCCGTCGACGCCGCTCAGAGTCGTCTGTTCATAGCGCTGCATGCTCTCCAGGGCGATCTTCATCACCCGGTCGAGATCGACGCCGGGCTGTTGCGGGCTGCAGCCGTTCAGCAGCAGCGGAATGCCGAGGATGAGCGGGACGATTTTTACTGTGTTCATTTTCATTGATTGGTTTCACTCACGGTTGTTGACATATTGATGGATTGCATCTGAATAACTCCGTGCAAGAGTGGAGATTCGTAGGGTGGATAAGGCGTTTTTTTGCCGCATCCACCATAATTCTGGCACATTGGTGGATGCGCTGTCGCTTATCCCCCCTACAACTGCCCAGTCTTTCAAGGAAAGTCTATAGATTTCTCCCTGCGGTCGAAATGACATGCAGTCAATTCATTCCTGGTTGCATGATCAGAATGTAAATGCATAGTGTAATTCATCGATACCGTCGGCATAGTAATCGAGAAGTTTTCCGGCCTCCCCGAATCCCGCCTCGAGCAGGGGTTCGCGGATACCGGCATAGTCGGATGGAAAACTGAGAAACACGACGCGCGCACCCTCCGCCCTGACGGCATCGAGGCCGGTCTGCAGCTCCTGCACGGTAAAGGGGGCATCGGCGCCGCGCTTCCGCTGCTCATGCCAGCCGAAACTCCAGCTCCCCTCCGTCTCACCGATTTCAAAAATCTCGTTGAATTGAATCGCTACCCGCTGCTCCTCGATAGCAGCCTGCTGCCCGGGCTGCATGCGTCTGCCCAGGATGATCTGGGCTTCGCCGACAGCGTAGAAGTCACGGTGCTCAACCTCGATGGCAAAGCCCATGGACTGATACAGGTGCAATGCCGCGGCGTAGAGCGGGCCATCTTCCGGATCGACGTAATCACTGACCTTGACAAACAGCTTGCGCGCACCCTGCTGATGTTCGAGATAGTCGAACAACTCCGTCAGCATCCTCCTGCCAAGCCCCCGGTTGCAGTGGCTGGCATCGATGTAGGTCCAGTTGATCCAGTAGGTCTGCTCGCAGCCTGTCGGCGCTTCGAAGCCGGTCACGCCGACCACCTCGCCCTGCTGCTCAAGCACGAATTGGCCGAAGCAGCCATTGAACTCGCGGTAGAAGCGCTGTGCCTCCTCGGCGTCATCCTCGTCGTGGGTTTCGATCAGTGCCACCACGGCGTCGATATCAGCGTCGCGCATAGGCCTGAGCAGCTTCATCGCGACGCCTGCATCACTGTCGTTATCCAGGAGCTTGTTCATAGATAGTTGTTGATAAGTCCGAACATCATCGCGGTCAGAAGACCGCTCCTACAGCGCTATGCTGCACCTGGTGTAGGAGCGGTCTTCTGACCACGATGATGAACGGTTTATTGAGAACATTCATTCATACCACACAGGATGCTGATTCATTCAGCGCTTTCCCGGTACTCGTTCGATCCTTCGCCGCTGCCGTATTCCGCCTCGTGCAGCTGTTCGAGATACTGCCGGTATTCAGGCCCAAACTCCTCACCGTCAATGACGACGCCGCCGCGCTCCTGCAGCGGCTCGACCGCCTCTCCACGGGAGAGCTGGCGCTGCGCCTCGATTCTGCCTCTGCGTTTCTCCGCCTGCTCCTGGCGGGTTTTGCGCATATTTTCGATCTGCTCCCGGGTTTTCTCCGCCTCCTCGTTCAACTGCCTGGTCGTCTCCAGCGTTGCCGCCATGCCCTCCTGCGAAGGCTGGATGGTCTCGACCCTGACCTCCTTCGATGTCACCGCATTGACCGGAACATGATCGGAGAAGGTGACATTGCCATCCTTGTCAACCGAGCTGATGACGTCGCCGGCCTGAACCAGGCTGCCCGCAAACAGCAACGCCAGGGATACAGGGACCCGGGTAAAAGCATATCGTCTCATGATGTTTCCTCGCTGTTGTGTTTCTCCACTTGTGCTTCATCAGGATTGCGCGTCGGCATCCTCCGGTTCGCCCGCTTCTGCCTGGGCGGCAGGTAATCCCGACGCATGCGCCGCCTGCTCAAAGTGCGCGATACGCTCTGCCATAGCGCGACAAGCATCAAACCTCCCAGCAGCGAGAGTATCAGATAGTGCGCGTCCCAGATATAGAGAAACGCTATTTCCGGATACCCGCCCTTGAGCATATCGAATGCCCTCTGAAAATTCTCAGTCACACTGTCGCTGACCGGCGGCAGCGGATACAGGCGCGGGTCCGGCTTGTCGATCCAGAACCACAGCATCCAGCCGCCGATAAACACAGAGAGCATACTTCGAAACATGGATTATCAGCAGCAGATTATCGAGTCATTGATAACGGTTTCACTTCCCGGCATCTTCAGCAGCAGAGGAGCACGATTTATCGCTGTCGGCGATCTCCCTGGCTTTTTCATTGGCAACGGCAACCCCGATCATGCAGGCCCGGTTCGCATCGAACCTTACGACCATCAATCGAGACTTTAACTCGTCTGTCTCCAGATCACTGCCGGCAATTCTGAAGATCAATGCGACCAGCGACCCGTCTTGATAGCGCCACTCGGCAACATCTCCGGAGACAAAAGGGAATGCTCCGGGCTGATTTTGCATGACATCATCATACAGGTCGATCACTGTCTCCTCCCCCCGTTTGAGGACGATCCAGCTTCTTGCATCCTCGCCCATATGAATAAGACGGTAATCCTCCCTGGCCGGGCACTCCGCTGTAAAATGGTCAATCTCAGGATCCGCCTCCTGCTCCGATGATTCGATGATACGGCACTCCTTCAGGCTCGTGTAAACCGATCGATAGCCCGGTTCAGCGGCCCAAGAGAGTGAGTGCATCGAAAGCAGTGCCAGTGACAGGGCAAACATAAGGATAATCGGGATATATCTGAAGGAATCATTCGAGACATGGATACCGACACGAACCTCCATCGGGGTATTCACGGTATTTTCCTGATGGTATGCCCAAGAGCAGTCGCGATATCGCATGTGCTGAACAGATACCTCAATTCTTGTTTGAAAACTGTGGTTGCAGTCGTAGATAGAGCATATCGACTGAGCGTCGCAGTAATTTAACCGGTTTTCCGGTGTTTGTCTCATTGTAGCTCGACTCGACAGCCAGGCAGTCACGCCTGCTTTTTCAGGCGCTGCTGGATATCCACTTTGGCCTCGGCCAGCAGCGTGTCGCGGTCGATGGAGTCGAGGATCTCCCTGACGACCAGCTTCGGCCCGCCCTCGCCCCAGGATTTTCCCTGCGCCAGGTAGCGCTCCGCAACCTGGCCGACGACGTAGGTGCTGTAGTAGGCCAGCGCCCCCTGGGCCGTGCCGGTCAGCACCGCCGACAGCCCGCCGGTGCCCAGCTTCAGCAGTGAGGAGAGAGAGTGCACCAGCCACACGGTGCCCATCAGCAGCGCCATCTGTGCGCCGATCACCATCACCAGCTCCTTTGCCTCGCCGCGGTTGAGCGGCAGTCCATACAGTTTCGAGAGATGGACGATCATGCTGATATCGACCACGGCTGCAGCCACCAGGTCGGCGACGGGGACCGGGTTCAGGGCAACGGCAACGCCCTTGGTGATGCAGTAGGTACGTATCAGCTGCGCTCCCATGTGGCGCCTGGCCGCCATGATCCTGGCGCCGATCTGGTCGCCGAGATCGCTGGCAAAGAGCGAGGCGTTGACCGCCGCCAGGCTCTTGCCCTCCCTCTCGAGAATCTGCCACAGGCGGGTGCGCACCGCTTCGACATCCACCTCCGGCTGGCGGGTCGTCTCGGATTCACTGCCGTCCGCATCGACCCTGATGAGGATCTGCCGCGCGGGGTCGGCCGCGGCAGTGACAATATCCTCCGCTTTGATCATGTCGGCGGTATGCAGCTGCAGCGACTCCAGAATCTCCTGCTGCTGCTGCGATGTATAGCGGTCGATCTTGTTGAACACCAGCAGCACCGGCAGATGCCGCTGTGCAAGCTGCTGCAGGGCTAAGTGTTCGGTCGCAGTGATATCCCCGTCGACGACAAACAGCACCAGGTCGGCCCTGCTTGCCACCTCTGCCGCCAGGCGTTCACGCTCCTCGCCCTCGACCTCGTTGATGCCGGGGGTGTCCATCAACAGCACATTGCCGTCCCGGTACTCGCTCCACGCGCCCATCGCCACCTCGCGGGTCTCGCCATGAAGCGGACTGGTGGAGAAGCGGATCTGCCCCAGCAGTGCATTCAGCAGCGCCGACTTGCCGACGCTGACGCGGCCGAAGACGGCAATGTGGATCTCGTCCTGCTCCAGCTTTCTGAGCAGGATTTCAAGCTGCTGGTAGTCTCCGGCGAGTTCATCGCGC